>JAOZRW010000117.1 GCA_029939995.1 Acidimicrobiia bacterium | reverse complement strand
ACGCAGGGGGGCATCCCGAGGAGAGAGGGGTGTGGGAGCGTTCTCCTCTTCGTTCAGACGCGTGCGGTCATGCGGGCGCACGGCCGTGCGCGTCCGAACGTACCGGTCGGAGTCTTAGACGCCGCCCTCGTGCTTGAACGACAGCTTGACCTTCGTCCGGAACGCCGCGACCGAGCCGTCGTCGGCGATCTGCAGGTCGAGTTTCTCCACTTCGGCGACTCGCTGCGTCCTCCCAGGAGCTCTCGCTCGTGCCGACGAGCTCGACGATCTCGTACACGGATCCTCTGGCACCTCCATCGTCGGGTCCCCGTGTTCGAGCATCCGCGCCGAACCGTGGAGCGTGCATCAGCCCTTCACGACGCCGATCGGGCGGAGTCTGGCGACGCGGGAGGCGAGGCCCGCGGCTTCGCAGACGCGTGCGACCTCGTCGACGTCCTTGTAGGCGTACGGCGCCTCCTCGGCCAGCAGCTTCACCGAACCGGGACGGATCGCGATCCCCATCGTCTCGAGGCCCCGGCGCACGTCGGCGCCGGTCGAGCGGCGCTTGGCGCTCGTGCGACTCATCAGCCGCCCGGCACCGTGTGCGGCCGAATCGAACGCCGGGTTGTCCGAAACGCCGCGCAGCACCCACGACGCGGTTCCCATGCTTCCCGGCACGAGTACCGGCTGTCCGACGTCGCGCAGATCCTCCGGCAGGTCCGGATGACCGGGACCGAACGCCCGGGTCGCTCCCTTGCGATGCACGCACAGGGTCCTCGGCGCGCCATCGACGGGATGGGTCTCCAGCTTCGCGAGGTTGTGGGCAACGTCGAAGACGAGGTCCATGTTCAGGCGTTCGGGCGGGACCGACAGGGCCCCGGCGAAAGCGTGTCTGGCCTCGTGGGCGAGGACGTGCCGGTTCGCCCAGGCGAAGTTCGCGGCCGCCGCCATCGCACCGAGGTACGCCCGTCCCTCGGCCGACCGGACCGGCACGCAGGCGAGCTGCCGGTCCGGGACCGTGATGTTGTGGCGGGCCATGGCGGGGCCCATCAGCTTCAGCTGGTCCTGGCATGTCTGGTGACCGAGGCCGCGGCTGCCGCAGTGGATCATCACCGTGAGCGTGCCCGGTCGCAGCCCGAACGCGGCGGCGGCTTCGGCGTCGAGGATACGGTCGACGACCTGGATCTCGAGGAAGTGGTTGCCGGCGCCGAGCGACCCGATCTGGCCTTCGCCGCGTTGCCGGGCCTTGGAGGACACGGCGTCGGGGTCGGCGCCCGCCGAGGTGCCGCGCTCCTCGCAGCGATCGAGGTCCCGGTCGGTGCCGTACCCGGCGTCGAGCACCGCGGCGGCCCCGCGGGCGAGGACGGCGTCGAGGAGGGTTCGCGGGGCGATGCCTCCCTTGCCGGTGCCGCGGGGGATGCGAGCATCGAGGCGCGCCATGATCCGGTCCCCGTGCCGGGCGAAGTCCTTCTCGGTGAGGTCGGAGGACAGGAGACGGACACCACAGCCGATGTCGAAGCCGACGCCGCCGGGGGAGACGACACCGCCGGCGTCGACGTCGGTGGCGGCCACTCCGCCGATCGGGAACCCGTAACCCCAATGGATGTCGGGCATAGCGAACGAGGCGCCGACGATGCCCGGGAGGTGCGCCACGTTCGCGACCTGTTCGACGGCTCGATCCTCGCGGGCCTTCACGATCAGCGAGTCACCGGCGAACACGACACCGGGGACCCGCATCCCGCCGGATCGTGGGATCGTCCACCGGTAGTCGCCGGCGCGTTCGAGCTCCATGGTCCGATCATGCCAGACGACGCGTCACGCCGGAAGGCGACGACGACTCAAACGTCGAAGATCACCCTGATCGCCCACCGGTCACCGATCCGCTCGCATCGCAATTGGTGATAGGTGACCGCCTTGACCGGCGGGCCGCGAAGCTCCAGCTCACGGGCATCGGCGGCTGCAGCGCGGACGGATGCGTGCAAACCGGTCTCGTGAACGCCCACGTCGGTGAAGGCGAGATCGCCGGTCTCGCTGCGCCACAGCAGCTCGCTCAGGACGTCGACGAGCAGCTCCGTCGGCGACTCCGCTTCCAGATCGAACGAGATCGTCATCTCCGGGGTGACCTCCGACAGGTCGAACATGAGGTCGAACATCGCGAACGCGGCGTTGCCGATCGCTTCGCCGAGCGTCGCTCCCTCCGTCTCGATCCCGGTGTCGGCCGTGTGCGAGACGATCTCGTATCGGTGCGGCACGCCGTCACCCTCCTCGCTCCAAGTTCCTCCATCGTCGCACCATCAACCGTAGATCAGATCGGCACCGATGTGGCCGCGGCTCGCAGCGCTTCAGGGGGTCACGACGCTCGGCGCCTACGCCGTCGCGAA
>JAOZRW010000116.1:649-2410 GCA_029939995.1 Acidimicrobiia bacterium | reverse complement strand
GTCATCATGTCTCCTCAATCAACCGTAGGACCGACGCTACGGCCTGTCAAGGATCGACGGATTTCGTTGAACTGCGTGCGACCTGAAATTCATCATTCCGCATTCATCTCTCATCATTCCATCGCCTCGGCAGCCGAAGCACCTACGGCGTACTGTCTGACCACATGCCGGTGTCGCCGGTCTCGAAACCGTCTGAGAAGATCTCGACAAGACCGATTGACGGCAAGTACGCCAGGACGCCCCGGGAGATCACGGTCGAGGCAACGCTGTTGGGATCAGTCCCCGGATCACCGCTTCCGTCAAAGATGAGACCGGTCGCGACCCAAACGGCGTCGGTGCTGCCGGCAAGATCGACGACGATTTCGGCCGTCGTGTCGGTGGAATACCCACCCTGGTGAATACCGTCGACATCGGCCGTCCGGGTCCACCCGGTCGTGGCGCCGTCCATGGCCGGGAAGCTCCCCTCGGGCGCTCGGGCGACCCACAGGGAGTAGGCCTTCACGAGGCTCGTTGGGCTCTCGTTCAGCGCCTCGGCCTGGTCGTCAGGCGCTGACCAGCTCAGTCCCAGAGTCAGGAGATCTCCCGACTGGCCGACAAGGCTGACGCCGATGTGTTGGGCGCCGCCGATCAGGGCTGAGGCTTCAGAAGAACATCCGCCGCAGGTCCTATCCTGGGCGGCGTCGAGGTCGAAGTTGGCATCTGAGGGGTTGTGATCAATCCGGACTGCCGCCCAGCGACCGCCGTCTGCGGTCGTGACGTCCTCGGCCAGCACCACGGTAGTCGCAGGGAGCAACCCGGCGGTTGTGCAACTGCCGTTGAGCCACTGGATGCCGGTGATCGCGATGCAATCCCCCGAGAGCTCGCACAACGGCGATGCATCGAGAGCGGCGCATCCTCCACCGGCACAGGGATCGGGTATCGAAGCGGACGAGGCAGAGCCTGCGGCCCACACTCGGATGGCGGCCGTCGTGCCCAGCCCCTGGATGGCGGCAGGTTGAGCCTTCTCTCCGATCAGAGCCGCGCCGCACTGGGCGCCAAGCGGGGCCGTCGATAACAGGGCGATGGCGGCAAGCGCCGTCACCGCCGCGCCACGTCTCAGTAATGCGTCGGCTGCCATGTGAGAGTCTCCCCGTCAGCGTTTATCAGACCGTATCCGACGCCCTGTTCGAGTTCGAAAGGAACGGCAAATTCGCTGCCGCAGAGGTAGGCCTCGTACCGGCCGGCCTCCTCGTTCCACCGCAGGACCGAGAAGAGCTCGGGACCGGCCTGGAGGCAGAGATCCTCGGCGTCGGTGACATTCTCCAGGCCCCCGGCATCCGGAAGAGCCAGATGGTAGGGCAGGGAGATCCAGTGGAGGTTGCTGCCCGAGCCTGGGGCGAAGTCAAACTCGAAAGTATCGTCGTGAATCCCGACGACGAGGGTGTCAATACTCTGGTACAGCACAACCCGCACCCCATAGCCCATGCCTTCTTCGAGGGCGAAGTCCCCGGCGCCCGAGCCGCAGGCGTACTCGACAAAGGTGGAGGTCGCATCGTCCCAGCGCAGGATTTCGCTGACGCATCCGCTCCCCCCGAGGTCCTGGCAGAGAGCCTCGGCGGTGGCCGGGGTGTAGAGGTATGGCAGGGAGATGAAGTGGAGAGGTTGGGAGGTCGAGTCGAGTTGCATTCGCAGGGCCAAGCCCATGTTCGAGGCGGGGAGGGGCAGGGCTACGACAATCGCCAGGACCACCGAAAGCGCCACGACCGACCGGCGGCTCATCGC
>JAOZRW010000116.1:0-639 GCA_029939995.1 Acidimicrobiia bacterium | reverse complement strand
GCCGTACCCCCGGCGAATCCCGGCTTCGGCGTCGAAGCAGGGAGCATGCCTTTTTCGATCATGCCGTCGAGCAGCTCCCGGGCCTTCCCGGCAACGGAGGGCCGCCCTCTAGCGATCAGTTCTGCAAGCAGCGAACGGCATCGCTCCTTATCGCCGAGCAGGTAAGCGTCTCCGGCAAGGATTAGGCGGATATCGTCCGAAAACCATGTGTCGGGATGGTTCTCGAGGGCGATTCGGAGCCATTGCTCCTGGCACCGTAAGTATTCCTTTCCGATGAGCTTCCTGCTCTCTTTCATGCCCCGATCCGGCATTGCCGAAGAATTACATTGGGTATAGCCCCAGATGTTACTGAGATTTCCCGGCTGTTCGTAGAAATCCAGTTTCCAGATCCAATTGTTTCGATGACTCTTGAAGATCTCGTACGACGCGTAGATCGACTCCGAATAATCAGTGAGGAGGAGTTGGAATGTACCGGTTGGTTCCCTGGAGAACCAGGACATCCTGTAACAGTCCGCAGGCGGGATCTTCTGGGCGAGTTTCTGCGGCGCCCGCGCACAAACCGCCCGGAGTGCCTCGGCATCAAGCCCCCCGGGTTCCTTGACAACCCCCGTAATCAGCCCCGAAGACGCCGCACCGATC
>JAOZRW010000058.1 GCA_029939995.1 Acidimicrobiia bacterium | reverse complement strand
CGCTGGTGCTGCTGTAGTAGAAGAGCATGTCGCCGGCGAAGAACACCAGGCCGCCGACCATGCCGGTCAACCCCAGAATTCTGCCCCACGTTCGACTGATCTCCATCGGGTCCCCTCTTGCGGTGTCCGAGAACTCTAGGTTCGTAAGGGCGGAGATACGCTCGTCCGGCTCACCTGCTGCCCTTCCGGCACCGGGGCAAGGGAGGCTCGAAGCCTCATCGACCGGGCAGCGCACGGATGAGTGGACCGTGCTCGGGACGTCCGGGTCTCTGATGAGGGCTGACGCGACCCGTTCTCGCGTACGCGACTCCGGTTTCGGATCTCGGCCGCCACCTCTCCCTATGGGCGAAAACAACACAAACTTTGCTAGTTGACGATTGAACAAACACAAAGTATGTTTGAATCAACATGCAGTACGAAGAGCGGCAAGGACTCATCCTCGAGAGACTGGCTTCACAGGGAAGTGTGCGGGTATCCGACCTGCGGGATCTCTGCCACGTCTCGGACATGACCATCCGGCGAGACCTCGAGACTCTGGAACAGCAGGGACTCCTGAAGCGGACCCACGGCGGTGCTGTCGCAGCCGTGTCCGGCTCCTACGAACCCCCGTTTGCCAGCCGGGCACTCGCCGCTCAGGAAGCGAAGACCCGAATCGGCGAACTGGCCGCCTCGCGGATCCGCGACGGGGACACCGTGATTCTCGACGTAGGATCGACGAGCCTCGCCGTGGCCCGGGCCTTGCGCCAGCGATCCCAACTCACGGTGCTGACCCCGAGCCTCCGCATCGCCACCGAACTGGCCGACAGTCCCGGGATCCGCCTCATGATGACCGGAGGGTCGATCCGCCCCGGCGAACTCTCGCTCGTGGGGCCGCTTGCCGAGGCCGCCTTCGAGGGCCTGATCTTCGACCACTTCGTGATGGGTGTCGGCGGCATCCACCCGACGGCGGGCGTCACCGAATACAACCTCGACGATGCCCGCGTCAAGCAGCGGGCCCTCGAGTCCGCCCAGTCGCGGATGGTGGTCGCGGACCGCTCCAAGATCGGGAAGGTGGCCTTCGCCCGTGTCTGCCCGCTCACCGAGATCGACGTAGTAGTGACCGAAGACCGGCCCGATGTCGCCATCGAGGACATCGAAGCCCTGCAAAACACCGTGGAGGTGATGTTGGCGTGAACGAACGCTTCCATCGGATTTTCCCGTCCGGTAGACCATTGATCGCGATGGCCCATGTGCCGCCGCTCCCGGGAACCCCGCTATACGACGCCGACGCCGGGATAGCCGGTCTCGTCGACAGCCTGCGCCAGGACGTCGCCGTGCTCGTCGATGCCGGCTTCGACGCTGTGATGTTCTGCAACGAGGGGGATCGTCCCTACCGATTCGAAGCAGGATACGACGGCGTCGCCGTCATGGCCCACGTCATCACCGAAGCCGCTCCCGATGGAATCCCGTATGGCGCCGACTTTCTCTGGGACGCCTCGGCAGCCCTGGCGATCGCCGCGGCGACCGGGGCATCGTTCATGCGCGAGGTAGCGACCGGATTCTACGAGTCGGATATGGGGCCGTGGACAACCGATGCCGGCGCTCTTCTGCGCGAACGCCGCCGACTCGGTGCCGACGATCTGGCCGTCTTCATGAACATCACTCCCGAGTTTGCCTCACCGATCGGCAGCCGCGACCTGCACGCGATCGCTCGTTCGGCAGTCGTATCGAGCATCCCGGACGCCATTCTCATTTCCGGACCGATGGCGGGAGCCGAACCGGACCTGGCCGCTCTCGAGGCAGCCAAGGCCGCCGTCGGTGACGAGGCGCCGGTCCTCGTCAACACGGGGGCGAAGAGCACCAACATCGCCTCATTCCTGTCGGTTGCCGACGGCGCGATCGTCGGATCCGACCTCAAGGTCGACGGCTATACCTGGAACCCCGTGGATCCCGAACGTGCCCGGCGCTTCGTGGAGGCAGCTCGCGGATGACCACCCTTCTCGGGATCGATATCGGCACGACGGCCACCAAGTCCGTCGTGTTCGATGTCGGCTCCGGGATCATCGGCGGCGCGAGCCGTCCCACCGACTTGCGCTCACTCCACGCCGGATGGGCCGAGGAGGATCCCGAACAGTGGTGGAGGAATGTCGTCGCCGTCGCCGGTGAGGCGGTCGTCGAAACGCCGATCGATGCCATCGGCGTAAGCGGAATGGTTCCCTGTGTCGTCCTTGTCGACGAGCGGGGACGCGTCCTGCGCCACTCCATCCAACAGAACGACAGCCGGGCCGTCGTCGAAATCGCCGAGCTCCGAGAGCGGTTCAACGGGACGGACATCGTAGGTCGAACGGGATCGCCGATCACCCAGCAGTCGGTTGCCCCCACCCTGCTGTGGATCCAGAGGAACGAACCCGCCGTGTGGGACCGGGTCCGGTGGATCATGGGCTCATACGACTACATCACCTACCGCCTCACCGGGATACCTACGATCGAACGGAACTGGGCGCTCGAGAGCGGCCTCTACGACCTGGGAACTGGGGAGTGGGCGTGGGACATCGTCGAAGCAGCCCACCTCGACCCCCGCTATCTCCCGCCGGTCAACGACCCGTCCACGATCGTTGGAACAGTCAGCACCGCGGCCGCGGCCGAGACCGGTCTGCGGGCCGGGACCCCCGTCGTCGCCGGTGCCGCGGACCACGTGGCTTCGGCCTTCTCCGCCGGAGCGATCGAACCGGGTGATCTCGTTGTCAAGCTTGGCGGTGCAGGAGACATCCTGCTCACTACCGATCGACCCGTTGTCGACCACCGCCTGTACCTCGACTTCCACCTTGTCCCCGGCAGGTACCTCCCCAACGGCTGCATGGCCGCCAGCGGCAGCTTCATCCGGTGGTTCCAGCGCGAACTCGCCGGCTCCGAGCCGCTAGAACAACTCGACCAGGAAGCGGCCGCATCACAGCCAGGCGCCTCCGGAATCGTCGCCCTGCCCTACTTCCTGGGGGAGAAGACACCGATCAACGACCCGGATGCCCGGGGGGCCTTCATCGGCCTCCACCTGGGCCACCGGCGGGGAGACCTGTTCCGTGCCGTACTCGAATCGGTCGCCTACGGCTTCAAACACCACCTTGAAGTCTTCACGGAACTCGGATTCGAACCGGGCAGGATCCGCCTCACCGACGGAGGCAGCAAGTCCCGTGTGTGGGCACAGATCATCTCGGACGTGCTCGAAAGGCCCGTCGAGCCCGTCCGGTTCACAGGAGGCTCGGCATTCGGGGTCGCCTTCGCTGCCGCAATCGGTACCGGCGCTCTCGACGATTGGCAGGCGATCTCCGGCCTGTTCGAACTGGCCGAGCCGGTCGAGCCGCAACCAGACGAGCGATACGAGGAGAGCTACCGGATCTACCGGCAGCTGTACCCGGCATTGAAAGAGGTGCTCGCATGAACGTACTGATTACCGGAGCCGGCGCCGGCATCGGCGCCGCGATCGCGAGGGAACTCACGGACCGCGGCCACCGGGTCGTCGTGACGGATATCGACGAGACTGCGGCACTGGCCGTCGCAGCCGAACTCGACACACTGGGTGTCGCGGTTGACGTCACCGAGCGGGCTTCGATCGGCGCCGCGGCAGAACGGGCGGAAGCGGCCTACGGGCCGCTCGAGGGATGGGTCTCGAACGCCGGCGTGTCATCGATGTACCCATTCACCGACATTCCAGAAGCCGAATGGGATCGGAACATGGACATCAACGCCAAGGGCGTGTTCCTCTCCGGTCAGGAGGCTGCGGAGAGGTTCCGGGCGTCGGGGACCCGCGGCGTGATCGTCAACACGGCGTCGATGGCTGCCAAGCAGGGTGCCGCCCCGTTCCTCGCCCACTATGTGGCATCGAAGTTCGCTGTGGTCGGCCTCACCCAAGCGATGGCGGCCGAACTCGCTCCGTACGGCATCCGGGTAAACGCCGTTTGCCCCGGCTACGTAGCGACGGGGATGCAGACAAGGGAACTCGAGTGGGAAGCACACCTACGCGGCGTCGACGTCGAGGAAGTGCAGCGTCTCTACATCGAGGACACGCCGATGGGGCGTTTGGAGACTCCGGAGGACGTGGCGACGGTCGTCGCGTTCCTCCTGAGCAACGACGCCGGATTCATCACAGGAGAGGCGATCGCCGTCAATGGCGGCGCCTACATGGACTAGTCGGCCTGGAGGGTCGACAGACAAAGGGAGAGAAACATGACGAGGAGACACAGGATCCCGAGCTTGCTGGTGCTGTTGTTCGCGGTGCTTGCGCTGGTTGCCAGCGCATGCTCATCCAGCTCGGACGACACGAGCGACGGCGGCGATACGACCACGACCGTCGCCGTGGAAGCCGGCGGGGAAGCAGCGACCGTCCGGGTGATCATGGAAGAAGTTCCGGACACCGACATCGTCAAGGGAATGCTCGCCGACTTCAACGCCGAGTACCCCGACATCACCGTCGAGATCGAGGCGATGCCGTACGACCAGATGCGGGACCGGATCGTTTCGTCGTTCCTGGCGTCGGACCCGACATTCGATCTGATCATCGTCGACAACCCGTGGATGTACGACTTCGCGTCGGCCGGATTCCTCGAGGATCTGAACGACAGAATCGCCGCGACCGCCGACTACAACTACGAGGACTTCTCGGCTCCTCTCCGCGATATCGCCGAGGTTGACGGGGGCGTTTACGGCGTGCCGTTCTACAACTACGGCCTGAGCCTGATCTATCGATCCGACCTGTACGAAGCAGCCGGACTCGAAGCGCCCACGACCCTCGACGAGTTCGGTGCCGCCGCAGCAGCACTCACGACCGACGACGTGGCCGGCATCGCCATGCAACCGCAGAAGGGGTACAAGATCTTCGAGGAGTGGGCGAACTACCTGTTTGCCGCAGGCGGATCGATCCAGGATGCCGACAACACCGTGGTCCTCGACAGCCCGGAAGCACGCACGGCGCTTGACACGTACATCGACTTCTACAACTCGTACGCGCCGGAGAACTCGCTCAACTGGTCCTTCGACGAGTCGTTGCGTGCCGTGGCCGGTGGCCAGGCGGCACAGATGATCTCGTACAACTGGATGCTCCCGACGCTCAACGGCGCCGACGGGCCGGCCGGGGACCTTGCCGGCAAGTTCAAGGTGGCTGAGGTGCCTGGAGGGATTTCCGTCCTCGGTGCCTGGTACTGGTCGCTTCCCGCGAACTCCAACGTGAAGGATGCTTCGTGGACCTTCGTGTCGTGGATCACGTCGGAGGCTCAGGCCAAGACGAGGGTCATTGCCGGTGGTGCCCCGGTGCGCAACAGTGTGATGACCGACCCGGACGTCTGGGCGCAGGGCTTCGGCGAGGACTACTACAAGACGGTGGCGGCGATCCTCGAGGATGCGCGGCCACTTGCCGATGGACCCAACGCCGAGGAGATGATCAACGTGGTGGGTGAGGAACTCAACGCGGCCGTCGCCGGCCAAAAGTCCGTCGACGAGGCGATCACCGCTGCGGCGACCCGGGCCCAGGAAGTACTCAACCAGGGTGGCTGAAACGACGACACGCAGTTCGGTGGGGAGTCAGGGTGACTCCCCACCGCGCCGCCCCCGCATGCGGCGGAGGATGACCCGGTGGGTCTTCATGGCCCCGCTGCTCGCTCTGTTCGCCGTCTTCTTCGCCTACCCGTTCGGGTACAGCGTCTGGATCTCGTTCACCAACCTCACCATCACCAAACAGGGCCAGACGAAGTTCGTCGGATTCGACCAGTACCTCGGCCTCCTCAGCAACAGCACATACCTCGCTTCGCTCCGCAACACATTCATGTTCGTGATCGCCGCCGTCGGACTCGAACTCGTCCTTGGGATGGTCATCGCTCTGGCGCTCCACCGGCAGACATGGCTCAAGAACGTCACCCGGTCCGTCCTACTCACCCCCATGTTTGTCACCCCGATCGCCGTCGGACTCATGTTCCGATTCCTCCTCAACCAGCAACTCGGGCTGATCCCCCGCATCCTCTCCGTCTTCGGCATCACCATCGACTTCTTCGGCCCTCGCCTCGCCTTGCCCTCGATCATCGCCATCGACGTGTGGCAGTGGACGCCCCTCATGATCTTGATGCTTCTCGCCGGCCTTCAGAGCCTCCCCGAGGAGCCGTACGAGGCCGCGCGGGTCGATGGCGCCGACGCATGGTTCACGTTTCGCAACGTGACGCTCCCCCTCCTACGCCCCGTGATCGTCGTCGCGATCATCATCCGGGCCCTCGATGCGTTCAAGGTGTTCGAATACGTGATTGCCATCACCAAGGGCGGTCCCGGCACCGCAACCGAAACCATCCAGTACCAGGTCTACAAGACGGGCTTCCAGTTCTTCCGCCTCGGTGAGGCGGCAGCCATGGCGCTCGTCCTCGTCGTGATCGTCTTCATCATTGTGATCATCGGATACCGACGGATGGTGCCGAGATGATGCGCACACTTCGCCGGATCCTCATCATCGTGGCTGTGATCGTGGTGGTCTTCCCCTATTCGTGGGTCGTCATCAGTTCGATCAAGAGCCAGGCAGCGCTGTCCGACCCGTCTCGGCTCATCTTCCGGCCGACGCTCGTCAACTGGGAGGCCGTCATCGACGGCGGGATTCTCGGCAGCGCCGCCACGTCGATCGTCGTCGGCGTCGTCACCGTTGTGATCGCCCTACTCGCCGGTACCCTGGCCGCCTATTCGATTTCGAAGTGGCGGACCGGCGGGGACCAGACCCGGTTCACGGTGCTCCTTTCGGAGATGATGCCCCCAGCGGTCCTCGTCATCCCGCTCTTCTACCTCGCGTTGAACGCCGGGGTTCGTGACACGCTCGCCGCCGTGATTCCCGCCCACCTGACATTCGTCGTCCCCGTCGTGACCTGGTTCATGATCGGATTCTTCGATGCCGTCCCCGATGAGCTCGAGGAGCAGGCGCGTGTCGACGGATACGGGCGCGTGCAGGCGTTCTTCAAAGTCGTACTGCCCCAGGTGTACCCGGGTCTGGGCGCCGCGGCGATCTTCGCGTTCATTCTGTCGTGGAACGACCTGTTCTACGCCCTGATCCTCGCCGGGGGCAACACGCGGACCCTTCCGGTGGCGATCGCCAGTTTCAACACGTTCCGGGGCGTGGAGCTGGGCACGATGTCGGCGGCGATCCTCATCTCCGTCGTCCCGGTGGTCATTGCCAGCTTCTTTGTACAGCGACGACTCATTCAAGGACTCTCAGGCGGAGGTGTGAAAGGCTGATGGCAGGTCTTCGATTGGAGCAACTGACGAAACGCTACGGATCCAAGGACGTCGTCGCGAGCATCGACCTCGATATCGAAGAGGGCCAGTTCACGGTCCTCGTCGGGCCGTCCGGGTGCGGGAAGACGACCAGTCTGCGGATGATCGCCGGCCTGGTCGAACCGACCTCGGGGCGGATCATCATCGGCGACCGGGATGTCACCGATCTCGAGCCGAAGGACCGCGACATCGCGATGGTGTTCCAGAACTACGCCCTCTATCCGCACCTGTCCGTCCGCGACAACATCTCGTTCGGCCTGCGGGCCCGCAAGAAGGACAAGGCGGAGATCGCCGAACGGGTCGCCTACGCGGCGGACCTGCTCAATGTCGAGGAATTGCTCGATCGGAAGCCCGGCGAGCTGTCGGGTGGCCAGCAGCAGCGCGTCGCTATCGGGCGTGCCATCGTGCGTGAACCATCCGTGTTCCTGTTCGACGAGCCATTGTCGAATCTGGATGCCAAGCTCCGGGTCGAGATGAGGACCGAGCTGCTGCGTCTCCAGCGCGCCCTCGGCACCACGGTCGTCTATGTGACCCACGACCAAGAGGAGGCGATGGCTCTCGCCGACGAGCTCGTCGTCATGAACGCCGGCACCATCCAGCAGCGCGGCGGGCCGCAGGAGATCTACGACCACCCGGCCAACACGTTCGTTGCCACGTTCATCGGCAGCCCGGCCATGAATCTCGTCGACGGCAGCGTCGACGACGGAACGTACAGCGGCGGCGGACTCCGGCTCGCCGACGTTGATGCCGTTGCCGGCCCGGTCACTCTGGGCGTCCGCCCCGAGCACATCCACCCTGTGGGCGACTTGACGGACGAGGAGGCGACCGAACCGTTCACGGCTCTCGTCGACGTCATCGAACCCCTGGGTGCGACCGCCGTCCTGTCCCTGCGTATCGACGACCGGACCCTCCGGGCCGTCGTCGACTCCCGGTGGCTGACAGGCCTCGCCGAAGAGACGACGTCCGAGTTCGTCTTCGACCGGAGTCGGCTGCGCTTCTTCCCCCGATGAGCACCTCTGCTGGCGCGCCGGTCGAACTGGCGGTTGCCCTCGAACTCGCTGCCTCCGCCGGCGACCTGCTCCTCGGCTACGCCGAAAGCGGTGTCCACCGTGAGCGCAAGAGCCGGCGCGAACTCGTCTCCGAAGCGGATGTTGCCGCGCAGGAACTGATCGTCGCCGGTCTGCGACGGGCGTTCCCCGACGACGCCATCGTCGCCGAGGAGGAGGGCGGGAGTAGCGGTTCCTCCGGTGCCGGGCGGCGTTGGTTCGTAGACCCGCTCGACGGGACTACGAACTTCCTCAAAGGGCAACCCCGGTGGGGCACGTCGATCGGCTTCTACGGACCCGATGGCCTGGCCGTTGGCGTCGTGACCTGCCCGCCGCAGAGAGAGATCTATCACGCCCACACCGGCGGTGGAGCGTATCTCAACGGTTCGACCATCAGCTGTTCGGACGTCACCGAACCCGACGACGCAGTGGTGGCGTCCGGGTTCCCGTACGACCTCGAGGAACGGTCCAATCTCGGGGAGTGGGCGATCGTCACCCGCAAGGCCCTGGCGGTGCGGTGTCTCGGGGCGGCCGCGATCGACCTTTGCGACGTGGCGACCGGCCGCATCGACGCGTTCTGGGAGCAGAGGCTCGGGCTGTGGGATACGGCTGCCGGCATCGTGATTGCTTCAGAAGCCGGGGCAATCGTTACTGATCTCGGTGGGAGCCCGCTCACGTCACCGTCGCGCGACGTCGTCGCTGCCAATCGGGCGCTTCACTCCAGATTGCTGCCGCTTCTCCGCTGAATCGACGACGCAGAAGCCCGGGATGGTCGCTCGGATCGTCACCGGTCCGGGGGCATCGCGCCGGTGCCGTTCAGGCGGTGAGGACCTCGATGCCGGCCGTCTCGAAGATGCGACGCATCTCGTCGAACCGTTCGTCGGA
>JAOZRW010000115.1 GCA_029939995.1 Acidimicrobiia bacterium | reverse complement strand
CGGAAGCCCAACAGAGAGGGGCGGCCCGAAGGCCGCCCCTGCTCGTTCGATCTGGGATACCTGCTACTCGCCGGCTTCGTCGTCCTCTTCCTCGTCGACGTTCACGGATCCGCCGAGCGACGCAAGCCACTCTGCCGGATCTGCGGGGAGCGAGTCGTCTGCCATCTCCGGAGCCTCTTCGCCGAACAGGCCGAGCGCCGTCACGACGCTGGCGTCGGGGAGCATCGGCTCGATCGACTGGTAGATCGGAGAGCCGGTCCCCGATGGGATCAGCTTCCCGATGATGACGTTCTCCTTCAGGCCGCGCATGAAGTCCGACTTGGACTGCAACGCCGCTTCGGTGAGCACACGAGTCGTCTCCTGGAACGACGCGGCCGACAGCCACGAGTCCGTCGCGAGCGACGCCTTCGTGATTCCCATCAGCTCCGGTCGACCCTCCGCCGGTGAGAGACCCTCTTCGACGAGTTCCTCGTTGATCCGGCGGAACTCCTTCTGATCCGCGAGCTCGTTCGGCAGGTACTTCGAGTCACCGGGGTTGGCGACGCGCACCCTGCGCAGCATCTGACGAACGATGAGCTCGATGTGCTTGTCGTGGATGTCGACGCCCTGTGACCGGTACACCTCCTGGACCTGGTCCACGAGATACCGCTGACAGGCCCGGATGCCCTGCACTTCGAGGACTTCCTTCGGATCGAGCGGTCCTTCGGTGAGCTGAGCTCCCGGCTCGATGATGTCACCCTCGGATACGCGAAGACGGGACCGGCGTGGCAGCGCGTACCGCACCTCGTCGTCACCCTGGACGACGACCACGTAGCGGGTCTTCGTCTCTTCATCGACCTCGATCTTGATGGCTCCGCCGACGTCGGCGAGGATCGCCTTCCCCTTCGGTGTCCTGGCTTCGAACAGCTCGACCACGCGCGGAAGACCGTGCGTGATGTCCTCACCTGCGACACCGCCGGTGTGGAACGTACGCATCGTCAGCTGGGTCCCCGGCTCGCCGATCGACTGGGCGGCCATGATGCCGACCGCCGTCCCCGGCTCGACCATCGCCCCGGTGGCGAGGTCGATTCCGTACGACTCGCGGCTGATCCCGTACCTCGACTCGTCCGTCAACGGCGAGCGGACACGGACCGACGTGACCTCTTCGAGCTCCTCGAGGCCGATGACGGCGTCCCGGTCGATGACGAAGCCCTTCTTGAGCTTGCGCCCGTCCGGAAGCTCCGCGACCTTGCGTCCGACCTTGACGTCCTCGGCGAGGAAACGGCCGAAGATCCGGTTCTGGAGGTGACGCACCGGTGTGCCGTCGGCCTCCCGGGTCGCGATCACGATCCCCGGATCCCCCGTCGGATCGTCGTGGATGATGATCTCCTGCGAGACGTCGACCAGACGACGGGTCAGGTATCCCGAATCCGCCGTTCTCAGCGCCGTGTCGGCGAGACCCTTCCTGGCGCCGTGCGTCGAGATGAAGTACTCGAGCACGGACAGGCCCTCGCGGAAGTTCGCCTTGATCGGCTGCGGGATGATGTCACCCTTCGGGTTGGCCACGAGACCACGCATCCCGGCGATCTGCCTGAGCTGCATGATGTTCCCCCGGGCGCCCGACCGGACCATCATGTCCATCGGGTTGAACCGGTCGGCGGTGAGGGTCTCGGACATCGCGTCCTTCACCTTCTCCGTCGCCTCGGTCCAGATCTCGATGAGCTCCTGCTGCCGTTCGGCGTCGGTGATGACACCCTTCTGGTACAGGCCTTCCATCTTCTCCGCGCGGGCGTCGAAGCTCGCGAGGATCTTCTTCTTCGACGGCGGGGTCTTCACGTCCTCGAGTCCGATCGTGAGACCGGCCTTCGTGGCGTAGGTGAATCCGAGCGACTTGATGTTGTCGAGCGTGTCGGCGACTTCCGGCTTGTCGTAGCGTCGGATGATCTCGTCGATCAGGGTCCTGACGTCCGACTTGAGCACCGGAGCGTTCACGTACGGGAACCCGGGCGGGAACGACTCGTTGAGGAGCGCACGCCCGAGCGTCGTCTCGGTGAGCCCGTGCGGATCGACGGGTTCGTCGGCGATCAGCGATCCGAGCGAACGCTTCAGATCGGCGTGGAGCTGTGCCTCCCCCGCCAACCAGCCGACGCGCAGCTTGATCGGCGCGTGGAGGGACAGGTCGCCGGCTTCGTAGGCCATCATGGCCTCGTCGATGTCGGAGAACGCCCTGCCGGCGCCCTTCGCATCCTCGACGAGCTCGGACAGGTAGAACACGCCGATGATCATGTCCTGAGACGGTGTCACGATCGGGCGGCCCGAAGCGGGCGACAGCACGTTGTTCGACGACAGCATCAGGACGCGCGCTTCTGCCTGCGCCTCCGCGGAGAGCGGGAGATGCACGGCCATCTGGTCGCCGTCGAAGTCGGCGTTGAACGCCGCACAGACGAGCGGATGCAGCTGGATCGCCT
>JAOZRW010000001.1:97799-153942 GCA_029939995.1 Acidimicrobiia bacterium | reverse complement strand
GGCGGGGTTCCGATGAGTCGGGACGGCCGGATTTGAACCGGCGACCTCATCGTCCCGAACGATGCGCGCTACCAAGCTGCGCCACGTCCCGAATGCGGGGATTGTACCCCCGTTTCGGCTCTGGCGTCCTAGAGGAGCGAAACTTCGATCCGGTCGATGCGGTTCCGGTCCATTTCGAGCACCGTCAACCGGATCTTCCCGATGTCGGTGGCGTCGCCGACGGCCGGTACCCGGCCCGCTTCGGCCATGAACAGGCCGGCGACGGTGCTGTACGGGCCCTCCGGCAGTTCCCGCCCGATCTCGGCTTCGAGGTCCTCGATGGGGAGGCGGCCCTCGGCGATCCAACGGCGCGGTCCGATGCGCACGGCGGAGGGCACACCGGGGTCGTACTCGTCCTGGATCTCCCCGACGAGCTCGGAGAGCAGATCCTTCGCGGTGATCACTCCTTCGATGCCGCCGTGCTCGTCGACGACGCACGCGATCGCGTACTTGCGCTGACGCATCTCGGTGAGCGCATCGAGGATCGTCGCGGTCTCCGGGATGTACTCCGGGTGGCGGACGAGCGCCGCGATGTCCTCCGGCGTCGTCTCGCCGGTGCGTTGGAGCAGATCTTTGACGAAGAGCATCCCGACGAGATCGTCCAGGTCCCCGCGGGTGACGGGGTAGCGGGAGTGCCCGGTTGCTGCGACCGCCATCCTGACATCGTCCAGGGACACCGGGACGGTGAGCGCCACGATGTCGACCCGCGGGGTCATGACATCGCGCACCGGACGGTCGGCGAGGTCGAACAGGGCGTCGATGATCTCCCGTTCCACTTCCTCGATCTGACCGTCGCGGTGGCCGAGTTCGGCGAGCGCGCGGATGTCGGCGTCGGTCACGGCCGTCGAATCGCCCTCGACCGGAACGCGGAACAGTCGGAGAAGCCCCCTCGTGATCGAGCGGAAGAACGTCGCGACGGGTGCGAGGAAGCGGGAGAGCTGCCAGATCGCAGGTGCCACCGACAGGGCGAAACGCTCCGGGTACCGGGTGGCGAGCGTCTTCGGTGTGATCTCCCCGAAGATGAGGATCACCGCGGTGACGACGAGCGTTGCGAGCCACGGACCCCATTGCTCTCCGACGAGGCTGATGAACAGCGTCGTTGCGACGGCGGCGGCCAGCACGTTGACGACGTTGTTCGCCACGAGGAGAGTCGACAGCATCCGCTCCGGGTCGGCGACGAGTTGCTCGACGCGGCGGCCGCGCTTGTCCTCGGCGGCGAGCCGGTGTACCCGCTCTTTCGAGATCCCGATGAGGGCGGTCTCAGAGCCGGAGAAGAACCCCGACGCGATCGTGCAGGCCGCCAGGATGACGATGTAGATCAGGTAGGTGTACGTCATGGCCGCTCACCGGCGGCCCTCGTACTCGGAGGCTCCGAACGGTCCGTCACGCCGCTCCGGTGACGTCCGAGATCGCTGCGCGGAGGGCCGATGCTGTGAACGGCTTCGTGACCCACGCACTCGCTCCGGCCCGGCCGGCGAGGAACACATCGGCCTCGCGGTCGAGCAGGAGAACGACCGGAACGGGGCTTTCGATGTTGCGAATGGTGTGGACCACGGCGATGCCGCCCATCGACGCGACCTGGAGGTCGACGACGGCGACGTCGAAGTCCTCCTCGAGGAGGGCATCGGCGACGGTGGCCGGATCGGGATGGTCGACGAGTTCGTTGTCCCCGATGCTGAGAGCAGCGTGAACCTCGTTCACCACCCAGGGCTCATCGGCGACGATCAGTACGCGTGACATGACCGGAAGGGTAGTCCGTGGCAGCCGTCTGCAGTCGCCGCCCGCGCCGAGGCGGCGCCGGTTCGCGAAACCCGGGCGGTGATCGTTGGGCGTGGCGGCGAAAGCCGCGAAAAACAAACGGGAAAAACCCGGTCGTCCTGCCATATTTTTCCTGGCAATCCGGAGAGCGGCTCTCTACATTTGCATCGGCTTCGTATCCGATGAGTTGGAGGCATTGATGGTGATGGCGCTCGATCGATCCTGGCAGCCGGTTGCCTCGTGCAGTGGGAGTCACTCGTACCTCTTCTTCCCTCCGAGCACGACCGAGCGGAAGGAAGAGCGGGAGCGCAGAGAAGTGCGGGCGAAGGCGATCTGCCGGAGCTGCCCCGTCGGAAGCGAATGCCTCTCCTACGCGATGACGATCCGCGAGCCGTACGGGATCTGGGGCGGGCTCACCGAGACGGAGCGTCGTCAGCAGAAGGCCCGTTCGGGGATCTGACCGATCGCACGTCGCCCCGACGACGCGTCCAACCCGCTGCGTCGAGCCACTCGAGAAGAGGGACGGCCTGGCGCCGCGACACGCCGAGTCCGTCGCGGAACATCGCCACCGTGAACTCGCCGGGGAGGTCACCGAGCCGGGCCGTGATCTCATCCATCTGCTCGGGGAGGAACACGAGGTCGTTCGCGACCCGGATCAGGTCGCCGCGGCGGATGAGCGCGTGCAGCACCTCGTCGGAGATCTCGAGATCCGAGATCCTGGGGACGGCGAGACCGGCGCCCAGTACGTCGCGATCGCGTCGCCAGGCGGCTTCGTCGGCTTCGCTCAACTCGGGGACGAAGTCCAAACGGTGAAGCACCGGCCCGTCCTCCACGAGGGCGGGATCTGCGGCGACCAGCGCTGAGACGAGATCCGCATCCGCGTCGAGCCGGGAAGCTGCTTCCGATCGTGGGAGGCCCGGTCGGAGGGGGAACCGCACGTGATACCCGTCGACGCCCTCGAGGAAAGCCTTCCCCCGGAGCGAGAAGGTCTCGGGCGAGTAGAACTTCGTCCCGGCGGAGATCGCGGCGGCCGGCGCGCCGCCGCCGGTCGATCGGCTCAACTCCCCGGCGTCGATCTCGCCGTGAACCGCTACGAGGGCATCGGCACGGCTCGCCGGATCGAGCGGGATCGCCTGCGACAGTGCGGCGATGTGATCTTCGGTGGGGCGCCGGATCGGTGACGGGTCGAGCACGGTCCCGCCGCCGACAACCTTCCGCGGACCGGTGTCGCGGAGGATGAACCGGTCTCCCATCGCCACCGGCACGGGAGAGCGCGTCGTCAGGATGGCGGCGGGTTCGTCCCCGTCGCCGAGCACCCTGATCCGGGCGGGAACCGTCGCGGTTCCGAGGTGTACGTGATAGGCGCCGCGGTCGGTGATCTCGTCGTCGGCACGCGGGGGTCGGTGGAGGCGGGCGAGGAACCGCCGGGTCATGTCGATCGAGGCGGGCAGCGCCATCAACGTTCCGCGCTGGATGTCGCCGCGATCGACGCCGACGATGTTCGCGGCGACGCGGGCACCGGGCCCGATCGTCTCTCGCGGGGTCTCATGGGATTGGAGACCCCGCACGCGAACGATCCCACCGGGGAAACACTCCATGCGGTCCCCGACGGAGATCGGGCCGCCCGTGAGCGTCCCCGTCACGACGACGCCGGCCCCGGAGATCGTGAACACCCGGTCGACCCACATCTCCGGTCGTCCCAGGTCCCGCGTCGGGCCGACGGCGGCGAGCGCAGCGTTGAGCGCGGCGACGATCCGGTCCATGCCCTCGCCCGTCGGAGGAGACACCGGGACGATGGGCCACGACGCTGCGACGGTTCCCGCCGCGTGCTCGACGACTTCGGCCGTCGAGAGCTCGATGAGGTCGTCGTCGGCGAGATCGATGCGGGTGAGGGCGACGACGCCGTGACGAACGCCGAGCAGATCGAGGATCGCGAGATGCTCCTCCGACTGGGGCATCCAGCCTTCATCCGCAGCGACGACGAACAGGGCAACGTCGAAGCCGCCGACCCCGGCGAGCATGTTCTTGATGAACCGTTCATGGCCGGGAACATCGACGAAGCCGACGGCCGTTCCCTCGAGATCGGTCCACGCGAAGCCCAGGTCGATGGTCAGGCCCCGGTCCTTCTCCTCCGCCCATCGGTCCGGGTCGCGCCCGGTGAGCGCCTGGACGAGAGTGGACTTGCCGTGATCGACGTGACCTGCGGTTCCGATGATCGGCATCAGATCCTCGCGAGTGCGGACGCGACGACGGCGTCGTCCCCGGGGAGAACGGAGCGCAGGTTCACGATGGTCGCTCCGTCACGGCGTGTGGCGACAACGGGTGGATCGTGCGCAGCGAGAGCGGTCCACGCCCGATCGCCGGCCCCCTCGAGGCGTAGCACCGGTGTCGGGATCGCCAGTCCCGGCACGGACCCGGCTCCGGGGAGCGCCCGGCCGTCGACGATCGAGCCGTCGACGCCCGATGCGTCCACGACGGCCCGGGTGCGCCGTTCGATCTCGTCCGAGGGAGCGGTCGCCATCATCCAGAACGGGAGGGATGACGCCCGGTTCGCTGCGTACGACTCGAACGTGTTCGTGAGATCGATGATCGTGGGCGTGTTGATCCGTACGGCCCTGGCGATCGGGTGGCGCGCCATGCGCTCGATCACGTCCCGGCTTCCTACGGCGATGCCGGCCTGCGGGCCGCCGAGGAGCTTGTCGCCCGAGAACAGCACCACGTCGGCGCCCTGCGAGAGCGTCTGGCGGACGCCCGGTTCACCGGCGAGCCACGCGGGCGGCCCTCCGGGGATCCAGGGGGTGTCGGCGTCGAGGAGGCCGCTGCCGACGTCGGCGATGAGCGGTGCACCGATAGCGGCGGCGATCGCAGGCATCCTCGCGAACGGCACTTCCTCCGTGAATCCCTCGACCCGGTAATTCGACGGATGAACCTTGAGAACGGCCTCGATCGTCCCCGGGGCGTCGAGGAAGTCGGCCTCGCGGGTCCGGTTCGTCGTCCCGACCTCGACGAGGTGGGCCCCCGATGCAGCCATCAGGTCGGGGAGGCGGAACGACCCGCCGATCTCGATCAACTCGCCGCGAGAGACGGCCACTCTGCCGTCGCGCCCTGCGATCGTCGCGAGAGCCAGCAGCAGCGCCCCGGCGTTGTTGTTCACGACGAGCGCCGCTTCGGCTCCGACGCTCGCCGCGACGAGCTCTCGCAGGTAGCCGCCGCGCCTGCCGCGCTCACCCGTTCGCAGGTCGAACTCGAGGTTGCCGTAGAGCGGGACCGGAGCGGCCACCAGTGGAGCCCTTCCGAGATTGGTGTGGAGGAGCACGCCGGTGGCGTTGACGACGCTGCGCAGTCGCGCCGAGTCCAGTGAGGACATGTGTCGGAACGCCTCGCCCGAGGGGTCCGCCGGCAGGCCGGAGCGCAGGGACGATCGAGCGTTCTCGATCGCGTTGCGCGCCACCGCGTTCAGGAGAACACGGGGCGCGGAGAACTCCTCGGCGAGATCGAGCGCCAGGGCGTCGACCGATGGGAGGTCACGAAGGTCCATGTGCTCAGACTACCGGTGCCGGTATCCTCGGTCAGATGCGATACCGGTGGATTCTCTTCGGTGCCTTTCTCGTGGTTCCGATCGTCGAGATCGCCCTCCTCGTGGCTTTCAGCAACGCCGTCGGGATCTGGTGGACGATCGCCCTCGTCGTCACGACGGCCTTCCTCGGATCCTGGCTGGTGTCTCGCCAGGGTCGCGAGACGTTCGTGGCGGTGCGTCGCGAATTCTCACAGGGCGTGTTCCCCGCCACGTCGCTCGCCCACGGGGCGATGATCCTGCTGGCCGGCGCCTTTCTCCTCACTCCCGGACTCCTCACCGACGCGACCGGATTCCTGCTCCTGGTTCCCGCGGTTCGCGAAACGATCCGCCGCCGGGTTGTGGCACGATCGGCGAATCGCTGGACGATCGTGCCGTGAGCGCCCCGGCGCGCGACGCTTCGACGGTGTGCCTGATCCGCGACGGCCTCGCCGGCATCGAACTGCTCATGGTGCGGAGGACACCGCAAGCCCGATTCATGGGCGGCGCCTGGGTCTTCCCCGGCGGCTCCGTCGACGAGTCGGACGGACGGGTCGGATCGGCGGAGCACGGTCTCGATGCATGGCGGGCGGCTGCGGTTCGGGAACTCGTCGAGGAGACCGGCATCTGGCTGTTGCGGTCGGGGCCGAGAGTCACCGCCGACCGACCGTCCGGGTCCGCTGTGTTCTCGAGCGCCGACGGACTCGGTGAGCGGTTCGACGGCGACTCGCTCCGGTACTTCGCCCGATGGATCACGCCGGCGCCGCTGCCGATCCGGTTCGATACGAAGTTCTTCCTGGCGCGGATGCCCGACGGCATCGACCCGGTCGTCGACGGCGACGAACTCGTCGACGGCACATGGGTGCAACCTCGTGATGCGCTCGAGCGATCGGCCGCCGGAACGTGGGTGGTGGCGTTCCCGACGCTGAGGACGGTGGAGTTCTTCGCATCCCACCGGTCGGTGAACGATGTGATCGAGCGCGTCGAGGGCTCCGGTCCGGTCCGGACGATCCAGCCGCGACTCGCCGTGAACGGCCACCAGGTGCAGATCCTGATCCCCGGCGACGAGAACTTCGAGTCGGCGGGTGCCTCCGAACAGGATCCCGACCTCATGGCCAGGCTGATGCAGGTCGTTCTGGCGGGCGGCGACGTTCCCCCGGACTTCCGACCGACATGACGATCCAGCGCATCCTGGCGCCGAACCCCGGCATCTACACGGGGCCGGGCACGAACACGTACCTCGTGGCCGACGGAGGCGAAGTGGCCGTCATCGACCCCGGACCGGTCATCGAGAGCCATCTCGTGGCGATCGTCCGGGCCGTCACCGGGCGATCCCCCGTCGCCGTGATCGTTACACACACGCACCCGGATCACGCCCCGCTTGCGAACCCGCTCGCACGACGACTCGGCGTTCCGGTGTACGGGTACGAGCCCGGCCCGGAGTTCGATCCCGACATCCGTCTCGCGGACGGAGGGATCGTCGCCGTCGGCGGGGCGTTCATCGAAGCCGTCCACACGCCCGGGCACACTCGCGATCACCTCTGCTTCCGCCTCGGAGACCGTCTGTTCACCGGCGACCACATCATGGGAGGGTCGACCGTCGTCATGGAAGACGCCACGGCGTACATGGAGTCGCTGTACCGGGTCCGGGATCTCGATGTGAAGCGCATCGAACCGGGGCACGGTCCCGCCATGGACGACGCCGGTGCCGTCATCGACGGCTACATCGACCATCGGAGGGCTAGAGAGGCTGAGATCCTCGACGCCGTCCGGGCCGGAGCGGCGACGATCGCCGACGTCGTCGACATCGTCTACGACTTCGTCCCGGCCGGGTTGCGCGATGCGGCGACCCATCAGGTCATCGTTCAGATGCACAAGCTGTATGCCGATGGACAAGTAAGGTTCCCGGCGGGCGCAGTGGGGCCATCAACGATGGTCGAATTGAACGCGAGATGATCAATATGCGAATCGCCCTCATCGTCGTCCTGATCTTCGGTCTGGCCGCGCCCGCGTTCGCCGTCGAGGAACGCGAAGTCACCCAGGCGGACCTGGAAGCGGCCCGCCGGCACAACGCCGAGATCTCTGCGAGCCTGGAAGCGACGGATGCCCGATACGCGGCCGCGGTCGCCGAGGAGATCCAGATCCGCGAGAGTCTTCACGGTCTCGCCACCCGCGTCACCGAGACCGAGCAGCGGCTCGCAGTGCTTCGCCTGACGGCCCAGGACGTCGTTCGCGAGCTCTACATGACCGCCGGATCCGACGGTGCCGTCTCGGCGGTGCTCGGATCGAACGCCTTCATCGACATTCCCGTACGAGGGATGTACCTCGATGCTGCGAGCGACCACGACCGGAAGATCGTGGACGAATGGATCGCCGTCGAAGCCGAGTATCGCTCCCAGGTCGAGACGCTCGACGCCGCGCTGACGCGACAGAGCGAGCTCGTCACCGAGATCGAAGGGCTCTCCGCACAACTGCTCGCAAACCTCGATGCCGCGAACTCCGAGTACCGGGAGATGCAGGCCACCTGGGAACGACAGGAAGCAGAGCGCAAGCGCCTGGCTGAAGAGCAACGACAGCGTGAGCTCGAAGCGGCGCGCAAGCGAGAGGAGGCCGCTGCCGCTGCTGCCGCGGCCGCCGCCGCGGCTACATCGACGACCACGACGGTCGCGAAGGCGACCGTATCCACGACCACGACGGTCGCTCCGGTCACGACGACGTCTTCGACGACGACCACGACGTCGACGACGCTGCCTCCGACCACCACGACGACGGAGCCGCCCGACGGTGAGACGACGACCACGTCGTCCACCACGACGACCACCGCTGCACCGACGACGACCACGACGACGCCCCCCGTCTCCTCCGCAGGGCGGGTCTGTCCCGTCGACGGTGCCGTCTCGTTCTCCGACACCTGGGGGGCGCCCCGATCCGGCGGCCGCACCCACAAGGGCGTCGACATGTCGGCGTCGCGGGGAACACCGCTCGTCGCGATGGAGACCGGGCGCATCTACCGCCTCTCGAACAGCACCCTCGGCGGGATCTCGGTGTACCTGCAGGGCAACTCGGGCGACATCTACTACTACGCCCACATGGATTCCTGGGCCGACGGGCTCGCGGGGGGTCAGCGCGTCTCGGCCGGCGACGTGATCGGGACGGTGGGCACGACCGGCAACTCGCCGTCGTGGCTCCCCCACCTGCATCTCGGCTGGAAACCCGGCGGCGGCGACTGGGCGAACCCGTACCCCATGGTCGACGAGCTCTGCCGGTAGCCGACACTTCGTGTCGGCTTCAAGCTTCAAGCTTCAAGCTTCAAGATTCTCTTGCAGCTTGTGGCTTGCAGCTTGCAGCTACAGGGTCTTCAACTGCTCGGCCAGCACGGCGATGCGGGCCGTGCACGTGTCTTCGGCGGCGGGGGGGATCAGCTCGGTGAGACGAGCGGCGATCGATCGGATCTCGGTGCCGGCGGGACCGTCCGGGTCCTCGGTGACGACGGGCCGGCCTTCATCCCCGCCGTCGACGACACCGGGGTCGAGGGGCACCCGCCCGAGGAGCGGGACGCCGAGCTGATCGGCCAGTTCGGTACCGCCTCCCGATCCGAACAGGTCGTAGTGGCGGCCGTCCTCGGTGGTGAACCCGGACATGTTCTCGATGACCCCGACGACCGGCATGTGCGACCTGCGGGCCATGTCGGCGACCCGTGCGGCGACCTTCTGCGCGGCGCGCTGCGGTGTGGTCACGACGACCATCTCGGCCTGCGGCAGCATGCGCGAGAGGGCCATCTGCACGTCACCCGTGCCCGGGGGCATGTCGATGATCAGGTACCCGAGATTCGGGCTCCACGCGACGTCGGTGAGGAACTGCTCGAGTGCCTTCGAGAGCATCAACCCGCGCCACATGAGCGCCGTGTCCTCATCGTCGAGGAGCAGACCGGTCGAGACGATCTCCAGGCCGGCCGACCGGAGCGGTTGGATCTTCCGATCGTCACCGGCCTCGAGCCGGGCATCGGTCGAAGCGAGCATCCTCGGAACCGAGAATCCCCAGATGTCGGCATCGAGGAGACCCGTACGGTGCCCGAGCGCCGAGATCGCCAACGCCAGGTTGACGCTGAGCGAGGACTTGCCGACACCGCCCTTGCCGCTCGACACGGCGATGACCCGGGTCTGCGGGCTGATCATCGTCGGCGTCGCGTTCTCACGCGCCCGGAGACGAACCTTGCTCATGAGCTCCGACCGCTGATCGGCGTTCATCGCCGTGACCTCGACGGTCACCTCGTCGACGCCGGGCATCGCGGCGACCTTGCGGATGACATCGGACTCGATCTGGTCGCGCATCGGGCACGCCGCCACGGTCAGGGCCACGCCGATCGTGACGCGACCGCCGTCCACTTCGATGTGGCCCACCATGCCGAGTTCGACGATGTCCGCGTTCAGTTCGGGATCGATCACCCCGCGCAGGGCGGCTTCGACGTCTGCTCGTTTGGTCACCGGATCGATGCTATCGACCGAGATTCCCTATTCCCAACACGCCCGTAGGAGTTAGAGTCGGGATGCGACGCGCGGAGGAGGCGATGTGTAATGACGCTCGAGATGACACCGGTGGTGCTCACCGACTCGGCAATCGACAAGGTACGGGAACTGCTCGAAAGTGAGGGTGACGACACCCTCGTTCTCCGCCTCGGGGCGAGGCCGGGAGGGTGTTCCGGATTCCGGTACGACCTGCACTTCGACACCGGTGCATCGGTGACGGACACGGTCGTGGAGACCGGGGCGTTCGACGTCGTCATCGACGAACGGAGCGTGGGCCGGTTGATGGGGTCCGTCATCGATTTCCGGGATGAGGGTCTCGCCGGGGCGGGATTCGCGATCGAGAACCCGAACGAGACCGGCCACTCCTGCACCTGCGGGAAACGCGGCTGACGGACGGCCGTAGACTGCCTTCCGAACGATCCGGGAGGTCCTATGCCGAAACAGATTCACGACGCCCCGAGCGGTCCGAAACCGCTCGGTCCGTACAGCATCGTCACCGAAGCCCACGGTCTGGTCTTCGTCTCCGGGATGATCGCCATCAACCCCGCGGACGGCACCGTCGTTGAAGGCGGAGCCGCCGAGCAGACCGATCAGATCATGCGCAACATCGGCGCAGTCCTCGGTGATGTCGGCCTCGGATACGCCGACATCGTGAAGATGACGATCTTCGTCACCGACATGGGCGACTTCGGTGCGATCAACACCGTGTACGGAGAGTACGTCGGAGACGCGAAGCCGGCGCGCTCGACGGTCGAGGTCGCCGCTCTCCCCGGCGGATTCCTCGTCGAGATCGAGACGATCGCCGCCCGCTGAGCCCGGTACACGCCATACAGAGGGAAGCGATGGAAACCCCGTCGGTCGAGACTCCGCTCGTGTTCACCCAATGGCAGTACGACGAGTACGCCCGGCTGAGTGGCGACGACAACCCGATTCACGTTGATGCGGGGTTCGCGGCCCGGACACGTTTCGGCCGGACCGTTGCACACGGCATGTTCATCTTCGGTGTCATGAGCGCGCAGGTCGCGCGACTTCTCGGCGGGCCCGTAGCTCTGACGCGCCAGTCGCTCATGTTCGAGGGTCCGACGTTCGCTGGCGAGCCGCTCACGTTCGCCGTTCGCCGTTCGTCGGACGGAGCTCTGATCGAGCAACTCGCCGACGAATCGGGCCGTGTTACGTCGAGCGGCGAGGCGACGGTCGGTACCCGGCTGTCGGCTCAGGCATCGAGAGATGGGGCGGTGAGGTCCGATGGCTTCAAGGGCCTCAGGGTCGGGATGTCCGCCACGCGAAGCCGCCGGTTCGACCGATGTGACGTCGAGGACTTCACCGCCCTCGTCGATGACCCGAACCCGCTCTTCCAGGGGGAGGGGGCGGAGGTGCCGCCGGCACTCATCGTCGGGACCGTCTCGTGGTTGCTCGGAGTCGACCTTCCCGGACCCGGTACGAACTGGCTCAAACAGGAGTACGTGTTTCATCGACCCATTCCGGCAGCGTCGGATGTCCACACCACCGTGACGATCACGCGTCTCCGTCCGGAGAAGGAGCTGGTGAATCTCTCGACGGTGTGCAGGACCGGGGACACCGTTGTCGTGACCGGCGAGGCACTCGTGCTCGCTCGCGACATCGCTCCTCGTTAGGAGAGGGGAACCGTCAGCCGCGCCCGAGGAAGGTCGCCATTCCCCGGAGGGATTCGGACGTGACGACCTGCTCCACGAAGATCCGTCGCTCGATCTCGAGCCGCCGGGCCGTCTCGTCGACGTCGGCGTTGAGTGATCGCTTGACCGCCGTGTTCTTCCCCTCCGCCATGATCGCAGCCAGTGTGGCCACCCGATCGCCGAATGCCTCGTCTGCAGCCACCTCGGTTGCCAGGCCCAGGGCGACGGCTTCGTACGCGTCGATCGTCCGATTGCGGAACAGGACGTCGGCCGTGGTCGCCTTGCCGATCCGGTCGGGGAGCAGCGCCGTCCACCCACCGTCGGGGGCGAACCCGACGACCGAGTACCAAGGGGTGAATGTCGCCGCCGGAGAAACGACGACGACATCGGATGCGAGTACGAGACCCATGGATCCGCCGGTCACGGGTCCGTGCACGGCGGCGAGGACCGGCTGTGATATCCGCATGAGCGCAATCATCGATTCGTTGAGGAGCCCCACGATTTCCTCGGCGTAGGCAGACAGGTCGTCTCGATGGTCGTAGAAGGCGGCGACATCGCCCCCGGTCGAGAACGATCGACCGTTCGCCGACAGCACGACCGAGCGGATCTCAGGGTCGTCTGCGACGGAGTTCGTTGCGTCGATGAGGGCATGCAGGAGCGACGGAACGAGGCTGTTGTGACGATGAGGTCGGTTCAGCGTCAGCGTCGCGATCGGATGATCGAGCGAGACCTCCACGAGGGGCTCTGGGTGTCCGCTCACGATTCGACGAAGCTCGCGCGCAGGTCTCGCTTCAACACCTTTCCTGCCGCGTTGCGAGGCAGTTCGTCGATGATCTCGACGCGTTTCGGGATCTTGTAGCGAGCGAGTTTCTCGTCGCAGAACTGAAGGAGCTCCGAGCCATCGAACGAATCTGCATCGCGCGGTACCACGACGGCGACGCCGACTTCCCCCCACCGCTCGTCGGGGACGCCGATGACGGCAACGTCGAGCACGTTGGGATGGTGGAAGACAACCTGCTCGACCTCTGCCGGGTAGACGTTCTCTCCTCCCGAGATGTACATGTCCTTCCAACGGTCGACGATGTACACGTATCCGTCGTCGTCGATTCGTGCGGCATCCCCCGTGTGGAGCCAGCCATCGGTGAACGACGCCTCATTGGCCTCAGGACGCTCCCAGTAGCCGGGGGTGACATTCGGCCCACGAACCCACAGTTCGCCGATGCCTCCCCGTTCGACGTCGACCCCTTCCTCGGTCACGACGCGAATCTCGGTGTGCAGAGACGGCTTGCCGACCGAGCCGGCCTTCGAGATCGCATGAGCCTCGTCGGTGAGGAACACCGTTGGACTCGTCTCGGTGAGGCCCATACCCTGACGAATGACGATCCCGTGCTCGGCATACCGCTCGAGCAGCGCGACCGGCATGGGGGCGCCGCCACATGCCCAGGACTCGACGCCGTCCAGGTTCGCCGTCGCCCATCGCGGGTGCTCGGCGAGAAACTGGTAGATGGCGGGAACGCCGAAGAAGTGCGTGATCTCCCCGCTCTCCAACCAGCGCAGGACCTCCTCGGCATCGAACTCTCTGAGGTTGATCGACCGGGCTCCGATGTGCAGGCACGGCGTCGTATACAGGTTGAGCCCGGCGGTGTGGAACGTGGGCAGCACATTGAGATTCGTGGAGGCACTCGTCAGCCCCACCGGATGTCCGATGTTGATGGCATTCCAGAACACCATCCCATGTGTGACGACAGCGCCCTTGGGATGTCCCGTCGTTCCCGACGTGTACATGATCGCCCACGGGTCGTCGTGCGTCGCGGCGACCCGGCCGGCCGAGTCGGGGTCGCTCTGTGCCTTGGCCGCTTCGTAGTCCGCCCCGAGGGCGAGCTTCACCTCGATGTCGAGCTGGTCGGCCGCATCGGCGAACGTGTCTTCGTAGATCAGGACGTCCGGCCGGCAATCGTCGACGATGAACTGCATCTCCGGGACGGCAAGGCGCCAGTTGAGCGGCACGAGGATCGCCGTGAGCTTCGCACAGGCGAACAGGGCTTCGAAGACGTCGGTCGTGTTCCCTGCGAGAAAGGCCACACGATCGCCGGGACCGACCCCGGACGATGCCAGCCATGCGGCCAGACGTCCGACCTGCTCCTCGAGGTCCGCATACGTGAGAGTGAGGTCGCGTCCGGCATCGATGAGAGCCACCGCGTCGGGGCGAAGATCCGCGTGGTGGTGGATCCAATCGAAAGCGGGTACCGGCGGTGTCATACTGGCGTGTCCCTTCTCTTCGGTCGAGCGTCCGGGTGCCGGGAAGCACTCTAGAGCGGACACCGCCGGGCTCGGATGTCGGTGATCGGACGGTCGAGAGATCGCGCCAACGGGGGGCGACTACCGTTCTACCATCGAACGATTCCGACAGGAGGTCCGAGCATGAATCGCGACGCCATTTTCTCAGCACTCGACCTGCACGACGTCAACGCAGGCGCGTACGCCCGTGGATGGCTCGAGACCGGCGGGACCGAGCTCGAGGTCGAGAACCCGTCGACGGGTGAGATCATCGGTTCCGTCAAGCGAGCCGACGGCGACGACTACGAGAAGGTCGTCGCCACCGCGACCGGGACGTTCGCCGAGTGGCGCATGCTGCCCGCCCCCGAGCGCGGCAAGTTCGTGCGCGACATCGGCGATCTGCTCCGCGAGTACCAGGAACCCCTCGGTGCGCTGGTCGCCCTCGAGATGGGGAAGATCAAAGCCGAGGGTGAGGGCGAAGTCCAGGAGATGATCGACATCACCGACTTCGCCGTCGGGCTCTCCCGCCAACTCTACGGTCTCACGATCGCGTCGGAACGCCCCCGTCACCGCATGTACGAGCAGTGGCAGCCGCTCGGACCGGTCGGGATCATCACGTCGTTCAACTTCCCCGTCGCCGTCTGGGCGTGGAACGCCATGATCGCCGCCGTCGCCGGAGACACCCTCATCTGGAAGCCGTCGTCGAAGACGCCGCTCACCGCGGTCGCGACCACGAAGCTCGCCGCGCGAGCCATGGAGGGGTCCGGATTCGAAGGAGTCTTCAGCCTCGCCGTCGGTTCGGGAGCCGAGGTCGGGGACGTCATGATCAACGACCGACGCGTTCCGCTCATCTCCGCGACCGGTTCGTGCGGCATGGGCGAGAAGGTCGGCGTGGCCGTCGCCAAGCGGCTCGGGCGGTCGCTCCTCGAACTCGGCGGGAACAACGCCATGATCGTCATGGACGACGCCGATCTCGATCTGGCCACGAGAGCCGCCGTCTTCGCGGCCGTCGGGACCGCGGGCCAGCGGTGCACGTCGCTGCGTCGTCTCATCGTCCAGAAGGGCGTGTCCGAGGAGTTGACCCGCCGGCTCGTCTCGGCCTACCGCACGGTGCAGATCGGGGACCCGCTCGACGAGGCGAACCTGATGGGGCCGCTCATCGACGAGATCGCGGTCGCGAACTTCTCCGCAGCGGTCGGCATCGCACAGGAACAGGGGGGCGAGCTCCTCCACGGCGGCGGTGTCATCGACGGACCCGGCTACTTCGTTGAACCGACGATCATCAAGATGCCGTCCGACGCCCCGATCCTCCAGATCGAGACGTTCGCCCCGATCCTCTACGTCATCGAAGTGGACTCGGTCGAAGAGGCGATCAAGATCAACAACGGCGTGACGCAGGGACTCTCGTCGTCCATCTTCACGGACTCGGTGAGCGCATCCGAGCAGTTCCTCGGACCGGAGGGCTCGGACTGCGGGATCGCCAACGTCAACATCGGCCCGTCCGGCGCCGAGATCGGCGGGGCATTCGGCGGTGAGAAGGAGACCGGCGGCGGTCGCGAATCGGGCTCCGACGCGTGGAAGGCGTACATGCGCCGTCAGACGGTGACGATCAACTGGTCCGGTGAGCTGCCGCTCGCCCAGGGGATCGAATTCGTCTGACCGGCGGAGCACTCATCCCCGCCCGTAGCTGAAGGCGTGCGAAGCGACCCGGGGTGTGGCAAGCTTCCGCGCGCCGAACCGAGCTTTGGAGGAACGATGCCCTACCGGGCCGAATACATATGGATCGACGGGCAGAAGCCGACGGCCAAGCTCCGATCGAAGACGAAGGTCATTCCCACCGGTGAGGAACCGCCGTTGTGGGGATTCGACGGATCGAGCACCGAGCAGGCGCCCGGCGTCGAATCCGACTGCGTGCTGCGGCCCGTGTTCATCCGACCCGACCCGATCCGCGGGGGCGACGACGTCCTCGTCCTGTGCGAGGTCCTGACCGTCGACATGGAGCCGCATCCGTCGAACCACCGGGCCGCGTGCGTGGCCGCCTACGAGCGCTACGAGGACCAGGAACCGTGGCTCGGGCTCGAGCAGGAGTACACCTTCTACAAGGACGGGCGGCCTCACGGTTGGCCGATCGGCGGGTATCCGGCTCCTCAGGGCGGGTACTACTGCGGTGTCGGCGCCGACGAGATCTGGGGCCGCGACGTCGTGGAGGATCACACGGTCGCGTGCATCGAAGCGGGACTGATGATCTCCGGGACCAACGCCGAGGTGATGATCGGGCAGTGGGAGTTCCAGATCGGCCCGCTCGACCCCGTCACCGTCGGCGATCATCTCTGGATGGCCCGTTGGTTGCTCTATCGGATCGCGGAGAACTACGACATCTCCGCCCATCTCAACCCGAAGCCGGTCGAAGGCGACTGGAACGGTGCCGGCATGCATACCAACTTCTCGACGGCCGCGATGCGCGAATCGTACGAGCCGATCATCGCCGCGTGCGAGGCGCTCGGAGAGAAGGCTCAGGAGCACATCAAGGGCTACGGGGCCGGGATCGAGCGGCGTCTGACGGGCCTGCACGAGACGGCACCGTGGACCGAGTACTCGTACGGCGTGTCGAATCGCGGTGCTTCGGTTCGGATCCCCTGGCAGACCGCTCGGGAACAGAAGGGCTACATCGAGGACCGCCGTCCCAACGCCAATGCCGATCCGTACATCGTCGCGACGCTGATGACGGAGACGATCTGCAGCGCGCTGGAGAACCGGTAGGCGGAGACGGATTCCGGGCTACGGGGTCGCTGCCCTGACTTCGTCGAGGGCCGCGAGGAACGCCACCGTCAGCTCTTCGTAGGCTGCGACGGCTTCCCGCCGTGCCGTTCCATCGTCGGGGGCACGGAGGCCTTCGATGACGGCGTTGACCCCTGCAGGAAGGTCGGCCGCAGCCGTCACAGCGTTCGGCCACACCGTCACATAGGCGTCGGGCGGATTGGTCCCTTCGACGTTGTCGCTCAGCGTCTGCGCTTCCGCCTGCGCCGCTTCGAACGCGGCCAGCGTGTCGTTGAACGAGGGAACGCCGTCCTCTCGTTCTTCCCATGCCGTGTTCGTCGTGTCGATGTCATCCGCGATCACGTTCGCCGTGGCGGCGTAGTCGTCGACGAGTTTCAGGAATGCGGCGATGTCGGCCGGGAGCGTCGTCGTGGTGGTTTCCGATTCCGGGACGGTCGTCGTCGTGTTCTGCGCCGCGATCGTGGTCGTGGTACCGACCGGGATCTCGGCCGGGGGAAGGGCGTTGACGAACAGATAGGTGAATCCGATCAGCGCCACCACGATGGCGGGGAGGATCCAGCGGCCGGGTTTCGGGTCTTCCTTGCTCACGGAGTGCAGGATAGGCGCTCCAGCGGGAACGGGGAGGGAACTGGGAAGGAGATGGCCCTCCCGCGGGTTACGCTCACCGGTATGGAGCTTCGCGGACGAACAGGAATCATCACGGGCGGCGGCGTTCGCGTCGGTCGAGCGCTTGCGCTCGGCCTCGCACAGGCGGGTGTCGACGTGTTCATCCACTACAACCGCTCCGCCGGACCGGCCGAGGAGACGGCCGAGATGGCCCGTCGTCTCGGTGTGCAGGCCGCGGCCGGATCGGTCGACCTGTCCGACCCGTCGACGACGTCCACCCTCGTGGAACTGGCGACCGAACGACTCGGACCCCCGTCGATCCTCGTCAACAGCGCCTCGGGGTTCCCGTCGGACACGATCCGGAACGTGGAGCTCGATGCGTGGCGGGCGACGCTGGATCTGACGCTGGGCGCTCCCGTGTTCGCCACCCAGGCGTTCGCCGCAGCGCTCCCGGACGACATGGAAGGGTCCGTCGTCAACGTCACCGACGTCCGCACCCGGACGCCGTACCGGGAGCACTTCAGCTACATCGTCGCGAAAGGCGCCATCGACGCCTTCACCAGAGCTGCAGCGCTGCAACTCGCCCCGAGGATCCGGGTCAACGCCGTGGCTCTGGGCGTCATCCTCCCTCCGGGTTCGGAGGACGACGACTACGCACTGCGGCTCGCGGAGGACCTTCCGCTCGGCCGTGTCGGCGGGACCGAGCCGGTCGTGGCGGCTGCACTCGCCCTCCTCGAGAACGACTTCATCACCGGCGAGATCGTCCGGGTCGACGGCGGAGGGCACCTGGTATGAGCTCCGAGCGACAATCCGCAAGCCGCGAGAGGCTCGATCGGATCCACATCACCGATCTCTCCGTCTCGGGGATCCTCGGGATCAACCCGGACGAACGGGTCAACCCTCAGGAGATCCTCGTCAACGCGACGCTCTGGGCCGATACGCGTCCCGCTTCGATCAGCGATGACATCGAGGACGCCGTCAACTACAGGACGATCACGAAGCGCCTCATCGCCCACATCGAACGCGGCGAACCGATGCTCGTCGAGCGACTCGTCGCGGAACTCGCCGAGATCTGCTTCGAATCCGACGAGAGGATCGAGGCGGTGGAGATGACGGTCGAGAAGCCGGGCGCACTCCGGCACGCCCGATCCGTGGGGATCACGATCCGCAGAACCAGGGGAGACGACGATGCGTGAAGGAACAGCCCGGGCGATCATCGTGCTCGGGTCCAACATCGAGCGGGAGCGGAACCTCCCCGAAGCGATCCGGATGCTCCGCAGGGCGCGGGATATCAGGGTCGAGAACGTCAGTCGCTTGTACGAGAGTCCGTCGGTCGGTGGGCCGACCGAGGCCCCCGACTTCTTCAACGCGGCTGCGCTCGTCTGCACGGACCTGGACCCCGAGAGACTCCGCGCGGTGCTGCGAGGGATCGAGGCGGCGCTCGGGCGCGAACGGGGCGACGATCCGGATGCGCCGCGACGGATCGATCTCGACATCGCCTACTACGGGGAGACCGAGCTCGATCTCGACGGGTGGAAGATCCCCGACCCGGCGGCGATCACCGAAGCGCACGTGGCGGTCCCGATCGCGGACGTCGCCCCGGACTGGGTGCATCCCGCAGACGGGCGGACCGTCTTCGAGATCGCGGAACAAATCGGCCGGGGGGAGGTTCAACCGGTCATGGCGATTCAACTCAACACCCCGTATACGCCCCGGGCGCCGGAGGACTTCGACGACGTCGTGGACGTCTACGCCCCCAGGTTCGAGGGGCTCGTGCGTGAGCAACTCGTCGAGATCGGGGAGGACCCCGACCGCGAGGGGCTCGTTCGCACGCCGCTGCGTGTGGCGAAGGCGATGGACTTCCTGACGAGCGGCTACTCCACGTCGCTCGAGGAGGTCGTGAACGACGCGGTGTTCGACGCCGAAGGAGCCGACGAGATGGTCCTCGTCAAGGACATCGAGTTCTACTCGATGTGCGAGCATCACATGCTTCCCTTCTTCGGCAAGGCGGCGGTCGCCTATCTCCCGAAGGGGAAGATCATCGGCCTCTCGAAGGTGGCCCGCATCGTCGACGTGTTCGCACGGCGCCTCCAGGTGCAGGAGCGGCTGACGAACCAGGTCGCCGATGCGCTCATCGACATCCTCGACCCGTACGGCGTCGCCGTCATCATGGAGGGGCGGCATCTCTGCATGATGATGCGCGGCGTCCAGAAGCAGGAGAGCGCCATGGTGACGAGCGCCATGCGCGGCACGTTCAAGGACGACCCGCGGACCAGGAACGAGTTCCTCGACCTCGCCCGCTGAACCGTCCCGCAGACGCCCGCAGGTCGGTAGCCTTCGACCATGTTGATCGATGCCCTCGGAAGACCGCTGCGTGATCTGCGCGTGTCCGTCACGGACCGCTGCAACTTCCGGTGCACCTATTGCATGCCTCGTGACGCGTACGGCCGGGATCATGCGTTCCTCCCCCGTGAGGAGGTCCTCACGTTCGAGGAGATCGAGCGACTCGTTCGCACCCTCGCCGATCTCGGCGTCGAGAAGGTTCGTCTCACGGGCGGAGAACCGCTGCTGCGGCACGACCTTCCGAGCCTCGTGGAGATGATCGCCGGGGTCGAGGGGATCGGGGACATCGCCCTGACGACGAACGGAAGCATCCTCGCCCGGCACGCTTCGGCGCTCGCCGCTGCGGGCCTCGACCGGATCACGGTGAGTCTGGATGCCGTCGACGACGCCCTGTTCCGGCGTACGGCCGACGTCGACTTCCCCGTCGCCCGCGTTCTCGAAGGGATCGACGCGGCGAACGAAGCCGGTCTCACGCCGATCAAGATCAACACCGTCGTCCAGCGCGGGCTCAACGAGCAGTCCATCGTCGACATCGCACGAGCCTTCCGCGGCACCGGGCACATCGTCCGGTTCATCGAGTACATGGACGTCGGATCCTCCAACGGATGGCAGATGACGGACGTGATCACCGCCGGCGAGATCCTCGAGACGATCGGCGCCGAATGGCCGCTGGACCCGGTCGAATCGAACTATCAGGGTGAGGTCGCCAACCGGTGGCGCTATCGGGACGGCGGCGGTGAGATCGGTGTGATCTCCTCCGTGTCGCAACCGTTCTGCGGCGAGTGCACACGCTTGCGCCTCTCCGCAGACGGATCGATCTACACGTGCCTGTTCGGAGTCGACGGCACCGATCTGCGCGGCCCGCTGCGAGACGGCGCCACCGACGCCGAGATCGCCGAGCTCGTCACGAGTGTGTGGGAGTCCCGTACCGATCGGTACAGCGAGGAGCGGACCGGCGTATCGATCGGCCTCCCGAAGGTGGAGATGTCCTACATCGGCGGGTGACCCGCGCGAGAGCGCGATAAATACCCCGGATCAACCCTATTGATGTCACTTGTGGTCGGCGATACGGTGCAGACATGGAACCCGCGATGGCCATCTGCGCCGCTGTTGCCGCCGTCACCCTGTCGCTCGGCGCGATCGGCTCTGCGGGGAGGCTGAGCCGCCGGTTGGCCTCGATCTCCGTCCCCGTTCCCGTGCGGTCGGTCGCGACGGTGCTGATGATGGCGAGCCTCCTCACCGCCCTGTCGCGACCCCGGCCGGCGACAGCGACGGTTGCACCGCCGATCGTCCGCCTGTCGGGAGAGCCCGGCGCATCTCCGGAGGCCGTTCCCGCTCCGGCCGCCGCGCCCGGCTCGATGGTCTACGTCGTCGAGGCCGGCGACAGCCTGTGGCGCATCGCACGCCACGTCCTCACCGAACGGACGGGGAGAAGGCCGTCGAACGGGGAGATCGCGGCCTTCTGGCCCGTGATCTACGAGGCGAACCGATCGACGATCGGTGAGAACCCGAACCTGATCTTCCCCGGACAACGATTCGTGATCCCGGAGGGATGACATGGACGAATACGAAGAGATCCCGTGGACCACGCTGCTGAGTGAGCACCGGCAGGGAAGGGCGAAGACGCTCTACGTCGTCGCCGGCGTCCTCGTCGCCGTCGTGATCGGATTCGCCGGCATCCGATGGGTCAACGCGCCGGGACACGGCGAGCCGCAGACGCTCGCACCCCCGGTCACCGCCACGACGACCACCGCGCCTCCGGTGACGTCCGAGGCCACCACGACGACCGGTGTGCTCTCCGAGGCGGATCTCATGGCGGTCCAACCGGCCACGGCCGAGCTCGGCGCCGTCGCTCGCGCCGAGTGGTTCGTCACCGACTACTTCACCGTCGACGGGCCGATGCCTGAGGAACTGCCGGCCGCCTTCGTCGTGGATGCCGACCTTCCCGACTCGTTCCGTGAGACGGCGAGCGGGACGTCGTACGTCGAGTGGGCACGTGCCTACGAGGTGCGGCCGACGGCCGACGGGTACGCCGTATCGGTCGTTTTCAGGAGCCTGACTGAGGAACCCGACGGCGCGTTCGTCCGGGGACCGGTGCGGGCGGTCGAGGTGCTCGTGGCCGTGCGGGGAGAGGAGACGGCGATCGCGGACCTGCCGATCCCGCTCATGCCGCCGGTGTACAACTCGATCGAGGGGTGGATGAAGACCGGCGAGGAAGCACACGCCGATGCGGTCGCTGCGACGCTCGAATACGCCGGGTTGTTCGACGAGAGCGCCGAGATCGTCGGATCCGGTGCGATCGGGCCCGACTGGCGCGTCGTCTTCACGATCGGAGACCGATCGGGGAACCGCTGGCCGGTCGTCATGCGGTCCGACACCATCCCCGGTTCGTAGGGCCGGTCCCACAGCCGGAGCGGGTGCGCGGTTCGCTACGCTGGCGCCCATGCAACCCGACCGAACACTCCGCAACGCATGGCTCACCACGCTCGAGAGCCTCGATGCTCCGAAGGACGCCGACACGCTCCTCCTCGGACCGTACGCCGAGTTCCTCGCCGATCGTCTCCCGGGACCGACCGGGGCGACGACACCCGAAGTCGCGACGCTGCGGGTGGCCTCCGTACCCGAAGGCGCAACGGCTCGTGCCACCGGGTACCCGGACGACACGTTCGATGCGGTCGTGGCGCTGTCGGCATGGGACGGCCCTGCCGGTGTCGAGCCGGTCGTTCAAGAAGCGGTGCGAACCGTGAAGCCCGGCGGAACGGTGTGGATCGGCGAGATCGACCCGAAAGCGCTCACCCGATCGATGCCGGCCGCCCGCCGCTACGGATTGCTCTACCGCTACGAACCGGCGGTCGCCGCCGCCGTCGAATGGCGGTTCCGGGCGGCGGATGCGATCGGCATCGAAGCGGTACGCGCCGGAATCCGTGACGTCACCGAGACGAAGGTCGACCTGCCCATGGCGACGATCGAATCGGTCGCGGAAGGGGTCGAAGCGGTGCGCTCCGGGATCTGGCCCGGAACCGAGATGCTCGACGCAGCCGCACTCGACCGGCTCCTGGAACGGGTCGATGCGTCGCTCCGACCGCCCACCCGTTTCCCCGTGATCGAGACGCTGCCGTGGCTCATCGTGCGGGGGATACGCCCCTGACGGCGCGTCAGGCTCCGAACCGCTCCTCGAGGATCTTCGTCGCTTCGGGGGCGATCGTCTCCCACGATGCGGCGGGTGTCTTGGACAGCGTCACGAAATCGGCCGTCATGAAGATGCTCGTGACGCCGTCGAGCGCCAGAAGCGCCGATGCCATGGGGTCGTCGGACGGCTTCCCGGCGACGAACGTGGCGGGACCGCCGACGTCGATGCCGACGGTGAACTTGAGCGCATTGGGGTTCGGCGTGTTGGAGATGGTTACAGCCATGTCGTCCCCCGAGCCTAGCGCCGTGCGAACCCAGGGCTCGCAGGCGCACATAGGCGCGTATCCGGCCCACGGTACGGCGGAGGGAGCGGCATGATCCTCGGCGTCGACGTCGGGGGCACGTTCACGGACCTGTTCTTCTGGGACGGTGTCCGGATACGGACCGCCAAACTGCCGACGACAACCGCCGATCAGAGCGAAGCGGTGCTCGCCGGAGCGGCCGAGCTCGCCGATCACGTCGATACGTTCCTCCACGGGACGACGACGGCCACGAACGCGCTCCTGGAACGCACCGGAGCCCGCACACTCCTCGTCACCAGCCCCGGGTTCGAGGACGTGATCGAGATCGGCCGCCAGGATCGACCGAGTCTGTACGACCCGTTCTCCGATCGGCCCCCGCCGCTCGTCTCGCGAGACGACCGCGTCTCGGATCTCAGCGGACTCGACCTCCGGCCGTACGGTGCCGTCGCCGTGAGCCTGCTCCACTCGTATGAAGATCCGGAGCCCGAACAGGAGATCCGGGGAATCGTCGAGCGATCGGGGGCGCACGTGCCCGTGTCGCTGTCGAGCACCGTCGCTCCCGAATTCCGGGAGTTCGAGCGGACCTCCACGACCGTTCTCAATGCCTACCTCACCCCCGTCGTCGCCCGCTACCTGGCCCGACTCGAATCCGGCGTTCGGACGGCGGGATTGGCCGATTCCGTCGGCGTGATGCGATCGTCGGGCGGATTGATCGACGCAGCCGACGCGGCGGCGCTCCCCGCGTCGATCCTGCTTTCCGGGCCGGCCGGCGGAGTCGTCGCCGCCGGAGCCATCGGAACCGCACTCGGCCGCGACCACGTGATCGCATTCGACATGGGAGGCACGTCGACCGACGTCTGCCGGATCCGGAACGGGCGGCCGGAGATCGCGTACGAGCGTGCGGTCGCCGGATACCCGTGCCGGATGCCGTCCGCAGCGATCCACACCGTGGGGGCGGGCGGGGGAAGCATCGGATGGATCGATCCGGGCGACTCGCTTCGCGTCGGGCCGAGAAGCGCCGGAGCGGAGCCCGGACCGGCCTGCTACCGGAGAGGAGGACTTGAGGCCACCGTGACCGACGCGAACGTTGCGCTCGGCCGCATCGCCCCCGATGCCTCTCTCGGTGGCCGACTCACGATCGACCGGAGGCTCTCCGAAGACGCGCTCGCAAGCCTCGGCGACCGGCTCGGCTTCGCCACCGACGAGACGGCTCTCGGCATCGTCCGCGTCGTCGAAGAGGTGATGGCCGGGGCGATCCGGACCGTCTCGATCGAGCAGGGGGCAGACCCCCGGGACGCCTGGCTTGTGGCGTTCGGCGGGGCGGGCGGCCTGCATGCCACGGCGCTGGCCCGCTCGCTCGACATGGCGGGCGTGATCGTTCCGCCTCACGGCGGGGTCTTCTCGGCGGTCGGCCTCCTCCTCAGTCCTCCCCGTGTGGACCTCGCCCGCAGCGTTCTGATCCGCGGCGGTGACGGTCTCGACGACGCCGTCGACCGCATCGGGTCCGAGGCCGAGGCGCACATGACGGGCGGCAGCCTCGAGACACTGGTCGACGTCCGGTACCTCGGCCAGTCGCACGAAGTCACCGTCCCGTACGCGTCCGGCGACGGGTGGGCCGCTCTCTCGGAACGCTTCCACCTCCTCCATCGCGAGCGGAACGGGTTCGCGCGACCCGACGATCCGATCGAGGCGGTGACGGTACGCGCGTCGGTCACCGGGACTCCGGCGATCGGCCCGGACGAGGCGTTTCGCTGGTCACCTGCCGGCGATGCCCGGATCGGTGTTCGATCCGTGATCACGGACGCCGGACCGGCGGAGGCGAGCGTGTGGAACCGCACAGGGCTCGCGGTCGGTGCGGAGATCACGGGACCGGCCGTCATCGAGGAGACCGAGGCGACGACGTGGATCGGGCCGGGTGAACGGGCCGTCGTGTCGCCGACCGGGGCGCTGGAGGTGACGTGGTGATCATCGATCCGATCACGCTGGAGGTCGCGAGGAGTCGCCTCGAGGCGATGGCCGACGACATGGGTGTCGTGCTGCGGAGGACCGCGTACTCCCCGAACATCAAGGAGCGGGCCGACTGCTCGGCCGCCCTGTTCAACCCGGCGGGAGAGATGCTCGCCCAGGCGGAGCACATCCCCGTACATCTCGGATCGATGCCGGCCTCCGTCGCGGCGATCATCGAGCGCTTCGGCACCGACGTCGAACCGGGGACCCAGTTCGCCGTCAACGACCCGTACGCCGGCGGGACCCACCTCAACGATCTGACGCTGGTCCGGCCCGTCTTCGTCGACGGGACCCTCGTTGCATGGGTCGCGAATCGCGCCCACCATGCAGACGTCGGTGGGGAGGCGCCCGGATCGATGCCGGCGCACGCCACCACCGTCGAACAAGAGGGTCACGTCGTGCCGCCGATGCCTGCGGTCCGCAACGGGGCATGGATCGAGTCGTTCATCGACCCGTTCCTCGCGGCGACGCGGACCCCGGCCGAGCGTCTCGGTGATCTCTCCGCGCAGATGGGAGCGAACGAGGCAGGTGCCCTCCGCATCGAACGCCTCGTCGAGACCGAGGGCATCGATCGATGGAACGCCGTCACCGCGGCGTTGTTGTCTTACGGGGAGCGGAGGACCGAGTCGGCGATCGGCGACCTCCCGGACGGCGTCTACCGCTTCACCGACTTCCTCGAATGGGGCGACGAGGATCTACCGATCAAGGTCGCCGTCACGATCGAGGGCGGACACCTCGAAGCCGACTTCTCCGGAACGACGCCGCAGATCGCCGGCAACATCAACGCCGTCGAGGCCGTCACCCGCTCGTGCCTCTACTACGCGGTGCGGGTGGCGACCGATCCGACGATCCCCGCGAACGGCGGCTGTTACCGGCCGGTGAGCCTGACGACCGAGCCGGGAACGATCGTCGACGCCGAACGGCCCGCGGCGGTAGCCGCCGGGAACGTGGAGACGAGCCAGCGGATCGCCGACGTGCTGCTCGGAGCGCTCGCCCAGGCGGCGCCGGACCGCGTGCCGGCTGCGAGCCAGGGAACGATGAACAACGTGCTCATCGGTAGCGACGACTTCGCCTACTACGAGACCGTCGGAGGCGGCCAGGGCGGGCGGCCGGGGCGAGCGGGGATGTCGGGGATCCACACCGGGATGACGAACACCAAGAACACACCGATCGAATCGCTCGAGGCCCACTACCCGTTCCGGATCGCGACCTACCGGCTCCGGCGCGGTTCGGGCGGCCGGGGGAGATATCCGGGCGGTGAGGGCATCGAACGGGAGATCGAGTTCTTCACGGGAGCGACCGTGTCGCTCATGGGCGAGCGCAGGCGTCTCCGGCCCTGGGGTCTTCAGGGGGGAGAACCGGGCGCGGTCGGCGAGGACTGGCTGATCCGCGACGGGGTCGGAGAGCGACTGCCGGGCAAGTGCACGGTCGACGTCGAACCGGGGGATCGGCTCCGCGTCCTCACCCCGGGCGGCGGGGGCTGGGGGACGCCGTGACCGCGCGGGCTTCGTCGGCCGGCGAGGTCAGTCGCTGTTGAGATCGAGCCTGCGGAGGAGCTGCGCGTTGATCGCAACGACGATCGTGCTCAGGGACATGAGGAGCGCCCCGACCGCCGGCGGCACGTCGATGCCCCAGGGAACCAGGACTCCCGCGGCGAGCGGGATCATCACGATGTTGTAGCCGGCTCCCCACCAGATGTTCTCGAGTTGCTTGCGGTAGCTCGCGCTGGAGAGCCGGAGGATCTTGACGACCTCGCGGGGATCGCTCTTGACGAGGACGAGATCGGCCGACTGGACGGCGACGTCGGTGCCGCTTCCGATGGCGATCCCGATGTCCGCTCGCACGAGGGCCGGTGCGTCGTTCACACCGTCGCCGACCATGCCGACCTTCTTCCCCTCGGCCTGAAGCCGGGACACGTACGCATCCTTGTCCGCCGGCAGCACCTGTGAGAACACGATGTCGATGCCGAGCGCCTCGGCGACGGCCTGTGCGACGTCGTCGCTGTCGCCCGTAATCATGCCGACCTGGACGCCGCGGCTCTGGAGGGACTTGATCGCCTCGGCGCTCTCGGGCCGGATGATGTCCGATATGGCGATCGCAGCGATCGGAATACGTCCGCGAACCACGTAGACGACCGACTCGCCCCTTCCTCCCGCCGTCCGGGCGAACTCGGCGAGTACCGTCGGAACCGTGAGGTCCATGCTCTCGAGGAGCCGCGGGCCGCCAACCGCGACGTCGGCGTCTTCGATCACGGCCTGGACGCCCCTTCCCTTCAGCGCTTCGAATGAGGACGGTGTGGGCACGTCGAGACCGCGCCCTGCGGCCGTCTCGCGTATCGCCCGCGCCATGGGGTGCTCGGAGTCTCCTTCGACGGCCGCCGCCAGGGCGAGTGCCTCGTCCGCAGCGACCCCTTCGACGGTCGCCATCTCCGCCACACCCATCTGGCCGGTCGTCAGCGTTCCGGTCTTGTCGAAGATCACGACGTCGAGATTGCGCGCGGTGTCGATCGCTTCGCGCTTGCGGATGAGGATGCCGTTCTCCGCGGCGATCGACGTCGTGTTGGCGACGACCAGCGGAATGGCCAGCCCCAGGGCATGCGGGCATGCGATCACGAGCACGGTCACGACCCTGGCGACCATGCGCCCGTCGAGGCCCCCGTAGATCAGCGTCCACACCAGCGCCGTCAGCGCTGCGGCGATGATGGCCGCCCAGAAGAGCAGGGACGCCGCCCGGTCCGCGAGGAGCTGGGTGGGGGACTTGCTGGCCTCCGCTTCGGCGACGAGTTTCATGATGCCGGAGAGCGCCGTGTCGTCGCCGGTCGCCGTGACGGTGACGCGAACCGATCCGGAGCCGCTGTTGATCGTCCCCGCGATGACCTTGCCGTCGATGCCCTTCCTCACGGGCCGCGACTCGCCGGTGATCAGCGCCTCGTCGAAGTCCGACTCGCCGTCGACGATGATGCCGTCTGCCGGCACGCTCGCTCCGGGCCTGATGAGGATCTTCTGTCCTTCGGAGAGTTGATCGGCGGGCACCTCCCGGACCGTTCCGTCGGGTTCCTCGATCTCGGCGGTGTCCGGCATGAGCTTCGCGAGTGCCCCGAGGGCTCCGGACGCCTGGCGAACGCTCTTCATCTCCATCCAGTGCCCGAGCAGCATGATGTCGATCAGCGTGACGAGCTCCCAGAAGAAGTCGCTGCCGATGTCCGTGACGAGCGTCAGCATCGAGAAGCCGTACGCGACGCTGATGGCGAGTGCGATCAGCGTCATCATCGCCGGAGCGCGATTGCGGAGTTCGTAGCGAGCCAGGCTGAGGAACGGGAAGCCGCCGTAGACGAAGATGATCGTCGCGATCACGGGCACGATCAGATTCGAGCCGGGGAAGGTCGGGGCGCTGTAGTTGAACCAGCTCTGGATCGTGTCGCTCCAGAAGAGCACCGGGATGCTCAACAGCGACGAGATCCAGAATCGCTTGCGGAACATCTGCTCGTGCCCGGAGTGGTCCGCTCCGTGGCCGGTGTGCTCTCCGCCGCCGTGCCCGGTGTGCTCACCGGTCGCCGCGGTTCCGTGTCCGGCGTGGTCCTCGCCCGCGGCGTCGTGCGTCGTGGGCATGTCCGTGTCGGCGTGGGCTTCGTGCTCGGCGGGCGCCGTCCCCTGGAGTTGGCACAGGCGGCAGCACGTGCATTGGTCGGCGGGTGCATCGTGCGTGTGCGTGGTGGTCATCGTGATCCGATCGTCGGGTATCGACACTGTTGCGGTAGCATACACTACCCCACCCCCCGTGGGGTGGGTTATTTGGAAAAGTTCACGAGCCTTCCGACGGCGCCGTGAACACCGCGATAGGAAGGGCCCAACCGATGAGCGTCATCCGATGAAGAAGCTCGCCGTCCCCTTCGCCGCGGCCGCGGCGATCGTCGCCGTGGTACTCGTGGTTGTTCTCGGTGGTGGATCCGGTTCAGACGAAGGATCCGGCGCGCTCCCCCGCGACCCGATGACCGGCAAGACGGAGTTCGACATTCCGGTTCAGGACCCGTCGCTCGTCGCGGAGGGAGAGGTGCTCTTCCGTGCGAACTGCGCCCAGTGCCACGGAGACGACTTGCGCGGAACCGCCGTGGGGCCGTCGTTCCACTCGGTCATCTACAACCCGGACCACCACGGTGACGGAGCGTTCTACGTCGCGGCACTCGCCGGTGTGCGTGCCCATCACTGGGGCTTCGGCAACATGCCGCCCGTGGCCGGGATCACCGAGGAGGATGTTGCTCGCATCGTCGCGTTCATCCGTGAGAGCCAGCGCACGGGCGGTTTCGAGACCTATCCACCGCCCTGATCCCGCGGCCCGGCGCCTTCGGCCCGTAGATAGGCACGAACGACCGATCCCGTCGTCGGGAAGAAGGCGTCCTCCCCGACGAGCTCGGTGACGGACGTGAGATCGATGCACAACCGGGCGAGTTCGGGATCGGCAGTCTGCACCGGGTCGAGGACCTCGGTAGAGAGCGTCTCGGAGTTGGCGTAGTACATGTCGTGGGCGAATCGATAGATCTCGAGCCCGGGAGCCGCCTGCCGGCCCGAATCGAGCGGATACGTCTCGGTCGCCCCCGACGTTCCCGCGGCTTTGGCGAGGAGACTGTTCCTCGGGTGACACCCGTGACGACCGGCATCCCGGCGATCGACGTGTATCCCATGACTTCCGGGATCGCCGGCGAGGCAAGTGTGACACCGGCCAGGACGTCGAGCGGGACGCTCTTCGGATCGATCGGCAGGATGCCCTGGAAGAGAGCGAACCGCATTCTCCCGATCTTCGATTCGCCGTTCTTTCGCACCGGCCGGTTGTGCGGCGATCCGTTCATCGGTGCCGACTCACCTCGGATCGTTCGACCAGGACGACGTGTACCTCTCGGGGGCCGTGGACGCCGAGTTCGATGCGCTGCTCGATGTCTGCGGTGCGGCTGGGACCGGTCACATAGACGACGTTGGCTGCGCCGGCGACGTTGCTCTCTTCGCTTGTGAGCCAGTGCATCGGGGAGCGGACGATCCGGTCCCTCGGAAGCAGGACGATGTGCACGAGGGGGATGAGGGATGCCATGCGAGGCCGTCCCGGACCCGACCGGACGACGATCGATCCCGTTTCGGCGAAGCCCGCCTCGGCACCCGTCAACCCGTACAGGACGTCGAAGTATCCGCGCTGGTGTGCGAGTCGCTCTCCGGCGGAGGACGGGACGATGCCGTCGATCCGGACGCAGCCGGAAGCCGTGAATCGCCGGATCGCGTCGGCGAGCGGCAGGTGCTCGTCGTCCCACGCGACGAGTTGCCCGGGCCCGTGAGCGGCGATGATCTCGGCGATGGCCGCATACGGATCTCCGGTGTGGAGTGTTCCATCGAGGGTGGCGATCGCCGTGCCGAAGCGCTCGATGAGATCGACGTCGGGAAGATCGGGGACGAGCGGTCCCGGGTCGGCTTCCGGCGCAGGTGGCAGGGTCGAACGATCGATGCCGGCACGGACCCGGGCGAGGAAAGCATCACGATCCACGGTGTTTCCTCCACCAGCGACGGAACGAGGTGGCGGCGGGGGCGGGGAGGTCCCGTTCCCCGGTCCAGGCCTTGCCTCGCCACGGGAGCCGCTTGAACCAGCCGCTCCGGCTCGCCCTACCGGCGACCGACGCCCCGTCGAGCGAAGCGTTCCACACGGTCGGATGCGTGGCCGCGAACTCGTAAGCATCGAGCGGTCGGTCGAGCCAGGAGAACGCCGACCCTTCGGCGGCGACACGCTCCCGCAGGTTCACCAGCATGCGAGGGAGGTCGATGCGGGCCGGGCACACTTCGAGGCAGGCGCCGCAGAGGGTGCAGGCGTACGGCAACTCCTCCCGGCCCTCGAACCCGAACAGGATCGGGGAGAGGACCGAGCCGACCGGGCCCGGATAGACATCCCCGTAGGCATGGCCGCCGACGCTGCGATACACCGGGCAGATGTTGAGACAGGCGCCGCATCGGATGCACGCCAGGACCTCGGACACGTCGTCGCCGAGGACGGTCGATCGGCCGTTGTCGACGACGACGACGTGGAGTTCGTCCGGTCCGTCCGCATCGCCCGGTCGTCGCGGCCCGGTGATCAGGTTCGTATACGTCGTCAGGGCCTGTCCCGTGGCCGAGCGGCCGAGCACTTCGAGCATCACTCCGAGATCCTCGAGGGTCGGCACGACCCGCTCCATCCCCATCACGGCGACGTGGACCCGGGGAGCGGTCGTCGTCAACCTCCCGTTGCCCTCGTTGGTGACGACGGCGATCGTCCCGGTCGACGCGGCGGCGAAGTTCACCCCGGAGATACCCATGTCCGCTTCGAGGAAGATGCGGCGCAGATGCGTCCGGGCGATCTGGTTCAACTCCGTCGGCTCGTCGGTGTAGGCGACGCCCAGCTCGTCGGCGAACAAGCGTCCCACCTGCTCCTTGGTCCAGTGAAGGACGGGGGCCACGATGTGGGAAGGGCGGTCGCCGGAGAGCTGCACGATGAACTCGCCGAGGTCGGTCTCGACGACTCTCCGGCCGTCGGCTTCGAGCGCGGCGTTGAGTTCGATCTCCTCCGTCACCATCGACTTGGACTTGACGATCGTCCGAACTCCCGCCGCCCGGGCGATGCCGGCAACGTGCGCCGTCGCTTCACCGGCGTCCGCGGCGAAGAAGACGTGGCCGCCGAGGGCTTCGACGGCCTCGGCGAACTCGAAGAGATAGTCGTCCAGGTGAGCGAGCGTATGGAGCCGGATGTCCCGTGCCCGATCCCGCATGGCGTCCATCGCCGGGTAGGCGTCGACGGCGGCGGCGCGTTTCTCGATCAGGTGGCGGGCGCCGTCGCCGACGGCCGCGGCGGCTTCCGAACCGACCGCCTCGGCTCCGCGCTGCGCGAACGTGGGCGCCGTCACGCTTCGCCCTCGCCGGCGAGGATCTCGGCGATGTGCCGCACCTTCACTTCGGTCCCGCGGCGGCGCATGCCGCCGGCGAGATGCATCAGACAGGACATGTCGTAGCCGACGAGCGTCTCCGCCCCGGTCGCCTCGACGTGATCGATCTTCGTGTCCATCAGCGCACCCGAGACTTCGGGCATCTCGACGGCGAAGAGCCCTCCGAACCCGCAGCACTCTTCCGCGGCCTCGAGCGGTCGTCGTTCTACGCCGACGTGATCGAGGACCCGCTCCCCGTAGCCGCGAAGGCCGAGGTGGCGCAGGCCGTGACAGGACGGATGGAACGTGACCGGGCCGGAAGCGTCCGCCTCGATGCCGTCGAGACCGAGGTCGTCGACGACGAACTGGGTGAACTCGCGCACCCGGCCGGCGACGCGCCGGGCGGCCGCGGCCAGGTCGGCGTCGTCGGAGAGCAGATCCTCGTAGTGGTCGACGATCATCGCGGCGCAGGAGCCTGAAGGAACGACGATCGGGCCATCCGTGGCGTCGAGCACGGCGACGGTATGAGCCGCCATCGCCCTCGCTTCGTCCCGGTGACCTGCGTTGTAGGCGGGTTGGCCGCAGCACGTCTGATCTGCCGGGAACTCGACGGCGACTCCCTGATCCTCCAGCACACGGACGACGGCCCGTCCGACCCCGGGGTAGAAGGAGTCGACGATGCACGTTGCGAACAGTTGCGCCGATGCGGGCCGGTCGGGTTCCGAGGTGTTCACGTCGCCCCACGATAGGCGTGGCGGCGAGCGCGGCCGGTACGATGTGACGATGGATCCGGCTGCCGAACTCATCGATCTCCTCGGTGCGTCTCTGGTGCACACGCACCCGGTCGATCGCCTGATCTACGCCAAGGACTCGGGAGTCGCCTCGGGGGATCCCGCGATCGTCGTGCTCCCCGGATCCACCGAAGAGGTAGCGGCCGCCGTCCGGATCGGCGTCGCCGCGGGGATGCCGATCGTGGCGCGGGGAGCCGGGACCGGCCTCGCCGGCGGGGCCGTCCCTCCTCCCGGATCGTTGCTCCTGGTGCTGACCCGTATGAACGAGATCCACGAAGTCGACGAGATCGGTCGAACCGCCTGGGTCGGACCCGGACTGGTCAACCTCGATCTCTCCGAGGCTCTCGCCGACCGCGGTCTCGAGTTCGCTCCCGACCCCGCCTCCCAACAGTCGTCCACGATCGGAGGGAACGTCGCAACGAACGCCGGCGGACCCCACTGCCTCGCCGAGGGGACCACCGTCGCACACATCCTCGGCGTCGAGATGGTGACGGCCGACGGACGGATCGTCATCCTGGGCGGTGAGGCGCCGGACGAACCGGGCTACGACCTGCGCGGTCTCATCGTCGGGTCCGAAGGGACGCTCGGCATCGTCACCCGCGTCCTCGTGCGACTCATCCAGCGCCCGCCGGAGATCGCCACGATGCTGATCGTCTTCGACGACATCCACACGGCGGCGCAAACGGTGTCGGACGTCATCGCCGCCGGACTGGTCCCCGCCGCGCTCGAGATGATGGATCAGCCGATGATCGAGTCCGTCGAGAACTTCGCCCACGTCGGTCTTCCCACGGACGCGGCCGCCGTGCTCATCGCCGAAGTCGTGGGCACCGCCGAGGGGACGGCGGTCGAAGCCGGGGAGATCCGGGAGATCGCCGATCGGAACGGAGCGAGAGAGATCCGCACCGCCGCGACCGACGAGGAACGGGCGCTGCTCTGGAAAGGCCGGAAGAACGCGTTCGGATCGATCGCACAATCCGCTCCCGACTACTACCTCAGCGACACGGTCGTACCTCGGACGCGATTCGTCGAGGTTCTCGACGAGATCTACGCGATCGCCGAACGAGACGGCCTTCGCCTCATGAACGTCTTCCACGCCGGGGACGGCAACTTCCACCCGCTCGTGTCGTTCGACGCGAGCGAACCGGGGATGACCGAGCGGGTCATCGGCGCATCCCACGACATGGTGCTGGCGGCCGTCGCAGCCGGGGGAACCCTCAGCGGCGAGCACGGGATCGGCCTCGAGAAACGCGACCTGATGCATCTCGTCTTCACACCGCAGGACCTCGACGCCCAGGCACGCATCCGCGACGCCTTCGACCCCGAAGCGTCGCTCAACCCGGGAAAGGTCCTCCCGGACGGGGCACGGCTGAGCGAGAGGCCCGGTCGATGACGACGCTGCGCACCGCGACCCTTCGCCTCTTCGAACGGCTCCGCGACGAGTCGGGCGACGACGAAGGCCGGTTCGTAGTCGCTCCCGCGTCGATGGAGGAGGCGGCCGGGCTGCTCGACGTCGCCGCCGCAGAAGGTCTCACGGTGCGGTTCCGGGGAGGCGGCACCCACAGCGGGATCGGGAACCCGGTGACGGCCGACCTCGTCATCACCACGAGCCGGCTCTCGTCGATCATCGACTGGTCCCCGGGAGACCTGACCGCCGTCGTCGGCGCCGGCCTGACCGTCGACGAGCTGGAGGCGACCCTCGCCGAGCACCGGCAAACGGCCGTGCTCCCCGAGACGGCGCCCGGCGCGACCGTCGGCGGGATCCTCTCCGCGGGGATGTCCGGCTACCGCAGGTTGAGACACGGGCCGACCCGGGACCGGGTCCTGCAGGTCACGATGGCGACCGGGTACGGCTCGGTCGTCACCGGCGGCAGCCTCGTCGTGAAGTCGTCGACCGGGTACGGCGTGCCGCGACTCGCCGTCGGCTCCCTCGGAAGCCTCGGCATGATCGGCGTCGTCGCGTTGAGACTCCTCTCACGGCCGCTCGCGTCGGCAACCGTCGCCGTGGCCGACGCCCCGGCGGCCCTTTCCGAGGTGTATCGGCCGATCGCGGTGCTCGAAACGTCGGAGGGATCGTTCTGCTACCTCGCGGGAACCGAGGAGCAGCTCGCAGCCCAGACGGCCGGGCTCGCAGCGGACGGCGTCCCGGGGCTCGCATGGCCCGAACCGATCGACCATCCCATCCGGCTCTCCGTACGCGTCCCCCCGGCTGCCGTCCCCGAGACCGTTTCGCTGGTTCGCGAATTGGACCCGGTGCGATGGGTGGCCGAGCACGGCGTGGGGGTGGTCACCGTCGGCTTCGAAGAGCTCGAGGATTCGCTCTTCGGCGATCTGCGCTCGTGGGCTGTGTCCCGCACCGGGTCCGTGGTCGTGCTCGAGGGCGCGGACTTCATCGGAGACGGGGTGGATCCATGGGGGAAGCCGCCGTCCTCGATCGAGATCCAGCGGCGCATCAAGGATTCGTTCGATCCGTCGGGCATCTGCAATCCGGGCATCCTCCCCGGGGGTCTGTGATGGGCTGGGTCACCGACTTCGCTCCGTCGACCGCGGAACTGAACGCCTGTATCGACTGCGGTCTCTGTCTCCCCGTCTGTCCCACGTACCGGGCGACCGGCGACGAATCGGCCTCACCGCGGGGTCGTATCGCCGCGATGCGCGCCGTCGATCGTCGCCTCGTGGAGGTGGACGACCGGTTCGCCGACGTGATGGGTCTCTGTCTCCAGTGCCGGGCCTGCGAGGTCGCCTGTCCCTCGCTCGTTCAGTTCGGCCGCCTCATGGAGGGTGCTCGCGCCGAGGTGGCCGCCCAACTTCCCGACTGGCGGACGATCGCGACGCGTACCGTGTTCGGCCGGGCGATCGCATCGCGATCGGCGGTCGTGCTCCTCTCGTGGGTCGTCGGTGCGGTCCAGCGGATGCACCTGGCGGCCGCCCTCCCCGGAGCGGCGGGCAAGACGGCGGCGCTCCGCACGATCCCGCTGCCGGTCCCGACGACCGCCGGTCACGAGTGGCTCCCGGACGGTGAGCCGATCGGCACCGTCGGGTTCCTCGCCGGATGCGTGATGGACCAGTGGTACTCGGACGTCCACACGGCCGTTATCCAGGTGCTCCGCACCGCCGGCTATCGCGTCGTCTCCCCGCGACACCAGACCTGCTGCGGCGCCCTCGCGGCTCACGAAGGGGCGGCGTACGACGCGGCCCGGATGGCGGCGCAGAACGTCGAAGCGTTCGAGGGTTACGACCTCATCGTCGTCGACTCGGCCGGATGCAGTGCCCACATGAAGGGGTACGGGCACTGGACCGAGGGAGGCGCAGATCTGGCGTCGCGGGTGGTCGACGCCAACGAGTTCGTCGCTTCGCTGATCGCCGCAGGGCTGTTGCCGCGCCTCGCGGGGGAGACCCCGATCGCGATCCAGGACCCGTGTCACCTCCGCCACGCGCAACGGATCGTTGAAGAGCCGAGGGAGATCCTTCGTGCGGCGGGATTCGAACCGATCGAGACCGACCCCGCCGGGATGTGCTGTGGTGCGGCCGGCGCCTACCAACTGGACCACCCCGAGATGTCGGAGTTCCTCGGCATGAAGAAGGCCGTCCAGATCGAGGCGACCGGCATCGACATCGTTGCGTCCGCCAATCCCGGGTGTGAGATGCAGCTACGCACCTACCTCGACGACGGGATCGTGGTCACCCATCCGATCGAGCTGTACTGGGACGCCATCTCTCGCGGCTGACGCACGGAGGTGAAGACGCCTCCGACGCTTCGGCTTGCTTGACGGGTCCCCGGGTATGCTCCGCTCCAGCCGAGCGCCGAAATGGGGCCTTCGATGTTCGATATTCGGCAGCTGTTTCACAAGGAGACGCTGAAGGACGATGCCGTGGCCGGTGTCGTGCTCGGTGTCGAGAGCGTTCCGGACGGCCTCGCCGGCGGGCTCCTGGCGGGCGTGAATCCGATCTTCGGCCTGTACGCCTACATGTACGGCACGTTCACCGGCGGTCTTCTGACGAGCTCGTCGTTCATGGCGGTTCAAGCGACCGGAGCGATGGCGATCGTCGTCGCCGACGTCGGTGCCGTCCACGGGGAAGGCTCGGAGAAGGCGCTGTTCATGCTGTCGATCATGACCGGCGCCGTGATGCTCATCGCCGGCCTGCTGAAGATGGGATCGATCCTTCGTTTCGTGTCGAACGCCGTCATGGTGGGATTCATCAACGCCGTGGGCATCAACATCGTTCTCGGCCAGTTGGACAACTTCACGGGCTACGAGTCGAGCGGAGCCAACCGGGTTGCTCGCGCGTTCAACACGCTCTTCCATCTCGGGCAGGCCCACTGGCCGACGATCGCCGTCGGCGTGGTCACGATCCTGCTCATCGTCGTTTTCGAGCGGACCAAGCTTGGACCGCTCGGAATGGTCGCCGCCATCGTCGTCGGGTCGGGCATCGCGTTCGCCCTCGGACCCGACATCGCGATCCTCGACAACATCGCCGACGTGCCGCGGGCGCTTCCGTTCATCACGATGCCGGACTTCGCATCGATTCCGACGCTCATCATCCCGGCGTTCTCGCTGGCGTTCATCGGTCTGGTCCAGGGGGCGGGGATCTCGGCCAACTTCCCGAACGCCGACGGAACGTACCCGGAGGCGTCGAAGGACTTCATCGGGCAGGGAGGGGCGAACGTCGTGGCGGGGCTCTTCCAGGGGATGCCCGTCGGCGGTTCGATGTCGGCGTCATCGCTCGTCAAGAACGCGGGAGCCAAGAGCCGCATGGCGCTGCTGATCGCCGGCGCTGTCATGGCCGTTGTGATCCTGGCTCTCGGCTCGGTCGTGGGCTATATCGCCATGCCGGCGCTCGCCGGACTGCTGATGATCGTCGGGTACCGGACCGTGAAGCCGAACGACATCGTATCCGTGTGGAAGACCGGCAAGGTGCAGGCGGCCGTGATGAGCGTCACGTTCGTCCTGACGATGCTGATCGCTCTTCAGTACGCCGTGCTCGTCGGCATCGGGATCTCGATGATCCTCTACATCATCAAGCAATCGAACCAGATCGTCATCAAGCGGCGTGTCTTCGATGATGCAGGGAACACGCGCGAGATCGATGCACCCGACGAGATCGGATCCGATGAGGTCGTCGTCCTCCAGCCGTACGGGAGCCTGTTCTTCGCATCCGCACCGGTGTTCGAAGAGGAGATCCCGAACGTCACGGACGCGACGCACAACTCGGTAGTGATCCTCCGCCTGCGCGGCCGCAGCGATCTCGGAACGACGTTCATGGATGTCCTCTTCCGGTACGCCGAGGCGCTCCGTCGGGCGGATTCGAAGCTCGTGCTCGTGTCGGGGAGTGAGCGGGTCCACGAGCAACTCGCCGTGACGCGGGTTACGAGCGTCGTCGGTGAGCAGAACATCTACATGTCGGGCGAGTGGGTGGGGAAGACGCTCGATCAGGCCTATCGAGACGCGAGAGCGTGGGTCGAGGAGCGGAAGAGCTCCGACGGCTGAGGGCTCGTTGGCTCCGGATCGTCAGAGAGCCGACGCGTAGATGTGCATCCGCGAGGTTTCGAAGCCGAGTCGTCTGGCGGCGCGAACGGTCCACTCGATGTCCGGGACCCAGAGGACGACGGACTCGGAGCCCGATCCGATCGCCAGATCGATGAGCGAGCGCAGGAGATCGTCGGCGTCCTCCGACCGGGTCTCGATCCAGCCGACCTCGAGGGTGGCTTCCGGTGCCGGGGAGGCAAGCGCCCATCCGGCTCCGATCTCCCAGAAGGCGCTGCCGCGAGCCGCCGCCTCGAGGTCCTCGATCGTGAGGCGCCGGAACGACCACCCGATTCCGAAGAGGCCCCGCGATGCCCGCCCCAGCTCCCCCACGGACCATGAGGAGAAGGCTGCTTGGGCCTCGGTCGAATTCGCCGGGCGGGCGCGCAACTTCGACGGGACCCGTCGCCCGCCGTTGCCGTTCGGTGACGGTGACGCGTCGCCGACCGGCTTCGAACAACGGACCATCGTCGCGACCCGTCGTCGTCCCGTCTTCTCGACGTGGCGGATCGATGCAGTGTTGCCTTCTTCGATGAGGAGCCTTCCGACCGTGGCCCCCTGATCCCGGGCCCACGCACGCAGAGCATCCGATACCGCGGCGGCGATCCCCTTGCCGCGGTAGTCCGGGTGGACCCTGGCCCCGTGGAACCACGCTTCGTACGACGAGAGCATCCGCGCGCTGCCGGTTGCGATCGGCACGTCTCCGATCAGGCCGACCATGACCTGCGTGTCGTCGCGAGCGATCCACTCATCGAAGACGTCGGCGATGTAGTCGCCCCACTCGAACGTGTCGCGGGTGAACGCCGCGATCGCGTCACGATCGGACGGCAGTGCAGGTCGAACGATCAGACTGTCGGACATGGCGTCATGCTACGGGCATCGGCGGTCGCCGTCAGTATGCAGCGAGATCCCTCGCACGTTCGACGATGCCGTCGACGTTCGGGATGATCTGCTCCTCGAGCGAAGCCGCATACGGGAAGGTGGGGACTTCGGGGGAGGCGTAGCGACGAACCGGTGCGTCGAGCCAGTCGAAAGCCCGTTCCGAGATCTGCGCCGACACCTCGGCTCCGTACCCGAGGAACTCGTTGTCCTCGTAGACGATGAGCACCTTGCTCGTGCGCTTCACCGCGGCTTCGATCGTGGGCCAGTCGAGCGGTTTGAGACTCCGGAGATCCACGACCGTCGCTTCGATGCCTTCGGCGGAGAGGCGGTCGGCGGCTTCGACGGAGAAGTGAGCCATCGCTCCGTACGCGATGATCGTCAGGTCGTCGCCGATGCGACGCAGGGCCGCTTTCCCGATGGGCACCCGGTAGTCCCCCTCCGGCATCGGGCCGACGGCCAGGCGATACAGCTTCTTCGGTTCGAGGAACATCACCGGATCCGGATCGTCGATCGCCGACAGCAGCAGGCCCTTGGCGTCGGCCGGTGTCGAGGGGGTGACGATCTTGAGGCCGGGAACGTGGGCGTAGTAGGCCTCGATCGACTGCGAGTGATACAGAGCGCCGTGGATACCGCCGCCGTACGGCGTCCGGATCACCATCGGGCACGCCCATCGTCCGTTGGACCGATACCTGATCCGCGCGACTTCCGAGACGATCTGATCGAACGCGGGATGGATGAAGTCGGCGAACTGGATTTCGGCGATCGTCTTGGTTCCCGTGGCTGCGATCCCCACGCCGAGGCCGATGATCACCGACTCCGCCAGCGGTGCGTTGAACGAACGATCGGCTCCGTAGGCGTCGGTGAGCCCGGCCGTGGCTTTGAAGACACCGCCTTTCGGGTCCGCGACGTCCTCGCCGAAGATCACCGTTTCCGGGTCCCGTCCCATCGCGTAGTGGAGCGTGCGATTGACGGCGGTGATGAGATTGACCTCTTCGCCCCGGGGCGTGGGCTCGACTGTTTCGGCCGGAACCGTCGGGACGATCGGATTCGCGTAGACCTTGCTGAAGGCGTCGGTCGGATCGGGGGCGTTCTCGGCGTGGGCGGCGGCCCGTTCGACGAGGTCGGCCACCTCTGCTTCGAGCCGCTTCTCGGCTGCGGGATCCAGCGCTCGCTGCTCGATCAGGTAACGGTGGAACGCAGGGATCGGGTCCTTCCTGCGCCAGATCTCGACCTCTTCTCTGGTCCGGTAGAGCTTGTCGTCGTCGTCCGACGTGTGGGCGTAGTACCGGTAGGTCTTGGCTTCGATCAGGGTCGGCCCTTCGCCCGCGCGAGCACGTTTCACCGCAGCCTGGGACGCGGCGTACATCGCCAGGAGGTCGTTCCCGTCGACGACGACCCCTTCCATCCCGTACCCCTTCGCCCGGTCGGCGACCTGGCCCGCCACTTCCTCGGCAGCCGGGACCGAGATCGCGTACAGGTTGTTCTGGATGACGAAGATGACGGGCAGCTTGTGGATGCCCGCGAAGTTCATCGCCTCGTGCCAGTCACCCTCCGACGTGGATCCCTCACCGCCGGACACGTACACCACCGAGTCGGTCCCGCGTCGCTTCAACTCGTATGCGATGCCCACGGCGTGCGGATACTGGGTCGCGATCACCGAGGAGTGGGTGAAGAGGTTCAAGTCGGGCTCGGACCAGTGGTTGGGCATCTGCCTGCCGCCCGAGGCGGGGTCGCCCGCCTTGGCGAACTGGCCCAGGAAGATGTCCTCGGCGGACACACCGAGACCGATGTTGAAGGCGATGTCGCGGTAGTACGGGAGCGACCAGTCGCGCGTCGGATCGAGCGCGGCGGCGATGCCGACTTGCGACGCTTCATGGCCGGAGACCGACACGACGAAGGGGATCCGGCCCTGCCGGTTCAGGGCCCAGATCTTCTCGTCGAGCCGGCGCGAGATGAGCATCTTGCGGTAGAGGTCGACGATGTCCTCTTCGGTCAGTCCGAGGGCCTTGTGGTTGATGACTCGGTCGAATCCCAGGGTCACGGTGCTCCTCTCACTGCTCTCCGGGTCGGCGTTTGACGCGGAGTCGTCCGATCTGATCGATCCTTCGAAGGGCGAAACGTGTTGCGGCGATATCCGGGTTGACGCCGTCCCGTTCGGCGGTGTCGAAGACCTCGGAGAGATTGTCGTAGATGCGGTCGACCATCGCCTCGGCCCGCTCGATGGAGTAGCCGTCGGTCTCGACGGCGATGTTGATCACTCCGCCGGCGTTGACGACGAAATCGGGTGCGTAGAGGATCCCCCGGGCCACGATCCGCTCGATGTCCTCGTCGGTCGCGAGCTGGTTGTTCGCCGATCCTGCGATCGCCGAGCAGCGCAGCCGGGGGATCGTCACGGCGTTCAGCGTCGCGCCGAGCGCGCAGGGTGAGAAGACGTCACATTCGACGTCGTAGATGTCGTCGAGGCCGACCGGCTCCGATCCGTACGTTTCGACGGCGAACGCCACGGCGTCCGGGTTGGCATCGGTGACGATGGTCTCCGCTCCGGCCTCCGTGAGTCGCCGGACGAGGTCCATGCCGACCTTGCCGACGCCCTGAACGGCGACGCGTCGCCCGGCAAGGTCCGTCGAGTCCCACACACGTTCGCCGACGGCGCGCAACGCCGCCATGACGCCACGAGCGGTCTCCGGCGACGGATCGCCCGAACCGCCCTGCGCGTACGGAAGGCCCGATACCCACGGCGTCTCCCTTGCGATGAGGACCATGTCGTCGACGGTCGTGCCGACGTCCTCCGCGGTGATGTACCGGCCGCCGAGCGAGTCGATGACCCGCCCGTAGGCGCGAATGAGACGTTCGGATCGCAACGTCGCGGGGTCGCCGATGATGACGGCCTTCCCGCCGCCGAGATCGAGACCGGCGGCCGCCGACTTGAGGGTCATGCCCTTCGAGAGCCTGAGAACGTCGCGGAGGGCCGCGTCTTCATCGGGGTACGGAAAGAAGCGGGTCCCGCCGAGAGCGGGACCGAGGGCAGTGCTGTGGATGGCGATGATGGTTCGGAGGCCACTCTCGTGGTCTACCCCGAACAGTACCTCTTCATGGGTTTCGGTACCGATCGCTTCGAATACACCCAACGGGGCTCCTTTCGATGCCACGCAACGGTCGTGTCCCGTGCCGCGGGTTCGATTCTAGTTGGGCGGCACCCGGTCCGTATCGGGACCCCCTCCGGTACCATCGCCTTGTGATCAGCACCGCCTATCTCCGTGTCTATCTCGCCGGCGACGGCGGCGAACTCGTGCCGTACGTCGAATCGGGAGCGGACGAACGGGTCGTGCGCTCCGACGGCCGCTTCGTCTGGGACGAGCCGATGACGGAAGACGCGTTCGTCACCACGTGGAACGGCGCCCCGTACGTGTGCCCGCGCTACACGAGGCTGCGCATGGTGGAAGGGGTTCTGGCGTTCTCCGGATCGTTCCCCAAGATCCCCCTCGTGACCGAAGACGAGCGCGAGGCGCTCAAGGACGAGCTCGCCGTCCACCGGGCGGCCGACCGGCGGAGCCACATCCTCGCCTCCGCCTGGCACATTCCGTTGCGATGGTTCGGGGCGTTCGGCCCGACCGAGCGGGAGATCTACGACCGGGCGGACGGGATCGGCATCCGGTACCGGACGGCGTTGGGGGAGGCGGTCGATCGCGTGGGTTGGGCCGTGCGCGTCCTCGACGGTGCCGGGTTCCCCTCACCGGTGATCGAGCAGATCCGCGATCTCGAGCGGTGGCTCGCCGAGTTCCCCGCCGGCTCGATGCTCGAGCTCGACTACGCAACGGTCGCCGACGACCTCACGGACGGGGACCTCACGTTCGACGAATCCGCGGCCGACGTCCGGGAGAGCCTCGAGGCGCTCGAACGAGGCGACGGAGCAGCGTCGCGATCGGCCTACAAACGGGTGGCGAGACGGTGGGCCGGCCGCCAGGCCCTCACCTTCATCAACTGACGCCACGAACCCAGGGTTCTCTGCGCCCTATGTGACGTCTCCGGCCCGCGGTATGGAGACTCGCAGACGGTAACCTGGATGCGTCACCGAAAGGACCATCTTGACGACCGACTATCCACCCGTTCCAGACCCGGTTCCCTCCGACTCCCGGGGATGGGCGACCGCGGCACATCTCGCCCCGCTCATCGGACTGGGCTTCATCGCGCCCCTCGTGATCTGGCTCATGAAGAAGGACGAAGATCCGTTCGTCGAGTATCACGCCCGGGAGTCGTTGAACTTCCAGATCACCCTGATCATCTACATCCTCGCCTCGGTGTTGCTGATGTTCGTTCTCATCGGTTTCGTTCTGATCTTCGTCGTGATGATCTTCGCCCTCGTGGTCCAGGTCATCGCCGGCATCAAGGCGGCGAACGGCGAGTTCTACCGGTACCCGCTCACGTTCCGGTTCGTGACCGGCTGATGCGTGAGGACGACGCTCTCTGGAAGTTCGTCCTCATCTACCTCCTGTGGCTGCTCGCGTCGGTCGCGATGGCCCTGGTCGCCGCGCTCCTGCTCGGTCAGATCATCACGTTCTTCGGAGTCGAACCCGGCTCCCTGCTACGGCGGCGGGTGACAGAGGTCACCGCCGTCGCATTGTTCGTCGTGCTCGCTGCGACGCCGTTCATCGTGCCGCGACTGTCGAAGGGTGGCGAGGACGAATGATCGGACCGCGGTCGTGAGCAGCACGGAGTCGCCGATCCCTCGCGAGATCACCGAGCCGTCCCCGCTTCTCGACGGCTCGGGATCGCTGCTCCAGACGGGATGGGCACGACGGCCGTTGCTCGATTGCAACCTCGAGAACGCCCGTACGACGCGGATCAGGCCGCTCCAACGGTTGCTCGTGAAGCGGTGGGACTACTACGGCGTCACGTCGCCCGAGGGGTTCTTCTCCGTCACGATCGCCGACCTCGGCTACGCCGACATGGCGTTCGTGTACACGGTCGACTTTCGCGATGCCTCGTATCACGAAGAAACCGTGACCGTCCCGTTCGGACGAGGCGTCGTGCTCCCGAGGAACAGCGATCACGGCGACAGCCGATTTGCGAACCGGCACGTGCAGGCGGAGTTCTCGGTCGAAGAGAACCGCCGCTTGGTGAAGGTGCACTGGGACGACTTCGGCGGGGTTCCGCTCGACGCCGACCTCCGGTTCACCGTGGCGGAACGGCACGAGTCGACGGTTACCGTCATCCCGATCCGGGGCAAGCGGTTCTACTACAACCGGAAGATCAACACGATGCCCGTCGAAGGGACGCTTCGCGTCGGGGACACGACCACATACATGGATCCTGCGTCGAGCTTCGGCAACCTCGACTGGGGACGCGGGGTGTGGGAGTACAACTCGTTCTGGGTGTGGGCGAGCGCCTCCGGGTTGATGGACGATGGTCGAACGGTCGGGTTGAACATGGGACGACCGATCGGAGACGTGTCGCCGGTGTTGGAGAACACGTTGCTGGTCGACGGCCGGATCCACCAACTCGGAGCGATCGACATCGAGTACTCCGACACGGACTTCATGAAGCCGTGGACGATGCGATCCGACCGTGTGGATCTCGAGTTCACCCCGTTTCTCGAGCGTGTGGCCGCCACGAACCTCGTCGTCGTCCGATCCGAGGTGCACCAGATGTTCGGGCACTACGCCGGCACGGTCGTCGACGACGCCGGACATCCGGTTCGGATCGAGGGTCTCGTCGGATGGGCCGAGGAACATCACGCGCGCTGGTGAGCGCGGTTCACAGGCCGACGATCACGACTTCCGATCCGGGAACGACGGTGAGGGAACCCTCGTCTCGACGGAGGGTCCCGGTGCCCCAGAGGATGGCGGGATCGGCCGTGTCGACGCGGATGCGAACCGGGTCCGGGTCGGAGCGACGGTCGATCACGATGAGCACACGATCGGAACCGAGCGTGCGCACGAACGCGATCCCATCTCGCCAACGCCCCACGATGTCCATGGTTCCGTTGCGAAGGGATGGGTGACCGCGACGAAGAGCCGTGAGAGAGCGAACGAGGTGCAGTTGGTCTGTGTCCCAGGCATTCGGATCATGCCACGGGAACGCCCCGCGCGATGCCGGCTCCTCACCGCCGGTCATGCCTACCTCGTCGCCGTAGTAGAGGCCCGGTGCACCGGGCAGGGTCAGCTGAGCGGCGGTCGCGAGTCTGAGACGGCTCACGTCACCCCCGGCTTCGTGGAGGAACCGTGCCGTGTCGTGACTCCCGAGGAGGTTCTGGGACGACGCCACGACGTCCGGCGAGTAGGTGGCGTACATGCGGGCGAGACCGTCGGCGAGATCGTGCCCCGTACCCGTCCGTTTCGCAGCGAAGTCGATGATGAGTTGGCGGAACGTGTAGTTCATCGTCGCGTCGAACGTGTCTCCCTGCAGCCATTTCGACGCGTCGCCCATGATCTCCGCGATCAGGTAGGCATCCGGCTCGACCGCCTTCACGGCCTCGCGGAACTCGCGCCAGAAGTCGAAATCGACGTAGCGGGCAACGTCCATGCGCCATCCGTCGATGCCGTATTCGCGGATCCAGTATCGGGCCACGTCGAGGAAGTACGAGCGGGCGTCGGGGTTGGCCAGGTCGATGCGGGGAAGGGAAGGTACGCCGTACCAGGCCTCGTAGGTGAGATTCACGGCCGGTCCGTCGTCGTCGGCGATCTCGACGGGCACGCCGGACGTCGCGGCGAACCGCTCCATGTAGTCGCGGTACCGTCGCGGATCCCGGTAGCCCTCGGCTGCGAGCCGGTCCGGTCGGAAGATGACACGAGCCGGCCAGTCGGTGACGGTGAACCAATCCGCATACGGGGACGCTGCGCCGTTGTCGACGATGTCGGCGAACGCGAAGAAGCGGGGGTGACAGTGGTTGAAAGACGTATCGATGATCAACCGGATGTCCCGGCGGTGGAGCGCATCGACGAGGGCACGGAGCGAATCGTTTCCTCCGAGTGCCGGGTCGACCGTGTAGTAGTCGATCGCGTCGTAGCGATGTGTCGACGGTGATGTGAAGATCGGGTTGAGGTAGACGCAATCGACGCCGAGCCGTTCGAGATGCGCGACCTTCTCCGCGATGCCGATCAGGTCGCCGCCCTGGAAGTCGAGCCATCCCGGTTCGGAACCCCACGGCGTCGCGCCGTCGGGATCGAGCGACGGATCTCCGTTGTAGAACCGCTCCGGGAAGATCTGGTACATCACCATGCCCCGGCTCCATCCGGGGGTGGCGGTCCGACGGATGGTGGAGGGATCCAACGTCCACCGGTCCAGGCGCTCGACGGCGTTGCCGATCCCGGCGGGGAGTCGGTAGACGGGGCGCCCGTCGTCGGTTTCGAGGGCGAACGTGTAGCCGATGCCGTCGGCGAGATCAAGGGTGGCCTCCCAGATCTGGATCGACCGCTCGCCGAAGAGGAGAGACAGTTCGTGGCCGACGCCGTCGCCTGTGACGACGAACGCTCGTCGGAAAGCCGGTTCGGTCACGAGACGGAAGCGAGTCCGTCCGTCGGCCTCGATCGACAGAGATGCGGCATCGGCCGGGTCGAAGCGCACGTCCCACGGGTTGAGATCCCCCGGGACGCCGAAGAACATCTGGTCGGCGAAGTACGGCACCTGCCCATTCTGCCAGGTGCTGCGAAACAGGGTTCGTAGGTGTGAAAGGGCTCTCGGGCGGCTCGGAGAACCCATCGGGGAGCGGGTCGGATCTACGAGCGGCCCGGTTTCGTCGTCGAGCGGAGGATGACTGCCTCCCGCGAACCGGTGGACTGAGATCGTTCGTGTCTTCGATCACGCAGAGGGGCGGTTCGAAGCACGGGGGGCGGACGTGGAGACCCCGGACGCGGCGAAGGCCCCTGCACTGCGGGGCCCGATCCGTGGTCAGGGGCAGGGTCGAACTGCCGACCTCTGGTTTTTCAGACCAGCGCTCTACCAGCTGAGCTACCTGACCGAGCAGACACCAACGCCCGGGCCGAAACCCGGGCGGAAGCATCTGGCGGGAGCGACGGGATTTGAACCCGCGACCTCCGGCTTGACAGGCCGGCGTGAACTCCAGACTTCACCACGCCCCCGTACGTGCCCCCAGGGGAATTCGAATCCCCGTTGCCGCCTTGAAAGGGCGGAGTCCTAGGCCTCTGGACGATGGGGGCAGGGCCCCCGGATCATAACGGCCTCGGATGAGCAGTGGCACTTGAGTATATCGACTTGTCGGCGTTCCGAAAGAGGAGAGCAGGGTCCTCCGGCCCCACCTTCAGGGTCCTCCGGCCCTCCCGATCGGACGCCAGACCGCATACTCTGGGAATATCCGACCGCTATCCGGAGGTTGCCGTGGCCGACACCACTCTCGAGAACTTGCTGTCTGAAGACCGTGTCTTCCCACCGTCAGAAGAATTCGCCGCCGCTGCGAACGCTGGACCTGAGATCTACGACGAATCCGCCGACTGGGAATCCTGGTGGATGAAGCAGGCCCTCGAGCGCATCACCTGGTTCCAGGAGCCGACGGTCGCGCTCAATTCCGACAACCCGCCCTTCTACAAGTGGTTCGAGGACGGGAAGCTCAACCTGTCATACAACTGCCTCGACCGGCACCTCGACACGATCGGCGACAAGGTCGCGTATCACTGGATCGGCGAGCCCGGCGACACGAAGGACATCACCTACCGCGAGCTCTACGAGGAAGTCACGAAGTTCGCGAACGTCCTCAAGTCGCTCGGCGTCGAGAAGGGTGATCGTATCGCCGTGTACATGGGCATGGTTCCCGAACTGCCGATCACGATGCTCGCCTGCGCGAGGATCGGCGCGATTCACTCGGTCGTCTTCGGCGGATTCTCATCCGACTCCCTCGCAGACCGGATCCAGGACGCAGAGGCGAAGGTGCTCGTGACCCAGGACGGGTCGTGGCGCAAGGGGTCGATCTTCCCGCTGAAGGAACATGCCGACGTGTCCGTCGCGGCCTCCCCTTCGATCGAGCACGTCGTGGTCGTGGAACGGGCGAAGAACGACGCTCCCATGACCGAGGGGCGGGATCTGTGGTGGCATGACCTGATGGAGGGGCAATCCACGGTCTGCGAGCCGGAGGTGATGGACGCTGAGGACATGCTCTACATCCTCTACACGTCCGGTACCACCGGGAAGCCCAAGGGCATCGTCCACACACAGGCCGGCTATCTCACCGGCATCATGACGACTCACAGCCTCGTCTTCGATATCAAGGACGACGACGTGTACTGGTGCGGCGCCGACATCGGCTGGGTCACCGGCCACTCCTACATCGTCTACGGGCCGCTCGCCAACGGCGTCACCGGCGTGATGTACGAAGGGGCGCCGGATGCTCCGAAGAAGGACCGTCTCTGGCAGATCATCGAGGACTACAAGGTCACGATCTTCTACACGGCGCCGACGGCCATCCGGGCGTTCATGAAGTGGGGCGACGAGTATCCGGCCATGCACGACCTGTCGTCGCTGCGCCTTCTCGGAACGGTCGGCGAGCCGATCAACCCCGAGGCGTGGATGTGGTATCACGAGCACATCGGCCACGAGAAATGCCCGATCGTCGACACGTGGTGGCAGACGGAGACCGGCATGATCATGATCACGCCGCTGCCGGGTGCGGTGCCGACGAAGCCGGGCTCTGCGACCTTCCCGTTCCCCGGCGTCGGGGCGACGGCGGTCGACGAGGACGGGAACGAGGTTCCGAAGCCGGGCGGCGGGTTCCTCGCTCTCACGCATCCGTGGCCGGCGATGCTCCGCACCATCTACGGGGATGATCGGCGGTACGTCGACACCTACTGGTCGCGTTTCGACGGGATGTACTTCCCGGGCGACGGCGTCAAGCGCGACGACGACGGCTACTTCTGGCTCCTCGGGAGGGTCGACGACATCATGCTCATCGCGGGTCACAACATCTCCACGACGGAGGTGGAATCGGCGCTCGTGTCGCATCCGGCGGTTGCCGAAGCGGCGGTCGTCGGCCGTAAGGATCCGGTGACCGGGCAGGCGATAGCGGCGTTCGTCACACTCCGTGGAGGGATCGTCGGCGACGAGACATTGCTGCAGGAACTCCGGAACCACGTCGCGGAGACGATCGGTCCGATCGCGAAGCCGAAGAGCATCGTGTTCACGGCCGACCTTCCGAAGACCCGGTCCGGGAAGATCATGCGGAGGCTGTTGAAGGACATCTCGGAAGAACGTCAACTCGGTGATGTGACGACGCTGGCGAACGCCGACATCGTCGCCGAGATCGCCGCCGAGTCGGCGGCCAACGCACAGGACTGACACGGGTCCTCCCGCCGCACGTGTCCGGGACGGCCGTCCGGTCGAATCCCGGGCACGTGTGACGCGTCCTGGATCGATCGGGGGCTGCCTAGCCTGCAGGGCATGACCACGAACATCCAGGCACCCAGACGGGAGTACGTCGACGGGGCGACGGCGATCGTGCGCGGGGCGATCGACGCCGGCTGCACCTTCTTCGCCGGTTATCCGATCACCCCGGCATCCGGGATCCTGATGGCGATGATGCGAGAACTCCCGAAGGTCGGCGGCGTCGCGATGCAAGGCGAAGACGAGATCGCCTCGATCGGCATGTGCCTCGGAGCGACCATGACGGGCGAACGCTCGATGACCGCAACCTCGGGTCCCGGGATCAGCCTCTACTCGGAGAACATCGGCGTCGCCGTGATGGGCGAGGTGCCGCTCGTCATCGTCGACGTGCAGCGCCTCGGACCGGCGACGGGAGGTGCGACGACGGCCGCCCAGGGGGATGTGCAGTTCGTGCGGTGGGGAACCGCCGGCGGCTATCCGGTCATCGTGCTCGCCCCTTCGAGCGTCCCCGAGTCGTACTCGCTGACGGTGAAGGCGTTCGAGCTCGCCGAGCGGTTCCGTTGTCCCGTCTTCGTTCTCACCGACAAGGAGATCACGATGACGCTGTCGGCCGTCGACGTCGACCACTACCCCACGGTCGACGTTCCCGCCCGCGTCGAGAAGGACAAGGGTGTGCCGTACTCGTGGGAGCCGGCCGATGCCGTCGAGCCGATGCGGCACTACGGATACGGCGACGCCTTCCGGTTCACGGGATCCACACACGACGAGGGCGGCTACATCACGAAGAACCCGGCCAAGGTGGGGGCACTCAACGAGCACCTCGTCGCGAAGATCGAGGATCATCGCGATGAGATCGAGATGGTCGACACCGATCTCGAAGCGGGGGCCGGCACACTCATCCTGTCCTACGGCGTCACCGCAGGGTCGGCACGCGCAGCCGTTCGCCGGCTTCGCTCGGGGGGCGTCGCCGTTTCGGGCGCCGTTGTGCAGAGCCTCTGGCCGATCCCGGAGACCGCCCTCGGCTCGGCGTTCGATGGCATCGGCCGTATCGTCGTCCCCGAGCTCAACATGGGCCTCTACCGCAGGGAGATCGATCGGATCGCCGGCGATCGAGAGGTCGTGGGCGTGAACCGGATCGACGGTCGGCTCATCACCGTCGACGAGATCATGGAGGCGGTTCGATGACCACGGTGACGATCACGCCGATCTCCACCTTCCGGACCGACGATCCCTACCCGTTCTGCCCGGGATGCGGACACGGGCCGATCCTCGACCGGTTGAACGAAGCCATGATCAAGCTCGACCTCGATCCGGCGAAAGTCGTCATCGTGTCCGACATCGGCTGTTCGGGGTTGTCCGACCAGTACTTCATCACGTCGGCGTTCCACGGCCTCCACGGGAGATCGATCACGTACGCCACGGGCATCAAGCTCGCCGATCCGGATCTCGACGTTGTCGTGATCATGGGCGACGGGGGCACCGGCATCGGAGGAACACACCTCATCTCGGCCGCCCGCCGCAATATCGGCATCACGGTCATCGTGATGAACAACCTGAACTTCGGGATGACGGGCGGCCAGCATTCGACGACGACGCCCGAAGGGGGAATCACGTCGACGACGCCGCTCGGGAACCTCGAACATCCGCTCGACATCTGCGCAACGGTGGGCGTCAACGGCGCCGGGTACGTGTACCGGGGCTCGTCCTTCGACCACGACCTCGCCGATCGGATCGCAGCCGGGATGCGCAAACCCGGTTTCGCACTCCTCGACGTGTGGGATCTGTGCACCGCCTACTACGTCCGGTCCAACAAGTTCACCCGTGCGGGCATGGAGGACTCGATGCGGTCCTGGGGGATGGAGCCGGGCCTGCTCTACGACCGGGAGGTCACCGAGTACGCCACCGGGTACCGGGCAGCGCATGAAGCGATCGTCGGAACACCGACATTGAGCGCCCGCCCGATCCCCGTCGAGTTCGAGTCGACTCTCGACCATCCGATGTCGCTCGTCGTCGCCGGATCTGCCGGGGGGAAGATCCGCTCCGCCTCGCGGCTGATCGCGCTCGGAGCGATCCGCTCCGGTTTGTGGGCGGCGCAGCGTGACGACTATCCGGTGACGGTGAAGTCCGGGCATTCGGTGTCCGAACTCTGGCTGGCACCGGAGGAGATGCCCCTGACGGCGGTGACGCGACCGGACGTGCTGGCGATCATCTCGGCGGACGGGCACGGCAAGGCGGGTCCGTACCTGTCGGCGATGACGGCGAACGATCTGGTGCTGACGATCCCCGAGTACGCCGATCTCGATACGGAGGCTCAGGTTGTCGTGATCGATCCGAAGTCGGCGGAGCGACGCATCCCGAAGACGTCGATGGGCCTCGTGTACCTGGCGGCGGCTCTCGCCATGACCGGTCCCTATCCGCTCGACGCCCTCCGGGTTGCAGCCGCGGCCGGCTCGTTTTCGGAAGTGAACCTCGAAGCCGTCGAAACGGGCATCGCGCTGGTTTGATCGGAACGGCCGACCTTGCCGAGCGAGACCGGCCGGGGACCTTCGCCTCTGGCCCGGTGGGCCCGTCCGGGTGACAATCGATTACCGATGACAGGAGGTTTGCCGGGATGACTTCGCGTGCCTTTCCGCGCAGCGGGTTTCTCATGCTGGGTATCTTGAGCCTCGGGGCGAGCCTCATCTTCGTCGTGCGCGTGTTGAGCGTCGAGGCAACCACCGAACGGATCATCTCTGCCGTTGTGTTCGGGGCGATGGGCCTGCTCTGGCTCTGGGCATACCGGTCGTCGAGCACCGGCTGATTCGGCGGGTCGGGTGGCCGGCCACCGCGGTCACGGAAGCGCGGTGAGTCCTCCGTCGACGACGATCTCGGTGCCGGTGATGTAGCCGGCGTTGTCGGAGAGGAGGAACACGCAGACGGCGGCCATGTCGGTGGCCTCTCCGAGCCGCCCGAGCGGGATCGCGGCGGCTACGCGGTCGCGGGATTCCGCATCGTCGTCCCACCGCTCCTGCATCGGCGTGAGTGTCGGTCCGGGGATGACGACGTTGGAGCGGATGCCGTCTGCGGCGAATTGGATCGCCAGCGACTTCGACAGCCGGATGAGGGCCGCTTTCGATGCTCCGTAGGCGTCCTGCGGCGAGGGATCTCCCCGCAGTGCATCGATCGACGAGAAGTGCACGATCGAACCGCCCCCGATCCGTTTCATCTCCGGGATCACCTTGCGGCACAACAGCACGTCGAGTTTGAGGTTGATGTCGAAGACGGCGTCCCAGACATCGAGGTCGATGTCGATCGCGGACCGATCACGGCCGAGCCAGAGCACCCCGATGGTGTTCACGAAGTAGTCGATCCGTCCCAGGAACGCGATGGCCGCGTCGACCGCAGCGTTCACGTTCGTTTCGGTCCGGAGATCAGTCGAGAGGAACGAGTACCCGCCCGGTCCGTCGGCAATCCCGGAGGGTTCCGGCTTCGCATCGACCATGAACACGTCGATGCCGCGGGAGATCAGGTCGTTGGCCACCGCCAGCCCCATCCCGCCTCCGGCCCCTGTGACGAGCGCTTTCGTTCCGGTGAGCTGCATCCTCAGGCCTCCCTGTTCGTGGCACGGGGAATGTACCAACTCCCAGCCGACCCTCGTCCGTTCTCGCGCAACTATCGGAGGCGGGCTTCCACCATCTACGCGAGAAACGGAGGGATCAACAGATTCTGGGGAGTTGCTCGCCCACCTGCATGTCGACGACACGCGTCGCCCCGAGCGGGGTCCTTGCAGCCACCATGCCGCGGTGCGTGTCGGTGACCTCGCCGATGATCGCGGCGTTCGCCCCCTCCGGATGCGAACGCATCGCCTTGAGCACAAGATCCGCATCGTCGGCGGGGACGAATGCGACGACCTTGCCCTCGTTCGCCACGTACATCGGGTCCATCCCGAGCATCTCGCACGCTGCTGCGACGGTCCGGTCGACGGGGATCGAGCGCTCGTCGATGAGAACACCGACGTCGGCAGCGACCGCGATCTCGTTGAGCGAGGCGGCGAGTCCGCCGCGGGTCGGATCCCGCAGCACGTGCACGTCGGCGCCGGTGTCGAGCACGTCGTTGATCATGTGATTCAGCGCAGCAGAATCCGAGGCGATCGACGACTCGAACTCGAGACCCTCGCGTACCGACATGATCGCCATGCCGTGATCGCCCATCGTGCCCGAGACGATGATCGCGTCGTCCGGCTGTGCGCGCTGGGGGCGGATGTCGGCGTCGGCGCGCATGATCCCGATGCCCGTCGTGTTGATGTAGATGCCGTCGCCGTGGCCGCGATCGACGACCTTCGTGTCGCCGGTGACGATCGTCACGCCGGCGTGTCGTGCCGCGCGGGCCATCGACTCCACGATGACGCCGAGTTCGGCCATCGGGAGGCCCTCCTCGAGGATGAACCCGACGCTCAGGTAGCGGGGCACGGCGCCCCTCATCGCGACATCGTTCACGGTTCCGTTCACTGCCAGCTCGCCGATGTCGCCGCCGGGGAAGAACCGGGGGTGGACGGTGAACGTGTCGGTCGAGAAGGAGATCGGACCACCCGGGTCCAGCACGGCGGCGTCGGCAAGTTCGGTGAGCTGACCGTCCCCGAAAGCGGGGACGAAGAGATGCTCGATGAGCTCGGCGGAGAGCTGTCCGCCCCCACCGTGTCCCATCACGATCGCCGGATGGTCCCGGAGCGGCATCGGACAGGTCCAGTTTTCGACGCTCACGGCTTCGCCTCCATCTCGCGGAACCGTCCGTACAGGTAGTAGGCGGCGCATGCCCCCTCGGCCGACACCATCGTCGCCCCGAGCGGCGTGCGCGGCGTGCACTCCTTCCCGAATGCCGGGCACTGGTCCGGCTTCAGCGTGCCGCGCAGCACTTCGCCGGCACGGCACAGGGGTGATTCGACCGTGTCGATGCCGGTGACGGTGAACCGCTCGGCGGCGTCGAACGTCTGGAACCGCTCGGACAGCGCCCAGCCCGACTGCGGGATGGCCCCGATGCCGCGCCAGTTCCTGTCGATCGTCCCGAACACGTCGTCGATCATCTGCTGGGCGGGGAGATTCCCCTCACGGGTGACGGCTCGTTCGTACGCGTTCTCCACTTCGGCCCTGCCCTCTTCGAGCTGGAGGACGGCGGCCTTGATGCCGCGCAGGAGATCGATCGGCTCGAACCCGGTGACGACGATCGGAGTTCCGTACTCCTCGACGATCGGCAGATACTCCTCGAACCCCATCACAGAACAGACGTGACCGGCGGCGAGAAACGCCTCGACGCGGTTGGTCGGGGAGTCCAGGATGGCTCGCATCGCCGGCGGCACGAGCACGTGGGAGACGAGCATCGAGAAGTTCGTCAGTCCTTCCTGTTCCGCCTGATAGACGGCCATAGCGTTGGCCGGCGCGGTCGTCTCGAAGCCGATGCCGAAGAAGACGACCTCGCGATCCGGGTTGTCCTTCGCTATCTGAACGGCGTCGAGCGGCGAGTAGACGATACGGACGTCGCCGCCGGCGCTCTTGACCGAGAACAGGTCCCTGCCGGATCCCGGGACGCGCAGCATGTCGCCGAACGAGCAGAAGATGACGCCGTCGCGCGAGGCGATCTCGAGTGCCTTGTCGATCGTCTCGAGTGGCGTGACGCAGACGGGGCATCCGGGCCCGTGCACCATCTCGATGTCGTCCGGCAGGAGCCGGTCGATCCCGTTGCGGATGATCGAATGCGTCTGGCCGCCACACACCTCCATGAGGACGTGATGTCGAGTCGTGATCGCTGCGATCTCGTCGATGAGTTGCAGCGCCAGGTCGGGATCGCGGAACTCGTCGAGGTACTTCATGAATCGCCCGTCGCGATCGCTTCCTCGGCGGCGAGCGCCGCATCGGGATCCAGTTCCACTTCGACGGCCTCGATCTCCTGAAGATGGGCGAGCGTGGCGAGCGCCGCCTCCTCGTCGAGGCGGGTGATGGCGAATCCGACGTGGACGATCGTGTAGTCACCGACCTGCGCTTCGGGAACATAGGCGAGATTGACCTCTTTGACGATGCCGTCGAAGTCGACCTTCCCGGTTCGGGTGATGCCCTCGCCGGTGATCTCGACGATCTTCCCCGGGATACCGAGACACATATTCCTATCTCCTCGCTGCGGCGATCACGGCCTGACCGAGCGCCAGGCCTCCGTCGTTGGGCGGCACCAGTCGATGCACGAGCACTTCGAAACCGGCATCGCTCAGCATCTCGTTCGCCGCGTGGGTCAGGGTCACGTTCTGGAACACTCCTCCGCTCAAGCCAACGGTAGCGAGCCCGGTGTCCGCTCCGACGATCAGAGCAGCGGCGACGATCACGTCGGCGACACCCCGATGGAAGCGCGCGGCGATCGTCCCGGAGGCGGTTCCCGTCCGGACGTCGTCGATGACCGACGCGAGGACCGGTCGGGGGTCGATGATCAAGCGGCCGCCGTCATTCCGCAGCTCGAACCGATAGGCACCTCCCCGGGCGGCGTCGACGAGGGCCTCGAGTTCGATCGCCGCCTGGGCCTCGTAGGTGGCGGATTGACACACACCGGCGAGCGCGGACACGGCGTCGAAGAGACGGCCCATGCTGGTCGTCGGGACCGTGTTGATGCCCCGATCGATCTGCGTCTCGAGGAGCGCACGCTCGACGTCGGCCGTGTTCCGGACGGGGGGAAGGTCGTCGGCCCAGGGGATGGCGGCGGAGCGAAGATG
>JAOZRW010000001.1:0-97789 GCA_029939995.1 Acidimicrobiia bacterium | reverse complement strand
GGGCGTCGCCGCCGGGGAGGGGAACGGGGGAGAGGTGACCCACCCGGTCGAAACCCTCGTAGTCGGCGACGAGAATCTCGCCACCCCAGACGGTTCCGTCGACGCCGTAGCCGGTGCCGTCGAACGAGAACCCGATGACCCGATCGGATCGTCCGTGCTCGGCCATGAGGGATGCGATGTGGGCATGGTGATGCTGGATGCGTTCGACGGGGAGGCCACGCTCGAGCGCCCACTTCGTCGAGAGATAGCCGGGGTGCATATCGCAGGCGATCAGTTCCGGTTCGATGCGGAAGAGGCCGGTGAAGTGCCCGACGGCGGCGGTGAACGCATCGAGGGTCTCGAGGTTCTCCATGTCGCCGATGTGCTGGCTCATGAACCCGTCGCGTCCGGCGGCGAGACAGAATGTGGCTTTCAATTCGCCTCCGGTCGCCAGGGTCGGGGCGACGTCGAATGGGAGCGGCACGGGGAACGGTGAGTAGCCGCGGGATCGGCGGATCGGGTACTCGGAGTCGTCGAGCATCCGGACGACCGAGTCGTCGCACGGAACACGGATGTCCCGGTCGTGGGTGACGAAGGAGTCGGCGATCGAGCCGAGTCGGTCGACCGCCTCGTCGTTGTCGATGGCGATCGGTTCTTCGGATCGGTTGCCGGACGTCATCACCCACACGTCGCCGGGTTCGAGCAGAAGCGCATGCAGCGGCGTGTAGGGCAACATGATGCCGAGATGGCCGTTGCCCGGTGCGACGAGATCGGAGATACGGGCGCCCGGCCGCTTGTGCAACAGAACGATCGGTCGTTCACGGGAAGTGAGGAGACGCTCCTCCCCGGTCTCCACCGACGTCAGAGAACGGGCGGTCTCGAGATCGGCCACCATCACGGCGAACGGCTTGTCCACACGCCCCTTGCGCAGCCGGAGTCGCCGGACGGCGGCGTCGGACGTCGCGTCGCATGCGAGGTGGTAGCCGCCGAGACCCTTGATCGCCACGATCTTTCCCTCGGCGACACGGCCGCGGGCGTCGCCGATCGGGTCGTTCGACGGGGGAATCGACGAAACGGTCGGGCCGCACGCGGGACAGGCGTTCGGTTGGGCGTGGAACCGCCGGTCGGTCGGGTCGTCGTACTCGGCACGGCACGCCGGGCACATCTCGAACGGGGCCATCGTCGTGCCGGGACGGTCGTACGGCGTTCGCTCGGTGATCGTGAACCGGGGACCGCAGTTCGTGCAGTTGATGAACGGGTACCGGAACCGCCGGTCGCCCGGATCGTGGAGTTCGGCGAGGCAGTCGTCACAGATCCGCAGATCGGGCGAGACGAGGGCGGTCCCCGTGGCGGCGTGATGGCTGGCGACGATCTTGAAGGAGGTTTCTCCCACGGCGGCGATTCGCCTCGTGTCGATGTTGCGGATACGAGCCGCCGGCGGGGCGTCGGCCACGAGGCGTGTGGAGAAGCGATCGAGTTCCGGTTCGGGACCCTCGACTTCGACGAAGACGCCGTCGGTGTCGTTGCCGACGAAACCCGCGAGCCCCATGTCGGTCGCCAGGGTGTGAACGAACGGCCGGAACCCGACTCCCTGGACGATTCCGGAGACGCGAAGTCGATGGCGAACACGGGTGGTGGACATCACGATGGCATCGTACGTCACCGATCTCGGTGCGGTCAGGGGACGACGGCCCGCGCCGGAGGGCCGATAGTCCCGAACGATACGGGATGGGAAGCCCCGGAGATTCGCGGTTCCGATCGTGCAGGGTTCAGTACGCTACGCCGTATGAACGATCTCTACGAAGCAGCAGCCGAATGGATCGCGGGCGATCCCGACCCGGTGACCCGCGCCGAGCTCCAGGGCATCGTCGACTCCGGCAACATCGACGAACTCACCGAACGGATGGGAGCGACGCTCCAGTTCGGCACGGCCGGCCTTCGCGGCCGTGTCGAGGCCGGATCCAACCGGATGAACCGCGCGACGGTGATCCGGGCGACCAGGGGCGTCGCCGACTACCTCCTCGGCACTCTTGGGACGGACGCCGGACCCGTCGTCGTTGGACGTGACGCACGACTCTCGTCGGCGACCTTCATGGAAGACACGATCGCCGTTCTCGTGGCCGCCGGCTTCCAGGTGCGCTACTTCGCCGATCCGGTGCCGACACCGCTGGTGGCGTACGCCTCGCTCCACTTCGGTGGCGTCGCGGCCATCGTGGTCACGGCCTCGCACAACCCGCCGGCGGACAACGGCTACAAGGTGTACGCGGCGAACGGTGCGCAGATCGTTCCACCCACCGACTTGCAGATCGCCGATGCGATCGCCAACGTCGGCCCCGCATCCGAAGTACCCCTGGCACACATCGTGGGCGCCGCTGCAACGCCGATCGGCCCCGACGTGTTCGACGAGTACCTGCACGAGGTAGCACAGAGCGTTCCGACGGAGCCGGGGGATCGGGACATCAGCATCGTCTACACCGCCATGCACGGCGTCGGCGGGAAGTACGTCGTCGCCGCCCTCGATCGGTTCGGGTTCTCGAGGGTTCATCCCGTCGCGGCACAGTTCGAACCGGACGGTCACTTCCCCACCGTCGCATTTCCCAACCCGGAGGAGCCGGGAGCGATGGATCTCGCGCACGAGCTGGCGATGGCCATCGACGCGGATCTCGTGATCGCGAACGATCCGGACACGGACCGGCTCGCGGTTTCGATCCCCGAGCCCGGGGCCGGATTCCGGCAGCTCACCGGGAACCAGATCGGGGTGCTTCTCGGCGACTACATGCTGGCAGGTGCCCGTACCGACCGGCCGATCGTGCTGAACAGCATCGTTTCGTCGCCGATGCTCGCCTCGATCGCCGACGAGTACGGCGCCGTCTACGACAGGACCCTCACGGGGTTCAAGTGGATCTGGAACGCGGCGCTCGATCTCGAAGCGGAGGGACGGGGAGAGTACGTGTTCGGATACGAGGAGGCGCTCGGGTACTCCGTGGGGCAGACCGTGCGGGACAAGGACGGGATATCCGCGGCCGTCGCGTTCGCCGGTCTCGTCGCCGGAGCGCGAGCGGACGGGGCGACCGTCTGGGACCTGCTCGGTGACCTGTACCGGAAGCACGGCCTCTGGGTCTCGACGCAGAAGAGCATCGTTCGCCCGGGCGCGGAGGGAGCAGACGAGATCGCCGCAGCGATGGCGCTGCTCGCCGAGCGCACACCGGAGACGCTCGGCGGTCTTACCGTCACCGGCGTCACCGACTACCGGCAAGGTGCGGAGAACCGTCCCCGCTACCTGGCCGCCACACCGCTCGTCGAACTGTCGCTCGGCGATTCCGGCCGGGCCCTGATCCGCCCGTCGGGGACCGAGCCGAAGCTGAAGATCTACGTCGACCTGCGCGGAGCCGCCGGAGATGACTGGCTCGGGGCCGAGGACGACCTGGTTGCCCTCGCGACACGGGCAGCGGAGGACGCCGCGGCTTTCCTCGGTATCTGACGCTGCGAACCGCGGGCCGGAGACGGCACATAGGGCGCAGAGAACCCTGGGTTCGGGACGGGGCCGGTGATAGGGGTGGTTTCGGGGATAATGTGGGGGTACCCACCGATCTCAGGAGAACCTCATGGATATCCACGCACTGCTCGGCGACGAAGCCGAAGCGCTCCTCACCTACGAAGCCGCCGGGATCTCGAAGGAGAGCCTCCAGCTCCCCGGCCCCGATTTCGTCGACCGGGTCTTCGCCCAGACGGACCGCAACCCGCAGGTCCTACGCAACCTCGAACAGCTCTTCAACTCCGGCCGTCTGGCCGGCACGGGCTACGTGTCCATCCTCCCCGTCGACCAGGGCGTCGAGCACTCCGGGGCGGCGTCGTTCGCTCCGAATCCCATCTACTTCGATCCGGTCAACATCATCGAGCTCGCCATCGAGGGCGGCACCAACGCCGTCGCGACGACGTTCGGCGTGCTCGGGATGGCCTCACGCAAGTACGCGCACAAGATCCCGTTCATCGTCAAGATGAACCACAACGAGTTGCTCACCTACCCGGCCACCTACGACCAGGTGATGTACGGATCCGTCGAGCAAGCATGGAACCTCGGAGCCGCAGGCGTCGGGGCCACCATCTACTTCGGATCCGACGAGTCGATGCGTCAGCTCCAGGAGGTCTCGGAGGCGTTCGAGCTCGCTCACGAGCTCGGGATGTTCACCGTCCTGTGGACGTACCTCCGCAACCCCGACTTCACCGTGGACGGGGTCTCCTACGACGCCTCGGCGGACCTCACCGGGCAGGCGAACCACCTCGGCGTCACGATCGAAGCCGACATCATCAAGCAGAAGCAGCCGACCAACAACGGCGGCTACCGGGCCGTGAAGTTCGGCCGGACCCACGATCTGGTGTACGACGAGCTCACGACCGACAACCCGATCGACCTCACGCGCTGGCAGGTCGTCAACAGCTACATGGGCCGCGCCGGACTCATCAACAGCGGCGGCGCATCGTCGGGTGCCGGCGACCTCGAGCAGGCCGTCCGGACGGCCGTCATCAACAAGCGAGCAGGCGGCATGGGACTCATCTCGGGCCGCAAGGCGTTCCAGCGTCCCATGGACGAAGGAGCGGCTCTCCTCCGCACCATCCAGGACGTCTACCTCGACGAAACGATCACGATCGCCTAGCCGGCGCAACGGAACACAACGAATAAGGGAGGGGTCGCCTTGACGATCAAACTGCCGCATGCGGCATCAGTAGAGAAGAATCCGACCCAGGAGCAGATGCGGGAGTGGGCCCTCGAGTTCATGCCGCGCATCATCGAGACCGAGTTCGGCAACCTCAGCTACAAGGCGGAGATGACGGCCCGGCTCGCGAAGTCGACGTTCTTCGTCGACGACGACGAGACCTTCAAACCGGCCATGACCCGCGCCGAGTACGACGAGTGGGCGGCGAAACAGGATGCCTACATCGCCGATAAGGACATGATCCTGATCGAGGGCTACATCGGACCGGATCCCGAGTTCCGCACGGCGAGCCGTCTCTACATGGAGAAGACGTCGGCGAACATCCCGGCGATGCAGCAGCAGCTGTTCTTCCCGAAGGACGACGACTGGGCGCCCGAGTTCACCGTCATCTACACGCCCGGTCTCATGGCGCCGGGGAAGTCCGACGACCGCCTGATCGCCGTCGATCATGAGAACTACGTCACCCGCGTGTTCGGATCGGACTACTTCGGCGAATCGAAGATGGGCGGCCTCCGCATGTGGAACCACCTCGTGTTCGCGAAGGGCGGGTTGGCGCTCCACTCCGGGCTCAAGACGTTCCCGAACGTCGACGGAGAGGAGAAGGTCGCGCTGATCCTCGGGCTCTCCGGGACGGGGAAGACGACGACCACGTTCCGTCAGCAGCTCGGATCGCTGCCCGTGCAGGACGACTTCGTCGCCCTCTTCCCCGGAGGCAAGGTGTACTCGTCCGAGAACGGGTGTTTCGCCAAGACCTACGGACTCGACGAGGACGACGAGCCGACGATCTACGGCGGTACGACGAGGCCGGATGCGTGGCTCGAGAACACGCACACGGATCCCGACGGCCACGTCGACTTCTTCGACGACAGCTACACGCGCAACGGCCGTTCGACGTTCCCTCTCGCGAACATTCGCCACAGGAACCCGAACAACCTTCCCCCCGTCAACTACCTGCTGCTCCTCAACCGCAACGAGACGATCATCCCCGCGATCGTGAAGCTCAAGCGTGAACAGGCGGCGGCGTACTTCATGCTCGGCGAGACGAAGGGGACGTCCGCCGGCGGTGCATCCGAAGCAGGGAAGAGCCTGCGGGTCCCCGGGACGAACCCGTTCTTCTTCACGAACGACGCCGTTCAGGGCAACCGGCTTCTCGAACTGCTCGACACGATGCCGGAACTCGAGGTGTATCTCCTGTCGACGGGCCGCGTCGGAGGCGGGGACGACGACGAGCGTTCGAAGAAGGTGAAGATCCGGCACTCATCCGCAGCCGTTCAGGCCATCGTCGAGGGCTCGATCACGTGGGAGGAGGATCCCGACTTCGGCTACTTCGTCGCTGCGGACCTCCCCGGGTTCGATGACCCGGAGCTGCTCCAGCCCAGGCGTCTCTACGAGCGGCAGGGGCGGATGGACGAGTACAACGCGATCGTTGCCCGGCTGAAGGAAGAGCGCCGCGAGTTCCTCCGGACCTTCCCGGGTCTCGATGAGAGCGTCGTCAACGCCGTCTGATCGGGCCGAAAGGACGACGACAACGGGGCGGCCTTCGGGCCGTCCCGGTCGCGTCCGGGATGTTTCCTTTTCTACTTCAAGTGGTCACGACGGGACGCCGATACAACCTGCGTGAGCAATAAGACCCCGCACATGCCGGCTTCGATCGATTCCCGCGAGTTCAGCACGACCCGCAAGGGATACGACAAGCACGAAGTCAAAGAATTCCTCCGCGAACTCGAGGCGAACTTCCGCGAACTCGAGCACTGGGCTCTCGAGACGAAAACCCGCCTGCAGGCGGCGGAATTCGAGGCGCAGAAGGGGCGATCCGCCGAAGGCCAGTCGATCGACAGCGCCATGGTCGCCGTCTTCGACGCCAAGGATCGGGTGTTGAGCCGCGCCAGGAAGCAGGCCGCCAAGATCGAGGCTGAAGCTCGGGACAGGGCCGCGGCGATCGAACGGGATGCCAGGGCATCCGCCGAGGAAGCCCTCGGCGCGGCCGGTGACGGCGCGATCATCGAAGATGCGAGGGCGCGCGCCGAGGAGATCATCGCATCGGCGGAGGCCGACGCCGCGCGGATCCGCGCATCCGAGGATGAGACCGCCCAGCGGGTCATCGCCGAGCTCGAGATGGAGCGCGAACGCCTCATCGAAGAGGTGCGGCGTCTCACCGAGACGGTCGAGCAGATCGAGGCCTCAAACCCCGGTGACGGCGACATGCAGGCCGCCGACGACGTACTCGCCGAGGCCCGGGAGACGGCGGAGGAGATCATCGCGGAGGCGACGGCTGCCGCCGCCGAGATGGCGAAAGCACGGGAGCCGGCCGGTGACGATGAAGGCGACGCCCTGCGCGCTGCAGCGCAGCAGGAAGCCGAACAGATCCTTGCCGAGGCGAGGGCTGAGGCCGAGCGGCTCGTAAGTGAGGCCGAGCGCAACGCCGCCCGCGTCGAGGAACTCCGGAAAGGTCTCGAGAGCCGCCTCGCTGCGCTCGACGACGACTCGGTTTCAGCCGTCGAACGAGCCGAGAGCATCGAGGCCGCGGCCCGGGAACGGGCCGAAGCCATCGTGGACCGGGCGGAGGCTGCCGCCAAGGCCATTCGCGACGCCGTGACCCGTACGCGCGATCAGGCCGACATCGATCGCCTCGAAGCTGCACGAAAGGTTTCATCCGCTCAGCGCGAGGCGCGGGAACTGATCGCCGACGCCGAAGAGCGAATGCAGGCGATCCTTCTCGGGCTCGACGCTCAGGCGGCCGAGATCCGGGGAAACGCGGAGCAGGACGCCGAGCGACTCCGCATCGAATCTGAGGAGAAGCTGGCGGCGGCCGTGGAAGAAGCAGTACGGATCCGCACGGAAGCGGAGTCCGCCGCCGAATCGATGGTTCGCGAGGCGAAGGAGCATCGCGACCAGATCGAAGCAGAGATTCAGGAAGCCGAGAAGGCCGCGAGAGCGCTCGCGGAAGAACGGGACGCCGAACTCGAAGCCCGGGCCCTTGCCCTCGAAGAACGCATGGCCGAAGTCGTGGCGGCGGAAGAAGAGACCGGTGCGGCGCTCGCGGACGCCCAGGCAGAAGTGAGCCGCCTGCGCGCGGAAGCGGAGCAGATCGAGGCGGAACTGCCGAAGATTCGCGAGGAAGCGGAACGCATCAGGGCGGAGGCGGAGAGTGCCGCCGCGGCGCTCATCGACGGGGCCGAGCGATCCGCACGCGCCGTCCGCGAGGAAGCGGAGAGGAACCGGCATTCCGCCGAAGCCCAGGCGGAAGAGATCGTTGCCGACGCCAGGCGCCTCCACGACGAAGCAGAATCGGTGCGCGATGCTGCACGGGACGAGGCCGCCGCTGCACAGGCTGAAGCAGAGGACGTTCGTCGTGAGGCCGACTCCGTGCGAACGGAGGCCGACCGCTACGCCGAGATGGCCGTTCAACGCGCCGACCACGATGCGTCGGTCGTCTTCGACCAGGCGTATCGAAAGATCGAGGCCAGGTTCGCGGAGGCCGCCGAGGAGGAAGAACGCGCCCTCAGCCTTCTCGTCGACGCCGAAACTTCGTGGGAAGCGGCCGACGAGCAGCATCGCATGCTCCTCGCAGCGGAGGCGCGTGCCGAGGAACGGATCGCATCCGTCGAAGAGATCGCCCTTCAGGCGGAGGGGGCGGTGCTCGAGGCGTACGAGGAGGCCGAACGCGTGCGTCTCGCGTCGATCGAGGATGCCGAGCGGGAGCGGGTCGCCGCCGAGGATCGCGCCGCCGAGCTGATCCGCGCCGCCGAGGAGGCGGCGGCAGTGATACAGGCCGATGCCGGAGAGGCCGCAGAATCGATCCGTGCGGACGCACAGCAGTGGGCCGCATCGGCCGACGAGCAGTCCGCCAGGCTCAGATCCGAAGCGGAGGCGCTTCTCGCCGAAGCCCGCGATTCGGTCGAGCAGATGACCGCCGCGGCCAGGGACGACGTGGCCCGCATGCGTGAAAAGGCAGCATCGGTCCGTCAGGAGTACGAGGAGCAGCTCCAGGTGCTCCAGACGGCCGAGGACCGGGCGGCGGAGATCGTGGGCGAAGCGGAAGCCGCTGCAGCGGGGAAGATCGCCGAAGCAACGGCCGAGGTCGAAAGGATCCATGCAGAGGCGGCGGAGCAAGCCGAGCAGATCGCCGCCAAGGAGAGCGAAGCGTCGCGCATCTTCGAAGAAGCCGAGAACGAGGCGCGCAACGCAGCCGAGACGCTCGATGCGGCGAAGGTCGAAGCCGAAGAGATCCGCCTCGCGGCGAACGCCCTCCGGGACGAGGCCGATCGCGTCTTGACGGCGGCTCGGATGCAGGCGGCCGATCTCGCCGACGCCGAGCGTCGGGCCTTCGAGATCGTGGAGCAGGCACAGCGCGAAGCCGTCGGGATCCGCGCCTCCGCTGAAGGAGAAGCCACCGCTGCGGAGGCGGAACTCGAGCGGCTTCAGGCCGAAGTTCGCGAGCTCGAGCAGCTCCGATCGGAGCATGCAGCCCTCGCGGAGGAGATCGAGCGGGAGAAAGCCGACCTGGCGGGCCGGCGGGACGAACTGAATCGCCGGGCTGCAGAGCACGAGGCCGAGAAAGACGAGCTCCGGGTCCGCATCGCCGAGATCGAGCGGCGCGAACGCGAGCTCGACGAACGGTCCGCAGCTGCCGACACGATCGATGATACGAGCGCCAAGGCGAACGCAGCCGCCGAAGCCGCCGAGGAGGCGCTCCGCGTCGCCGAATCGAGGGCGAAGGAACTCGCCGATCAGGCCGAGGCGCAGGCCGAGCGGATCCTCGCCGAGGCGCGGGAATCGGCTGAGAGCATCCGGGCCCGTGCGGAGAGGCGTCTCGCAGAGGCCGAAGAGGAAGCCACCCGGCTTCGCGACGAAGTCGTTGCGGCAGACTCCGAGCCGGTCGTCCGTGAATCGCACGACGAGCCGCCGGTAGCGCGTGCAGAGTGGGAGGCGGCGGAGCCGGCTCCCACGGAGACGGCCGAAGAGGCGCCGTCGCCGGAGCGTTCCTCGCGCAGCCGCTACGAGCGCCAGTCGGCGAAGCTCCCGCGAATCGGCGAAGATGCTTCGGGTGTCGTCCGATCGCTCGAGTCGTTCAGGAAGTCACTGCGGGGATCGTGACGGGAGACGGTTCCACGGCCGTCAGATCACGGGAACGGTCGGAGCCTCGTTCCACAGTGCCTCGATCTCGTCGGGATCGACCGGAACACCGCGTGTGAGGTTCTCGCAGCCGGACGGCGTGACCAGCAGATCGTCCTCGATCCGGATGCCGATACCGAGAAAGCGGTCGGGGACCCGATGCGTGATCTTCTCCGCCCCGTCCTTTCGCTCGGCGATGATGCGTTTCGCTTCGCTCGCGCCTTCGCGATACGCCAGATCCCGTTCGGCGTCGGCATCGAAAGGCACCTCGTAGAGATCGATCGACGATTTCTCCCGTGCGACGTAGATCCCCGGTTCGACCGTGAACGTCATGCCGGGCACGAGCGGACGACCCTCGCCGTCGATCTTGTAGGCCCCCGCGTCGTGGACGTCCATGCCGAGCCAGTGCCCGGTCCCGTGGAAGTAGAACTCCCGATACCACCCGTACCGGATCGCCTCATCGACCGGTCCGGGAATGAGGCCGAGATCGACCATGCCGCCCGTCAGCACGCGGACCGCGATGTCGTGCATGTCGGTGTACCGCAGACCCGGCGCACACGCTTCGATCACGGCCTCCTGCGCGGCGAGGACCACGTCGTACACGGCACGCTGCGCCTCACTGAAACGGCCGTTGACCGGGAACGTCCGGGTGATGTCGGAGGACAGGTATCCGATCTCCGCGGCGGCATCGATGAGGAGGAGATCGCCGTCCGTCAGAACGCTGTCGTTCTCGACGTAGTGGAGGATGCATGCGTTGTCCCCCGACGCGACGATCGACGGGTATCCCTCCCGAACGGCGCCCGACCCGCGGAACACGTACTCCATAGCCGCTTCGACGTCATGTTCGGATCGGCCGGGGCGGGCGAAACGGATCGCCTCGGCATGCCCCTCGGAGGAGATCCGACATGCCTCGCGGAGCGCGTCGATCTCGTGATCCGACTTGATCAACCGCAGTTCGCTGAGCACGACGGCCGGGTCGACGACGGAGGAAGGAACGACCTCCCCAGTTCTGATCCGCATGGATCGCGCCTGCCGCAACGCTGCGAGAACTTCGGCGTCGACCGTCGAGCCGAGGCCGTACCAGAGCGCCTCGCGGCCGCGGAACCGGTCGCGCAGCACCTTGCCGAGGTCTGCGATCGGATGGGCATCGTCCGCCCCGAATCGCTCCTTCGCCCCGTCGACGCCGGCTCTCTTGCCGTTCCAGGACTCCATCTCGGGATCCCTGGGCCGGACGAACAGGACATAGGGCCGGTCGTGGGAAGGATCGAAGAGCGCCACCGCATCCGGCTCGTCGAATCCGGTCAGGAAGAAGAAGTTCGATGCCTGGCGGAACTCGTGATGGACATCGTCGTTCCGAACGGTCTCGGTGGCGGCGGGAACGACGGCGATCCCATCCCCGATCCGCTCCATGAACTGGGCCCGGCGCTGTGCGAAACGTTCCATCATCGGAGTTTCGAGCACCGGAGCGCGGAGCGCAAGTCCGGTGCATCTCACCGCGATCCCTTCGGCCTAGAGTGGATGGCGGAACCCTGCGGTCGCCGTACGGGCGTGCCGCAGATTCCGTTACGTGACCGAAACGACTGGAGGCACGGATGAAACGACCGAGACGGGCATTCGGACTGCTGGCGTTGCTGGCCGTTCTCGCGCTGATCGCTGCGGCATGCAGCAGTTCCAGCGAGGAGACGACGACCACGGCGGCACCCGCCGAGTCGACGACCACGGTGGCTGCTCCCGCGGGAGAAGGATTCACTTTCGGAATGATCCTCGTCGGGCCGGAGAACGACCACGGCTGGTCCCAGGCACACTTCGAAGCCGGAAAGTACCTCGAGGAGAAGACCGGCGCCAAGATGATCTCGCTGGATTCCGTCAACCCCGCGGACCGGCCTGAGACATCCGTCGAGCAGGTCGTCGACGACATGATCGACCAGGGCGCCAAGCTGATCTTCGCGACGTCGGATGACATGAAGGACGGGATCGAAGCGGCCGCGGCAGCCCATCCCGACGTCCCGATGATCTGGTCGTCGGGTGACAGCGCATGGGCCGACGGTCAGGACTACAAACCCGACCTGCAGCGACTCGGCAACATCATGGGCAAGATGATCTACGGCAAGATGATCGCCGGATGCGCCGCGGCTCTGACCTCGGAGACCGGCAAGATCGCCTACCTCGGTCCGCTCATCAACGACGAGACGCGCCGGCTTGCGAGCTCGGTCTACCTCGGCGCCCAGCAGTGTTGGGAAGATGCGGGCAACGACCCGGCGATGCTCAACGTGGAAGTCAACTGGATCGGGTTCTGGTTCAACATCCCCGGTGTGACGCTCGATCCGACCGAGGTCACGAACGCCTTCTACGACGGCGGCGCCGACGTCGTGATCTCGGGAATCGACACCACCGAGGCCCTCGTCGTTGCAGGCCAGCGGGCCGCGGCCGGCGAGAACGTGTGGGCGATCCCGTACGACTTCGTGGGCGCGTGCAGCGAAGCTCCCGAGGTCTGTCTCGGTGTTCCCTACTTCAACTGGGGCCCGGCGTACCTCGACGTGCTGAATTCGGTGCTCGACGGCAGCTACACGGCCCAGTTCCAGTGGATCGGACCCGACTGGACCGACATGAACAACCCGGACACGAGCATGATCGGGTGGGTCGACGGCGATGCGCTCTCGAGCGACGCCGCGGCAACGCTCGACACGTTCATCAAGGGTCTCGGCGACGGGTCCATCAACCCGTTCGTCGGCCCGTTGAACTACCAGGACGGATCCCCGTTCCTCGCCGACGGCGAGACGGCGACGGATCCGCAGATCTGGTACATGGAGCAACTCCTCGAAGGCATGGAAGGGGCGAGCTCCGCCGGATAACGACAACGTCGACATCGATGGGGGAGACCGTTGTGGTCTCCCCCATCGGAGTATCCGGACGGTTCGTGTCGAGTAACCTCGGCTGACATGGCGTTGGAGATCCGCGACATTCACAAGCGCTTCGGTCCCGTCCGGGCCAGCGACGGCGTCACGTTCACCGTCGACGAGGGTTCGCTGCACGGCATCCTCGGTGAGAACGGCGCCGGCAAGTCGACGCTGATGAAGATCCTCTCCGGGTTCTACGAAGCCGACTCCGGTGCGGTCGTCCTCGACGGAGAGGTGCTCCGTCTCCGATCCCCCGCCGACGCGATCGATGCCGGAATCGGCATGCTGCACCAGGACCCGCTCGTGTTTCTGCCGTTCACGGTGCTGGACAACTTCGCCCTCGGAAGCCCCGGGTCGGTGCGACTCGACCGCAGCGCCGCCGAAGCGGAGCTGAAACGGGTCAGCGGGGAACTCGGATTCGAATTCGACCCCGAGCGACTGGTTCGAGATCTCACGGTCGGGGAGCGGCAGCAACTCTCGATCACCCGGCTTCTCTGGCTCGGGGCACGGGTCCTCATCTTCGACGAGCCGACGACCGGCATCTCCGCGTCGCAACGGATCCAACTGTTCGACACCCTCCGGACGCTCGCCGCCGGTGGGATGATCGTCCTGTTCGTGTCGCACAAGCTCGAAGAGGTCGAGGCGCTCTGCGACTCGGTGACCGTGATCCGTCGGGGGAAAGTCGTCTACGAGGCGGAGATGCCGGTGACATCCGAGACACTCGTCGAGAAGATGTTCGGGAACGTCTTCGTCGAAGAGGAGAGGACCGCGGTGCCGCTCGGCGACGTGATGCTTCGCATCGAGGGAGCCACCCTCAGCGAAGGCACGACCCGCATCGAGGGTCTCGATCTGGAGGTCGCCCGGTCCGAGGTCGTCGGCCTGGCCGGTCTCGAAGGCAGCGGGCAGCGAACCCTGTTGCGTGCATGCGCCGGACTCGTCCAGCCGGAATCGGGGTCATTCACCGTCGACGGCGTGGATCTCACCCATGCGTCGTATCGGGAGCATCTGGCGGCCGGTGTCCACTACCTCCCCGCCGGGCGTCTCGAAGAGGGGCTCGTCCAGGGAATCTCGATCGCCGAGCACCTCGTGCTGGCCTCCGACGAGAAGGCGTTCTTCGTGGACTGGAAGGCTGCGGATACCCGCGCCGGAGCGGAGATCGACGAGTACTCGATCAAGGGCCGTCCGTCGTCGGTGGCCGAGGAACTGTCGGGAGGGAACCAGCAGCGGCTCCTTCTCGCCATGATCCCGGACGAAGTGCGGCTGCTCCTGCTCGAACATCCGACCCGCGGCCTCGACGTCGAGTCGACGGCCTTCGTATGGGCCCGCCTGCTCGAGCGCCGGGAACACGGCACCGCGACCGTGTTCGCATCGGCGGATCTCGACGAATTGCTGAACTACAGCGACCGGATCATCGTGTTCTTCGCCGGGAGCGTGTTCGCGATCCGTAACGCTGCAGAGATCGACGGAGAGGAACTCGGCTACCTCATCGGCGGGAAGGTGCGCACGTGACGCGGACGCAGGCGGCGATCCCGACGCTCGTCGCTCTTGCCCTCGCTCTCACCGTCGGCGTCGCCCTCCTCCTCGTCGTCGGGGCGCCGCCGATCGAGACGTTCCGTCTGCTCGTCGAAGGATCGTTCGGATCGGCGTCGAAGATCTCGGCGACGCTGCTCGCCTGGTCGCCGCTCCTCCTGGCGTCGGCGGGGCTCGTGATCACCTTCGCCGCAGGGCTCTGGAACATCGGAGTCGAAGGCCAGGTCATCATGGGGGGCATCGCCGCGACGTGGGTTGCCAGGACGGTGCCCGGCCCCGGTTGGGTGCTCCTCCCACTGATGGTCCTCGCCGGCGCGGTCGGAGGGCTCCTCTGGGCCGTGCTCGCCGGCGTACTCAAGACCCACGGCAACGTCCATGAGATCTTCGGCGGCCTCGGACTCGATTTCGTCGCGGCGGGACTCGCCACATACCTCGTGATCGGTCCGTGGAAGCGGGCGGGCGTCGCATCGACGAGTGGAACCGACATCTTCCGACCGGAAGCCTGGATGCCCGAGCTTCAGGCGTTCGGCGTCGGGTGGCCGGTGATCCCCGTGATCCTCGGTCTCCTATCCGTCCTCATCGTGTGGATGCTCCTGCGCGGCACCCTGTTCGGCCTGCGACTCAAGGCCGTGGGAAGTAACCCGTACAGCTCGTTCCTGCTCGGGATCCCCACCAACCGCTACATGCTCGGGGCGTTCGCCATCGGCGGAGCGCTCGCGGGGATCGCGGGGACGGTTCAGGTGGCTGCGTTCCACCACAAGCTCGTGCCGGCGATCTCGGGCGGCTACGGGTTCCTCGGCATCCTCGTCGTGCTGCTCGCAGGCTTCAGCGCCGTGTGGATCGCTCCGATCGCCCTGTTCTTCGTCGGGATCTCCGTAGGGAGCACCCAACTCGATCTGCAACTCGGTCTGGACTCCGCCTTCGGCGGCGTCCTCCAGGGCATCATCGTCCTGTTCGTGATGTTCGGTGGTGCCTGGAGCGTCCGCCGAGCGAGCAACCGGCTGACACCTCAAGAGGAGCCCTGACCGTGGAAGCGACGTTCAATTCGATCATCGCCGCAGCGGCGCCGCTCATCATCGCCACGATGGGTGAGACGATCACCGAGAAGTCGGGGGTCATCAACATGTCGTTGGAGGGCAGCCTTCGCCTGTCGGCGATGACCGCGTTCGCCATCGCGTTCTGGGTCGGGAACGCTCTCGTGGGGTTCGCCGCGGCCGCCGCGGTCGGCGCCGCGATCGCCGCGATCATCGCCTTCTCGAGCATCCGGTTGAAGCTCAATCAGATCGCCGTCGGATTCGTCCTGACGCTCCTCGCCATCGAACTGGCATCCTTCCTCGGAGACTCGTTCGTCGGAGAGCGGGGACCGAGAGTCCCGCCGCTGCCGATCCCGTTCCTCTCGGACATCCCGTTCGTTGGAAAGGTGTTCTTCGACCACGATCTCGTCGTCTACTTCAGCTACGTGGCGATCTTCGCAACCTGGTGGTACTTCTACCGGACGCGGCCCGGCCTCAACCTCCAGGGAATCGGCGAGCGCCCCGAGGCCGCGTTCGCTCGCGGCATCCCGGTGAACATGCTCCGCTTCTGGTACACCGTCCTCGGTGGGGCGATGGTCGGCATCGCCGGCGCCGCCTACTCGCTGGACGTCAAGCTCGGATGGCGGGAGACGCTGACGCTGAACCTCGGGTGGATCGCACTCGCGATCGTGATCTTCGGAGGATGGCACCCGCTTCGCGTCGCGTTCGGCGCCTACCTGTTCGGAGCGCTTCAGGTGCTTGCGTTCCAGCTCCAGAACGTGTTCCCCGGTGTCGCACAGGTCCTCCCGATCGCCCCGTTCCCGCTGATGATCCTCGCGCTCGTCTTCGTCTACTCCGACTGGTTCCGCCGGATCGGGGACCGATTCCCGAAGATGCGGAACTTGCTCGGAAGCGAGGCTCCCGCCGCCATGGGGACCGTGTTCGAACGGGAGTGAAGGTCAGCCGGCGGCCACAGCATCCAGCTCGTCGAGCAGCGCCCGCTTGTGCTCATCGGGGAGGAACGTCGCCTCGATCGAATTGCGAGCCAGCGTCACGAGATCATCGCGACTCAGGTCCAGCGCCTCGGCAGCGTTCACGTAGTTGTCCAACACATAGCCGCCGAAATAGGCGGGGTCGTCGGAGTTGATCGTCACCCGAACGCCGCGATCGAGGAGGCGCTTCAAGTTGTGATCTTCGAGACGATCGAAGACGCGCAGCTTCACGTTCGAGAGCGGGCACATCGTCAACGGGATGCGCTCGCTGATGAGACGCTCGACCAACGCGGGATCCTCCTCGCACCGGACACCGTGGTCGATGCGCTCGGCGTGGAGCGTGTCCAGGGCACCCGTGATATAGGAAGGGGGCCCCTCCTCGCCGGCGTGAGCGACGGCGTGGAGTCCGGCGGCTCTCGCGAGCGCATAGGCCTCGAAGAACCACTCCGGCGGGTTGCCGACCTCCGCCGAATCGAGACCGACCCCGATGATGTCGTCGAGGAATGGCTCGGCTTCATGCCACGTACCCAGCGCCGCATCACCGGGGAGGTGGCGGAGGAACGACATGATCAAAGCGGCCGAGATCCCCCACCGATCCGCGGCATAGGTGATGGCTCGCTTGAACCCGTGCATGAACACGGGGAACTCGATCCCGCGCTCCGTGTGCGTCTGCGGATCGAAGAAGATCTCGGCGCGGCGGACGCCATCGCGGGCGGCCCGGCCGAGATAGGCCACCATCAGGTCGTAGAAGTCCTCCTCGGTGACGAGCACGGCCGCACCCTGGTAGTAGATGTCGAGGAACGTCTGCAGATCGGAGAACTCGTACGCGGCACGCACCTCGTCGACGGTGGCGAACGGCAGGTCGATGCCGTTGCGGGCGGCGAGTTCGAACATCATCTCCGGTTCGAGGGTTCCCTCGATGTGGAGGTGGAGTTCGGCTTTCGGAAGCGAGCGGACGAACGATGCGGTGTCCATGACTACCTCCGATTTCCGCTGGCGCCGGCGAAGAGCCCGATGCCGATCACGGCGAAGACGATTTGGATCATGAGCTTGATCCAGTCGATGCCGGCGGTGTTTCCGACGCCGAGGAGCGAGGCGACGAAACCGCCGAGGATCGCTGCACCTGCACCGACGAGGATCGTGCCGATCAGCGAGATGTCCTGCTTGCCGGGCCTGAGCAGCCGTCCGATCGGGCCCAGGATGAGTCCCATGATGAGTCCGCCGATGATCGTCCCGATGATGGTCCCCACAATGGCTCCTTCCGAATATGTCCCGGGTGTCTGGCGTTGATCCATACGAGATACCGTCTGGATCAACGCCAGACACCTGAGTGGGCCCGGTGGGACTCGAACCCACACGCTTCGGATTAAAAGTCCGCTGCTCTGCCATTGGAGCTACAGGCCCTCGGCGTCAGGATACCCGGAGCCGAGGCTTCGATGGCGGCCGATCGAGGGTGCCCGTTCCCGGCGACGTTGGTACCGTCGGGGCATGAAGCTGTATCTCATCGACGGAACCTACGAACTGTTCCGCAACCACTTCGGGGGTGGACCGGACCGCACGGCGCCCGACGGTCGTGACGTGAAGGCGACGTACGGGATCATCGCCTCGACGTTGTCGCTGCTCGCCGAACCGGGGATCACGCACGTCGCTGCATCGTTCGACTCCGTCGTCGAGTCATTCCGCAACGAGGTCTTCTCCGAGTACAAGACGGGAGAAGGCATCGACCAGAGCCTTCTCGACCAGTTCCCGCTCGCCGAGCGAGCGATGCGGGCCATCGGGGTCACCGTCTGGTCGATGTTCGACTACGAAGCCGACGACGGTCTCGCCACCGGCGCTCGCCGCTGGGTCGACGATGTCGAACAGGTCGTCATCATGTCTCCCGACAAGGACATGGCACAGCTCTACGGCGATCCGCGGATCGTCGGCTACGACCGCCGGAAGGGTGCCTTCATCGATCGCGACGCCGTCGTGGAGAAGTTCGGGGTCGAACCGGTATCGATCCCGGACTGGCTGGCACTGGTCGGCGACGCCGCCGACGGGTTGCCCGGTCTTCCCGGGTGGGGAGCCAAGTCGTCGGCGACGATCCTGGCCCGATACGGCCATCTCGAAGACATCCCGCTCGACGCGTCGTTGTGGGACGTCAAGATCCGCAGCGCCGACAAGCTCGCGGCGACGCTCCGACGACGGATGGGCGACGCGTTGCTGTACCGGTTCCTCGCTCAGTTACGCACGGACGTCCCCCTCCCCGAGTCGTTCGGCGACCTCGAATGGAAGGGCGTCCCCCGGGGACGCTACGAAGCGTTCTGCGAGGAACTCGGCTTCGCCCGGCTCAAAGAGCGGCCGACCCGCTGGATCGAGTGATCAGAGAACGATGACCTCGGCGTGGTGGCCGGGAGCATTCGCGATCTTCCGGTCGAGGGTGAGGAGCGGCACCCTCGTCGCTTCTGACAGGGCGATGTAGGCGGCGTCGTACGCAGACAGGTTGTCGCGCAGCTCCCATATGCGCGACAGGAACGGCGTGTGGTCGAATCGCGTGATCGGGATGAGCCGGAATCGGCGGAGCGCGGTAGCAGCGCGGTCGTGCCCGCCCCGCTCGTGGCGCCGCAGGCTTTGCACGACCTCGAGGTCGATGACGTGAGGCGCGAGGAGAGCCGTCTCCGACAGTGCGGAGCTTGCGACCGATCCGCGCTCGCCGTGATCCGCGAGGGCCGTGACCAGGACCGAAGCGTCTACGACGGCGGTCAACGAGACTCCCGGTCCTCGCGGATTCCGCGAACGATCTCGTCGGAGTGGATTCCGAGGAGCCGGCCGGCCTTCCTATCCGCCTCGATCTCCGCGAAGATCTCGGCGTTGGTCGGGACCGAGACGATTCGCTCGAGCTCACGCTTCAGGTAGTCGGAGAGGTTCATGCCCTCGGACGCGGCACGCTGCTTGAGCCGTTCGTGGAGATCGGGCGGGACGTTGCGGATCTGGATCATCACCATGCCTTCAGACTAGAACATGTGGGGCACATGTGATTGTCTGCGATGGAGCGGTCGACGTCAAGGGGGCCGATCGCCGGTCCGTTCGTCAACCGGTAGATACGGCGAACTGAAGGATGCGCATGCCGTCCGCATCGAACATGTCGAGTGTTCCGGCGTCGACGCGATAGGTGTCGGCGAGACCGAGGAGCTCCAGATACCGGGCCTCCTGGTTCATGACCTGCTCATCCGGGCACATCATCTTCGTCGAGGCGGCCGGTCCGATCTCGATGGACTCGCCGTCCGTCGCCCACGACGTCGTGTAGCTGTTGCAGCCGGCCGATCCTGCCAAGGTCCCGTCGTCGCCGAACACCGCAGTGACGGGCTCGTCGCCCCACGCCGACTGGAACCCGCCCGTTCCGTTGTTGTAGAAGAGCAGATCCCAGGAGGTGCCGGCCAGATCCTGCGAGATGGCCTCGTACACGAGCACCGGCTCGCCGCCCGACGACAGCGTCAGGGTTTCGCCGTCGATGCTCCAGCCGTCGACGGACGCCAGCGCGGAGAGGTAGGCGGCCTCCTGCTCCATCACACCCTCATCGCCGCAGAACATCTCGGTGGAGATGAACGGCCCGAAGGCGAGCGACGATCCGTCGAGCTCGTACGACCCGGAGTACTGGTTGCACGAGGCGTTCCCGGCCGCCGTGCCGTCTTGGAAGACGAGCGTCGGTGCCGGCCCGGTGGTGAGGGGCGTCATCGTCCCGTCAGGTCCGCCGATCTGGGCCAGTTGCCAGGCGTTGTCCGTCGGCACGGCTCCGTCCCCCGAACTGCAGGCGGTTGCAACGAGAGCGAAGGGCAGGGCGAGCAGGACCAGTCGTATGATCATGGTGGTGAGACGTTACTGCCGGGCTACCGGGTTCCCGGGACTTTCGCTCCGGCAGAGCACGGCGAACTGTGCCAGTCTGTACGCCGCCGAGGGGAGGGTCCTGTGGCGGTCGTGACGGTTACGAATCTGACGAAGCGCTACGGCGACAGCGACGCGGTCGCCGGTATCGACTTCACGATCGAGGAGGGGGAGGTGTTCGCCCTGCTCGGTCCCAACGGCGCCGGGAAGACGACCACCGTGGAGATCCTCGAGGGCTACCGCGATCGCACCGGCGGCCACGTCGATGTGCTCGGGTACGACCCGGCAGACAACGAGCGGGCGTTCAAGGAGCGGATCGGGATCGTGCTCCAGGAATCTTCGGTGGAGCGGGACCTCACCGTCCGCGAGGCCATCGACACCTACGGCCGTGTCTATCCGAAACGCCTCGTCACCGGCGACCTCATCGACATCGTCGGCCTGGGTGAGAAAGCGGACGCGAGGGTGAAGACGCTCTCGGGTGGTCAGAAGCGCCGCCTCGAAGTGGCACTCGGGATCGTCGGCGATCCGGACCTGATCTTCCTCGACGAACCAACGACCGGCTTCGATCCTTCGGCGAGGAGACACGCCTGGGAGATGATCGCCAACCTTTCGACCCTCGGCAAGACGATCCTTCTCACGACCCACTACATGGACGAAGCCCAGAACCTTGCCGATCGCGTGGCGGTGATCAACAACGGGCTGATCGTTGCCGAAGGAACCCCGGACACCCTCGGTGGAAGAGAAACGGCCCACACGACGATCCGTTTCTCGCTGGAGGCTGCCCTCGCCGGCGAACTGCCGGTCGATCCGACGCTCGTGGACGGGACGATCGTCGAGTATCGCACCGACGACCCGACGGCCGTGCTCCACACGTTGACCGGGTGGGCCGTTGGGCGCCACGTCGCTCTCGACGGCCTCACCGTGACCCGTCCGTCGCTCGAAGACGTCTACCTCGAACTCACCGACGGGGAAGAGCGATGAAACGCCCATCCGCGTTCGCACTCGTGGCCAATCAGACCCGGTACGAGTGGCGGATCTTCTGGAGGACGCCGATCTCCGCGTTCTTCACGGTCTTGTTCCCGCTGTTGATCTTCGTCGTGTTCTCCCTCGTCTTCGGGAACGAACGGATCGACTACCTCGGGATCACGACCGCTCAGTTCTATGCCCCGTCGCTCGCCGTGTTCTCGGCAGTGTCGGCCACGTACACGAACATCTCGATCAACACCGCCTATCAGCGAGACGAGGGGATCCTCAAACGGGTCAGGGGGACGCCGCTGCCGGCGTGGATCTACTTCGCCGGCAAGATCCTCTCCTCGATAGCGATCGCCGTGATCGGTGCCCTCATCATGCTCGGTGCCGGTCTCGCCTTCTTCGGTCTCCAGGTGTATCCGGAGACGATCCCCACGCTTCTCGTTGTGTTCTTCGTCGGGGTGGCGGCGTTCGCGGCCCTGGGCCTGTTGGTGGCCGCGCTCGCGCCGTCGGGCCCGGGTGCCACGGCGATCGCGAACGCCACGTTGTTGCCCCTGGCGTTCGTATCGGGAGTCTTCATCGTTCCGGCAGAGAAGATGCCGACCTGGCTCAACGCCGTCGCGAGCTTCTTCCCGCTCAAGCACTTTGTGGAGCCGTTCGTCGCGGCCTTCAGCCCAGCCGCGACGAGGGCTTCGTTCTCGTGGCTCGATCTCGCCTACCTCGCCTTGTGGGGAGTCGTGTCCCTGATCCTGGCGATCCGCTGGTTCCGATGGGAGCCGCCCACCGGCGGTGGGGGCCGGCGGTCCCGGAGGGCGTCGGCCGCGTCCGAGTGACCCGATCAGGTCTCCGACGCGACGCCGAGCAGCCGCTCCCGTTTCATCTTCGAGGCCCCGCGGGCCGCGAGAGCGATCGCGACGATCCAGGCGACAGCGCCGATGAAGAACGCCGTCCGACCCGGAGCAACGACGACGGTCGCCGACACGCCGTATGACAGGATGATGACGGGGAGCGTGACGAGGCTGGATGCCTGCTGGGCCGCAGCCGCCGACCTGACGCGGGCCGAGATCCGGAGGATCACAGCGAGTGCCGCAGCGATGAACGGCGGGATGACCCAGAGGATGAGCACCAGCCATCCGGCGGTGGGGAAGAACCACGTTCCGATGCTGGCTCCCACGGTCAGGTTCACGACGAGGGAGTACGCGGAGAACCCGACGATCGTCGCGAGGAAGCCGGGGACGAGACTGGCGAGGAGCTTGCCGACGTAGAGCTCTCTCATGGTGATGGGGCTGTGAGCGAGGAATTCGCCTGTGCCGCGTTCCCGCTCGCCCACGATGACGTTCGACCCGACGGCGGCAGAGATCGTCACCGGAACGATGATGGCGATCGGGGCCAGGAGGAACACCGCGGCGATGTATCCGGCGCGTGCGGTCGGCGTGTCTCCACGGGCGACATCAGTGACCTGCGCTGGGAGCCTTCCGACGATGTCGGTTACCTGCGCGACGAAACCGGTCTGCTCCAGCCGGCCGAGCATCGTCAGCACGAGGAGGGGGATGACGACGAAGAAGAGCCCAGCCATGATGACCAGGGGGATCCAGTAGTCCTTGCTCTTGAACAGCCGACGGAGATCGGTTCCGGCGACGATGCGGACGTGGTTCCAGTTCATTCCGCGCCCTCCCTGTGGGTGCGCTGCATCTCGAAGTAGAGCTCTTCGAGCGTCGGCTCGATCGGTTCGACTCTCGTCAACCGCACACCGTCGCGAACGAGTTCGGCCACGAGATCCGGGAGACGGTCGAGATCCTCGAGCGTGGCGTGAACGGAGCCGTTCTCGACCACGGACAGCACTCCGTTGCGTTCTACGAGATCGTGGAGCCGCGTCCGATCCTCAGCGTCGAAGACGACCACGGGATCGGCGAGATACCGGTTCGCGAGATCGGCCGGCGCTCCCGAGGCCTGCGCATGCCCCTTGTTCATCAGGACGATGTGGTCGGCGATGCCTTCGGCTTCATGGAGGAGGTGGGTGCACAGCACGATCGTCCGGCCCCTCCCGGCCATCTCCCGGATGAGTTCGAGGACGTTCCTGGCCGACTCCGGGTCCAGGCCGGCGGTCGGCTCGTCGAGGAGAAGCACTTCCGGATCGTGGATCACCGCTCTCGCGAGGGCGAGACGGGTCCGCATGCCCGTCGAATAGCCGCCGACCTCCTGGCCGAGCGCGTCAGCGATCACGAACCGCTCAGCCGCGTCGAGGGCGGCGTGCTCATCGGCACCGAAGATGCGGGCGGCGAAACGCAGATTCTCCCATCCGGTTAGCTGGTCGTAGAAAGCGGGCTTCGGCGGCACGATGCCGACCCGGCTTCGCACCTCGTCTCCATCGACCTTCGGGTGAAGGCCGAGCACCTCGATGTCTCCCCGATCGGCGACGAGCGCCCCGGTTGTGAGACGCACCGTCGTCGTCTTACCCGCCCCGTTCGGGCCGAGCAGGACCGTGACCGCGCCGGCGGGCGCGTCGAAGTCGAGAGCTTCGACGGCGTGCACGCTGCCGAAGGCCTTCGAGACCGAGCCGAAATGGATCGCCTGTTCCATCCGAGATGTCATCGGCTCGGACGCTACCGAACCTGAATGCATACGGGATGATCGCTTCCGATCCGTTCGTGAACCGCGGGCCCGAGACGGCATATGGGGCGCAGAGAACCCTGGGTTTGGGACGGCGTAGGATTGGGGCATGTGCGGGAGATTCGTCCAGAGCCGGGAAGCCGAGGACTACGGCGCCTACTTCGCGGTCGACGTCATCAAGACCGACGCCGTGCTGCGGTCGTGGAACGTGGCGCCGACGAAACAGGTCTACGCGGTGGCCGAGCATGAAGGGGAGCGTCTCCTCGGTACGTTCGAGTGGGGACTCGTCCCGTTCTGGGCGAAGGACCGGAAGATCGGCGCCGGGATGATCAACGCCCGCGTGGAGACCCTCGCGGAGAAACCCGCCTTCCGCGACTCGTTCCGCACCCGACGGTGCATCATCCCGGCCGACGGCTTCTACGAATGGGAGCCGAGGCCCGGGGGGAAACTTCCGCACTACATCTACGCACCCGACCGGCGGCCTCTCGCGCTCGCCGGCCTCTGGTCGTCGTGGAAGGATCCGGACTCCGGGGAGACCCTGCGCACGTGCACGATCATCACCGGTGAACCGTCGGACGTCGTGGCACCCATCCACGACCGGATGCCGGTGATACTGCCGCGATCCACATGGGACGCCTGGCTCGATCCCGAGGTCAGCGATCCGGAGGAGGTGAGGCACCTCGTCGAACGTCTTCCGGTGCCCGACCTGGCCGAACACCCGGTCTCTACGCTCGTCAACCGGGTCGGCAACGACTCCCCTCTGCTGACCGAGCCGCTCGAATCGGGAGCCGTGTAGCGGACCGGTCGAGATCAGTGGACCGCGCGCAGCGTCATCAGCGCGACCGTCAGGACGGTCAACCCCACGGCCAGCAGCCGCAGGTCGCGATTCGAGCGGGTCGTCACGATCGCGACCGAGCCGACGGTGAAGACGACGGCGAACTGAAACGCGACGCCGGCATCGGTCGAAGGCAGGAGGAGATCGAGCACACGAGGACAACGCACGAACCGGTTCGAACATGCCGCATCCGGCCGTGTCTCGATGTAATAACCTCTGGCCTATGCGTGCACTACGAAAACTCGGCCCGGAAGTCGGTTTCCAACTCGTCGACATCCCGATCCCCGAAGTCGGTCCCGACGAGGTGCTGATCGAAGTTCGGGCGACCTCGATCTGTGGCACCGACGTCCACATCTACGAGTGGAACCAGTGGGCCGCAGACCATGTCTCGCCGCCGATCACCGTCGGCCACGAACTGACCGGTGTCGTCGTCGACCGCGGAGCGAACGTCAAAGAACCCGCGATCGGGCAACTCGTCTCCGCCGAGTCGCACGTCGTCTGCAACACGTGCGCCTGGTGCCGCACCGGTCAGGGGCATCTCTGCCCGAACACGCAGATCCTCGGAGTCCACCGGGACGGCGCCTACGCCGACTACGTGGTCGTGCCCGCCCAGAACGCCTGGCCGGACCCGCCGGACATGGCCCTGTCGGTCGCTTCGCTCCAGGAGAACTTCGGGAACTCGGTCCACACGGCGACGACACCGAGCGTGGCCGGCCGCAAGGTCCTCGTCACGGGCACCGGCCCGGTGGGCGTCATGGCGATCGCGGTGGCGAAGGCGCTCGGCGCGCGAGCCGTTTATGCCACAGACATCTCCGACTACCGGCTCGGACTCGCGGAGAAGATGGGCGCCGACGCCGTGTTCAACCCGCTTCGCGAGGACATCGCCGCCGGCGTCGCCGAGGCCACGAGCGGCGAGGGCGTCGACGTGCTGCTCGAGATGTCCGGGGCGCCGTCCGCCCTGGAGGCCGGATTCGCCGCCCTGAAGCCGGGAGGCGAGGCGGCGCTGCTCGGACTCACCGCACAGAAGTTCCCGTTCGACATCGACGACAACATCATCTTCAAGGGAGCCACCGTATACGGGATCGTCGGGCGCCGTCTCTGGCAGACCTGGTACGAGATGCGGGGGCTGATCCGTTCCGGCGCGGTCGATCTGGAACCCGTCATCACGCACCGGTTCGCCCTCGCCGACTACGAGAAGGCGTTCAAACTCATGCAGTCGGGGGAGTGCGGCAAAGTCGTGATGTTCCCCGATCCCGCCCATGCCGATGGACCGTTGAGCTGAGGGAGGCACGATGACCGACAAGACCGCATTCATCCGAGACGAACTGCAATCGCTCAAGGATCAAGGTCTCTACAACACGATCTCGACCATCGAGAGCCCGCAGGGAGCGCACCTCACGGTCGGCGGGCGCGAGGTCCTGAACTTCTGCTCGAACAACTACCTGGGTCTCGCAAACGACCCGCGGCTGATCGACGCAGCCAAGGACGCCCTCGACCGGTACGGCGTGGGGCCGGGAGCCGTGCGGACCATCGCCGGGACGATGACGATCCACACGCAACTCGAAGAGGCGCTCGCCCGGTTCAAGGGGGTCGAAGCGACGATCAGCTTCCAGTCGGGTTTCACCGCCAACCTGGCCGTCATCCCGGCGCTCGTCGGCGCAGGCGACGTGATCATCTCGGACGAGTTGAACCACGCGTCGATCGTCGACGGTGTCCGCCTCGCGAAGGCGGGCAGGAAGATCTACGCGCACAACGACGTGGACGCGCTGAGGGAACGTCTCTCCGAGGCCCGTTCGGAAGGGGCGAATCAGATCCTCGTGATCACCGACGGTGTGTTCTCGATGGACGGCGACCTCGCCCCGCTCGACCGGATCGTCGACGCCGCCGACGACTTCGGTGCGATGGTGATGGTCGATGACGCCCACGGCGAAGGCGTCGTCGGACGCGGAGGAAGGGGGATCGTCGACCACTTCGACCTGCACGGGCGTGTCGACGTCGAAGTCGGCACGATGTCGAAAGCATTCGGCGCCGTCGGAGGATACGTCGCCGGATCGACGGAACTGATCGAGTGGCTGCGGCAGCGGGGGCGTCCGTTCCTGTTCTCGTCGGCGGTGACGCCACCGGACGTTGCCGCGTGCATCGCGTCGGTCGAGATCCTGGACGCGTCGACGGAGCTCGTGGACCGTCTCTGGGCGAACGCAGCGACGTTCAAGGCGATGATGACCGACGCGGGGTTCGACATCGGATCGAGTGAGACTCCGATCACGCCGGTCATGCTGGGGGACGAGCACGTCGCTCGCGAGTTCTCCCGCAGGCTGCTCGACGATCACGCCGTGTTCGCCCAGGCGATCGCGTTCCCGACCGTCGCGCGCGGCCGGGCCCGGATCCGTGTCATGATCTCCGCGGCGCACTCGGACGAGGACCTCGTGCGAGGCGCCGAAGCCTTCGCCGCGGTGGGCCGCGACCTCGGGATCATGACCTGAGATCCCGCCGGTTGAGACCGGAGGCGGCGGGACTCTGCCCGGAGGAGCGGTAGATGTTCCGGTTCCGCCGCTAGATTTGGCCGTCGTCGGGGGGTCATCTCATGCCTGAGCAGCCAGAACAACAGAAGGGGGCCGGCATCCCGTGGGGGAGGCTGGCGCTGCGTGGATCTCTGCTTCTCCTCGGCATGGTGTCGATCTACTTCTTCCTTCCGACGCTGCTGAGCCTCGCGGAGAGCGCTCCGCAACTGGGACATCTGAAGTGGCGTTGGTTCGCCCTGATGGCGCTGTTGATGACCGGCGCGTTCGTGTCACAGTGGGCGCTCACCCGGATCGCCGCTCCCGGTGTCTCATGGTTCGTCGCCGCGACGTCGCAGCTCACGTCGAACGCGGCCGTGAAGCTGATCCCCGGGGGCGTCGTCGCAGGCGGGGCGTTCTACTTCCGCATGCTGGCCGTCTCCGGGGTCCCGATGGGAACGGCGTTCGCCGCCCTGGCCGCCGTGGGCGTGCTCTCGAATCTCGTGCTCCTCGCACTCCCAACCGTCGCCGTCGTGATCGCCATCGCCTCCGCTCCGATACCCGACGGGATGCTCCCCGTCGCGATCGCCGGGACGATCCTCTTCGTCGTCATGTTCGCCGGAGCGGTCGTCGTCGTTCGGTTCGACCGGCCGCTCGAATGGGTCGGCTGGATCGTCGAACATGTGGTCGGCTGGGTGGCGAAACTCTTCAAGCGCCAATGGTCGTTCCCCGCACAGGAACTCATCGATCGACGGAACGAAGTCGTCTCGTCGCTCGGGGAGCGGTGGCACAAGGCGTTGGCCGTCGCCGTCGCCAACTGGCTCCTCGACTATGCGACGCTCGTCGTGGCGCTCATCGCCGTCGGGGCACAGCCGAGGCCGAGCCTCATCTTGCTGGCGTTCGCCGGCGCCGCCGTCCTCGGCATGATCCCGATCACACCGGGCGGTCTCGGGTTCGTCGAGGCGGGTCTCGTCGGCATGCTGACGATCGCCGGTATCCCCGCAGGCGACGCCCTCCTCGCCACGCTCGCCTACCGGCTCTTCCAGTTCTGGCTCCCGATCCCCGCGGGCATGGTGGCGTACGTGCTGTTCCGTCGGAAGTACGGGAAGCCGTCCGACCTGCCCGCCGTCTCCTGACCGTCAGCCCTTTCCCGGTGCGGCGCACGCGCGAACGGAGACCGTGCGGGCCCCGACACCGATTCCGCCGAGGATCTTCGGCTGGTAGGAGTCCGTGACGACGACGCACACGGTCGTTCCGTCGACCGACGCGGTTGCCGTCCGGTTCTCACGCGGCCGTGCCGCCTCGGCCGCCGATCGTGCCGCGTGGATGGCCGAACGCCGGTCGAGCCGCGTCACACCCCCATATGCGCTCGCTGCATCCAACCGGGCCGCTCCCGCTTCGGCGCCCACATCCGCCGCGTAGGAGGCTTCCCGGTAGACGGCGGCGAGGAGCGTGACGTCGAGGGCGAGACCGAGAACGGCGAGTCCCACGAAGATCAGCGCACCGAGGTACGGGAGCATCGAACCGCGGTCGTTCACGGCCGGCTCCGGTACGGGCTGATGGCCGATACGGCTCGCCCCGTCACCGTGCGGGTCAACGGTGCGCTTCCGGGACCGATCAGCGAAACGGTGAGGCGCACCCGGACGGTGAGCGTGACTCCATCGTCGTGCACCTCGACTTCGGCTTCGGGGAGGAGCCGGCGGGCGACGGCGGCGGCCTCGTTGGACCCTCCATACCGCGCGCCCTGCTGCGCTGCATACGCGGCGACTTCGGCGGCCTCCGCGGACGCTGCACCGAGTCTTCCGAGAGCGAGCAGGGACTGTCCGACGACGAGGACGACGGCGAACCCGATCACGAGCGTGCCGATGAGGGCGGCACCCCGCTCGCCGCTCACGGTGGAACCACCAGGGGAGCGTGGGCGGTCACCCGCAAGGTGATCGGGATGAGATCGGGCCCGGGCGGCACCCAGCGGATGACGGCGCTCGCGGCCACACCCGCCTCGTCGTACTCGACCGTGGCGACGATGTCCGATGCCCCGGGGACGACGCTGCCCAACTCCTCGGCCAGGCGCTGCTGTTCGACGGCGGACGCGCTCCCCGGCCTCCCGGCACGCCGCGCAGCGGCCGACACCGCCGTTCGCGCCGTGCTCTGAGCCACGACGACGAACGCGACCTGCGTGATGATGACGATGAGGAGGAAGACGACCGCCGTAGCGACGAGCGACTCGATGATCACCGATCCTCGCTCTACGAGAAGAATCCCGTCATCTGCGCCGCAACGCTCGCCCATACGTCGGCGGCGGCGCTTCGAACCTGGGGCAGCAGCATCGCGATGACCAGCACCGCGATCGTTGCCAGACCCAGCCACTCGACGGTGGCCGCGCCTCGTTCTTCGTTCCACATGTTCACCCCCTCTCTCTCTTACGGACCCCCCGCCAGGCTGCGGAGACCGGCGAGGGTCGGATACAACAGAAAGAGCAGCGTGACCGGAACCATCAGAGCGAGGACCGGTCCGTAGGTCGTGAGGGCTCTCCTCCCACCCTCTGCCGTGAGGTCCCTGGCAAGAGCGGCCCGGTAGTCGGTGCCGAGATCACCGAGTGCGTCGGCGAGGCGACCACCGGTGTCGTGGGCGTGAGCGAGGAGCGTATAGAGTCGTGCCGCCTCCGGATCGGCGGTCCTGTGGACGTTCCGCTGCAGTGCCTCAGCGATCCCACGCCCGGCGGAGACATCCGCCAGGGCGGCACCGAGTTCCTCCGCGGCCACACCGCTCGATTCGTCGACGTAGCTCTGGATGGCCGTCGCGACCGACTCTCCGGCGATGACACGGAGCGACAACGCATCGGTGACGATCGGGAGTTCGAATCGAAGACTTCGAGACCGCCGATCCCGTCTCGTCGAGATCCACACGCCGAACACGAGCCAGCCGGCGATCGAACCGAGCGCTACGAGCGACGGAAGCGACCGGCCCGGTCCTTGCACGAAGAGGTCCCCCTGGGCGATGAGCGCACCTCCGATACCGCCGGCGGCGGCCGCTGCGACCCTCCGCACGAGCATCTCACTTCTCGACCAATGGAGCCCGGCATCGGCGAACGGGAGTCGGTGGGGGGCCGAGCCGTCCGGTGCCGTGGATGGGGGCTCCGGGCGGAGATAGCGGGCGACTCGTTCGGACAGCGGGCGGGACCGGTGCGCCCCGACGACGAGGACGATGCTTGTCGCCATCAGGAGCGCTGCGAGGAGACTCATCGCAACACCCTCGGAGCGTGAGAGAGGCGAGCCGAGCGTCTCGCCGCGACGAACCCGAGGCTGGTCGAGAGGAACCCGATGCCGATCACGATCGACCCCGTTCTCGTTCGATACGCCGCGGCAGCCTGCGGGTTCGTAGAGATCGTGAGGGCCAGGAGCGCCCACGGCGCGGTCAACGCGACGACGGCCGTCATCCGTTGCTCGGTGAGCGCCGCCGTGTGCGCCCTTCTCAACCGGAGCTCGTCCGAGATCGAAGCGCCGAGCGATCCGATCACCGCACCGACGTGATGCCCGCCCGATCGGTGGGCGTAGGAGAGCGTCGTCAGAACCCGGTCGCTGGTCGGGTCGTCGAGCGTGTCACGGAGACGGTCGAGCGCGCGGACGAAGCCATCGCCGAAGGTGATCGCCTCCTCGACGGGCCGGCACGCCCCGGCGAGCGGCTCCGGAGCGCGCCGTGCGGCGGCGACGAACGAGTCGGGGAGCGTCGCACCTGCCGCGATGCGTCCCTTCATGAGGGCGATGAAGTCGGGCCACGCGTCGGCGATCGACTCGCGCTCGTGTCTGCGGCGGCCGGCGTCGATCGTCACGGGGACGGCCGCGGCGAACAGGGCGATCGCCAGAGCGGCGAACGGGACGGCCAGGAATCCGAGCGCAACGAGGCCCGCCGCGGCCCCGGCGACGACCGCCGCGGGCGCCACCCACGGTGACGGAAGGTCGTATCTCGGGAGCCTCACCGGGGGAGCCCATCCGGAGACGGCGATCCACGCGGCCGCTCCGGCGAGCACGGCGGCGAGTCCCCTCATGGACGCCACTCCGTCGACTCGAAACGCGGATCGTCGGGAACGCTCCCGGTCCAGTGGAGACCGGTGGGGCCGGATTCGAAGATCGGTTGAAGGGTGAACACCTCTCCCGAGATCTGCTCGGGGACGAACGCGATCTCCTCGACGACGCGGGATCTGCCGGTTCGACGGAGGAACACGACGAGGTCGACGACCGACGCGACGGTGCGGCGGACGAACGGAATCGCGACGTTCTGACCGGCAAGCACGCTGTACGAGACGAGCTTCTCCAGCGCATCGCGCGCCGAGTTGGCATGCAGCGTCGCGATCCCCGAACAGCCGGCGTTCAACGCCATGAGCATGTCGAGCGCTTCGGGGCCGCGCACTTCACCGACGACGATCCGGTCGGGTCGCTGGCGCAGCGCCTCCCGGACGAGATCGCGAAGCGTGATCTCGGCGCCACCGTCGAGACCGGCGTCGCGTGTCTGCATCTGCGTCATGTCCGGCAGGTCGGCATCGATCTCGAACACTTCCTCGCATGTCACGACACGCCGGTCCGGCGGCACCTCACGCAGCAGACAGTTGACGAGCGTGGTCTTGCCCGCCCCGGGGGCGCCGGCAACCAGTACGGAGAGATCGCGTTGCATCGCAACGCGCAGCAGATCGGCGGCGGGCGCCGACAAGGTTCCCCGGTCGACGATCTCGTCGAGACCCGTGGCGGTCACGACGAACTTCCTGATCTGGATGTTGAGCCGATCCGGGTGCGTCACGGGCGGGCCGGTGATGTGAACCCGGGACCCGTCGGGGAGTTGCGCCGAGACGATCGGTGAAGCCAGATCGAGCCTTCGACCGGTCCCAGCCAGGAGCTGATCGGCGAAACGCCGGAGCGTCGCAGTGTCCGCGACCATCGGCACGAGCTCCTTGATGCCGTCGCGAACGACGAACGTGCGATGCCCTCCGATCACGATGACTTCCTCGACCGACGCGTCGTCGAGAAGCTCTCCGAGGAAGCCGAGTCGATGGGGCCGCGTCGTCACCGTCACAGGAGGGGACCGATCGTGGCAAGTGACCGTCGCAGGCGGCCGTCCGGTCCTCTCGCAGCGAGCGAGGCGGCGCGGATGGCCGCCCGGTCGGGAACGACGGCTGCCGGTTCGATCCCGGTCCATTCCTTCGTGGCGGCGACGACGTCGCGCTGACTCTTCGCCGCTGCACGGTTGAGGACGATGATCGGCGGAGGTCCGGCCCACGCGGCGACGAGATGGGCGGCACGGACGACGCCGACGGCGCTCGCGTCCACGACGAGGATCGCGGTATCGGCTCGCTTGAGAACCGGTCCGTCGGGCTCCGTCGCTCCGAGATCCACGATGACCCGATCGAACCGGACCGTGGCGGCGTCGATCAGGTCGTCGATCATGGCGGGTCTGGTCGGTCCCTCGCCGACGCGGTGCGATCCCGTGATCACCGTGATCGGCCCGGCTCGATGCTCCACGTCTGCGCTGATCGATCCGGTCATCCTCACCTGGTCGGCGGCATCGGTGATGTCGGGTCTCGGCGGCAGGCCGAGGCGGATGGCGACCGACGGGGCATCCAGGTCGAGGTCGATGAGAACGGTCGACGACGTGCGGCCCGATTCCCATGCGAGTCCCAGGGCGACCTCCGTCGTGCCCGGTGCTCCTCTGGGGCCGATGACCGCGGTCACCGACCCGGCCCCCTCGCGGTCGACCGGGGATACCGATGGGGAGATGAAACGGATGGCCGTGACGATCGTGCGCACGTCCGCCGTATCGGGAAGGATCTCGTCGACTCCCGACGAGCGGAACATGGCTGCGGCCGGTTCGTCCTCCGCAGGATGGATGCCGAGGATGCCCAGACCGGCTCGTTGCCAGGCCGCGATCTGCACGGGCGTCACCCAGGAGACCTCGCCGCCGGCCACGACCACGTCGATGTCCGGGGCATGCTCCTCGATCTCGTGCGGCTGGAACGCCCGCAACACGATCCTCAACTCGGCCGTCTCCCTGGCGTACGAGACCAGGCCCGGTTCCCAATCCCTCGCCGAGAGAACGGTGGCGACGCGCACGCTCACTCTCCGACCCTCACGAGATCGAGATCCCCTTCGTTCATCGCCGTCGTGAGCGCTGCGGCGAGCGCGTCGTCGACCGCGAGGAGGAGCTGGACCTGCCCGCCGTTCACCGACGACTCGGAGACGGTCGAGTCGACGACGAAGACGGACGATGCCACGAGACGGGTCACAGCCGGTTCGCCCGGTCGGGAGGTCGAGGCGTATACGTCGACCCGATCCCCGGGATCGATCCGGCCGAGAACGGCGTGCGACTCGTCGACTTCCAGCGCAAGGAGATCGGGTGCGGATTGCACCTCCGGAGGGCGGAGAAGGCTCGGCAGGAGCGGCTCTCCCGAAGCGATCGGCGCGACGAGAACCCAGTCGGACAACTCGCCGGGTTCGTCCCCGACCACCAGGCCGTCGGGATCGGACGTGTGGCGGACGGTGAGGTCGAGGGCGGAGAGAGGTGTGCCGGCGGGAAGATCGGAGCCGGCGACGAGAACGGGGACCGTGGGCGCGGGGCGCGTCATCCACAACACGAGGAGGGCGGCCAGGGCGGCGAGGCCGATTCCGAGCAGGGTCCGCGTATCCGGCCGCGGGATCGACAAGCCCCGGACCTGCACTCCGACCGCCATCAGCGGACCTCCATCGTCACGATGTGGGCGATCGCGACGAACCGTTCGACGTCTCCGTCGATGAGGACGACGTGGTCGACGCCGACGGCCTCGACGACTCCCCGGTGGATCTGCCCGTCTGCGGTCGAGAGCACGAGCAACTCCGTGCGATCCTCGGAGTCCAGCAGACGATCCCGGAGGGTGCGTCGCCGCAGAGCCGCCGCGCGAGCGGCACTCTGCTCGGCATCCAGGGTGTCGTCGAGACGGTTACGGAGGGAGCGTCCGAGCCGGACCAGATCCGGATGTCCAAAAGGATCCATGCACTCCCCCCGATCTCGAACGTGCCCGATCGTTCTGTTCGTTAAATATCACATCACAGCGAACGCGTCGAGACGTCTGAGCGGTCCAGAGTTGGGAATCTTTCGCGGCTCAACGTCGGGAACCGCGCTCTCTCGTAGACTGCGCACATGCCGGTCCATCCGATCCCGATCCCCGACCCGAGCCCCGAGCGAAGGGTGTTCACCAACCGCACCCTGAACATGCGCAAGATCAAGGCGATCGGGTACGACATGGACTACACGCTGACCCAGTACAACGCCGAGGCGTGGGAAGAGTGCGCGTTCGGACACGCCAGAGCCCGGCTCGAAGCGCTGGGGTGGCCCGTGAAGGAGCTGGTCTTCGACGCCGGGATGGTGAGCCGGGGACTCGTGATCGATCTCGAACTGGGGAACCTCGTCAAAGCGAGTCGATTCGGCTGGATCGTTCGCGCCGCCCACGGGACCCGCATCCTGGAGTACCGGCAGCTGCGACGGGCCTATTCGGGGACGATCATCGACCTCGCCGAGGAACGGTACGTCTTCCTGAACACCCTGTTCTCACTCAGCGAGGCGAGCCTCTACATACAGTGTGTCGAACTGCTCGACGAGGGGCTCCTGCCGAGCGGGATCGGTTACCGGGAGCTCTTCGGAGCGGTTCGCGACGCCATCGACTCCGCACATCGCGATGGCTCGCTCAAAGCCGACGTGCTCGCCGACCCCGAACGGTTCATCGTCCTCGACGAGGACATCGTCGCGAGTCTGCTCGATCAGCGCCACGCCGGGAAGCGGCTGATGCTGATCACGAACTCCGAATGGAGCTTCGCGAGCCAGATCATGACCTACACGTTCGACCGGTATCTGCCGGAGGGGCAGACCTGGAGGGATCTCTTCGGGACCGTGATCGTCTCGTCGGCGAAACCCGGGTTCTTCACCTCGTCGAACCCGCTCTACAAGGTCGTCGACGAGGAACGAGGACTGCTCCAACCCCACCACGGGTCGATCGAAGCCGGCGGCGTCTTCTTCGGTGGGAACGCACGCCTCGTCGAGCAGTACCTGGGCGTCTCCGGAGACGAGATCCTCTACGTGGGAGACCACCTGTACGGCGACGTGCACTACTCGAAGGCGTTGCTCCGATGGAGGACGGCGCTCATCCTGCAGGAACTCGAGTCCGAGATCCGGGTCTTGACGGACTTCCTCCCCACCCAGGAGCGTCTTGCAGCTCTCATGAAGCAGAAGGAGCACCTCGAGGCACAGCTCAGTGCGCTCCGGCTCGCGGCGCTGCGTTCCCGGGACGCCTACGCCGATCCGATGTTCGAAGTCGACGACCCGGACACCGCGATCGCCGAGACGAGGAGCCTGCTCGTCGCGCTCGACGACCAGATCGCACCGCTCGCGATCGAGGCGGGGAAGCTCCGAAACGAGGCGTGGGGGCTGATGATGCGGGCCGGAGCCGACAAGAGCCTCCTTGCCCGGCAGGTCGAGCGGTACGCAGACATCTACACGTCACGGGTCTCGAACCTGCTGTACCCGGGCCCGTACGCGACCTACCGGATCGGCCGACTCGATCTTCCTCACGACCCTCACCCGCCCCGCGATCTTCACTGACGGGGATCGTCGTCTTCCAGATCCGCCTCCTCGACGACCAGATCGAAGCGGTCCACGCACTCCGCGCACCGGTAGGCGACTATGTCGCCGACGATCGGGGGCTCATCCGGTGGGAAGGTCGTCAGCAGGTAGGCCGGGCCGCCGCATTCGATGCAGACGATCTGATTCGCGAGCGGGCTCATCGGTGTCTCCTCACTTGACGGTGATGACGGTGCAGTCCGCCGTGTGCGCGACCCGGTGCGAGACGCTGCCGAGGAAGAAGCCGGAGAGGTCCCCGAGACCTCGCCGCCCCATCACGACGACGTCGGCAGAGATCTTCTCGGCCGTGTCGCAGATCGTCTTCGCCGGAGAGCCGAGTTCGACGAGCGTGGTCACGTTGGTGACACCGGCCGCCCTCGCCTCCTCGGCCGCCTGCTCCACGATCTCCCGACCGGCGGACTCGAGGATCGATCGCGACTCCGTGTACAGGCCTTCGAGCTCCGCATACGCCCCGAGCGACAGCGGGACCGTCGACGCGTACGACACGACGTTGAGGATCGTCAACGAGGCGCCGTACTTGACGGCGAACTCCGCTGCGAAGGCGACGGCACGATCAGAGTGGTCCGATCCATCGACCGCCACGAGGACGTTGGATACCATGGTGATCCTCCTTTTCCCCAAGTGTCGCATCTCGCGTCGGATCTGACCAGGGCCTCTCGAAGTCGATGGTCGACTGGTACCATGGAACCGCCACCGACCCTCGCGGGAGAGCGACGCAGGTCGCGCCGAAGGAGCAACCACCCCGGCAAACTCGCAGGCACCAGGACCGCGGGGCGAGGCACCTCTGGAGAGCAGGACCCCGGTCCTCACCGAAGGGGAAAGCCGCCGACGCGGTGAATCTCTCAGGTCATCCGACAGACGGGGCGACCGAACCGTCGCGCCCGACCGAGGAGTAACTGATGACCGACACACCGTTCCGGAGCCTCGAACCGACCGCGGACTTCGAGCGCAGGCACATCGGACCGTCGGACACCGACCTGCCGGAGATGCTGGAGACGGTCGGTGCAGACTCGCTCGCCGAACTCATCGATCGCGCCGTCCCTCACCAGATACGCGTCGACCGTCCCCGCGATCTTCCCGGTCCGATGTCCGAGGTGGAGGTGACGGCGCGGCTCCGTGCACTCGCCGAACGCAACGAGCGGTACACGTCGCTCATCGGGATGGGGTACACCGGGACGATCCTCCCCGCCGTCATCCAGCGCAACGTGCTCGAGAACCCGGGCTGGTACACGGCGTACACCCCGTATCAGCCGGAGATCTCACAGGGCCGTCTCGAGGCCCTCCTGAACTTCCAGACCATGATCGCCGACCTCACGGGGATGGACCTCGCCAACGCGTCGCTCCTCGACGAGGGGACCGCTGCGGCCGAGGCGATGGCGATGCTGAAGCGCCTGAATCGCAGGTCGGGCAATGTCTTCCTCGTCGATGACCAGGCCCATCCGCAGACGATCGAGGTCGTCAAGACGCGCGCGATCCCGCTCGGGCTCGACGTCGTGATCGGCGACCCGCACGGCGATCTTCCCGAAGGCGTGTTCGGCGTCCTCATCCAGTACCCGGGAACCTACGGCACGGTCCGGGATCACGCCGGGTCCGTCGAGCGGATCCACGCGGCGGGGGCCATGGCCGCCTTCGCCGTCGATCCGATGGCCATGACGCTGCTCAGACCTCCGGGCGAACTGGGCGCAGACGTCGTCGTGGGAAGCAGCCAGCGGTTCGGCGTCCCGATGATGTTCGGAGGCCCCCATGCGGCGTTCATGGCGACGAGCGACAAGAACAAGCGGCAGATGCCCGGCCGCGTCGTGGGAGTGTCGAAGGATGCGTCGGGCCGCCCGGCCCTCCGGCTCGCCCTCCAGACCCGCGAGCAGCACATCCGCAGGGAGAAGGCGACGTCGAACATCTGCACCGCACAGGTTCTCCTTGCCGTCATGGCCGGCCTCTACGGCGTCTACCACGGGCCGGACGGGCTCATCCGGATCGCGCAGCGGATCCACCGGCTCACGAACGCACTCGCCCGGGGATTGCGGGACGGCGGCGTCGAGGTCGTCAACGACACGTGGTTCGACACGCTCACCGTGCGGGTTGCCGACGCGGACGAGACGCTCGCCCGGGCCCGTCATCGGCGCATCAATCTGCGTCCGGTCGATGCAACGACCGTCGGGGTCACGCTGGACGAGACCATCACGCCGGCCTACGTCGACGCCCTGCTCGAGATCTTCGGCGTCGACGGCGATGCACAGGTGCTCATCGACACCGCGCCCTCCGGGATTCCCCAGACCGTTGTGAGAACGAGCGAGTTCATGACCCACGAGGTGTTCCACAGCTACCACTCGGAGACCGAGATGATGCGGTATTTGAGGCGACTCGAGGATCGCGACATCGCTTTGGACCGGTCGATGATCCCGCTCGGCTCCTGCACGATGAAGCTGAACGCCGCCACGGAGATGGCTCCCATCACCTGGCCGGAGTTCACCGACATCCACCCGTTCGTCCCCCTCGATCAGGCCGCCGGCTATCTGGAGCTGATCTCGGACATGGAGCGGTGGCTCGCCGAGATCACCGGATACGACGCCGTCTCCGTGCAGCCGAACTCCGGAGCCCAGGGGGAGTTCACCGGCATGCTGGCGATCCGGGCCTACCACGAGTCACGCGGCGAGGGACACCGGGACGTCTGCCTGATCCCGGCATCGGCACACGGCACCAACCCGGCTTCGGCGACGATGGCCGGCATGCGCGTCGTCGTCGTCGACACCGGAGAAGACGGCAGCATCGACGTGAACGATCTGCGAGCCAAGGCCGAGCGGTACTCGGATGAACTGGCGGCGATCATGATCACCTACCCCTCGACCCACGGCGTCTTCGAAGACACCGTCGTCGAGGTGTGCGACATCATCCACGCCAACGGCGGCCAGGTGTACGTCGACGGAGCGAACATGAACGCCCTGGTCGGCATCGCCGAGCCCGGCTCGTTCGGCGGAGACGTCTCGCATCTCAACCTGCACAAGACGTTCGCCATCCCGCACGGCGGCGGCGGCCCCGGCGTCGGACCCGTCGCAGCGAAAGCGCACCTCGCGCCCTTCCTCCCCGGGCACCCGCTCGTCACGGACCTCCCGGGTTTCGAGGACGGTGTCGGGGCGGTGGCTTCGGCCCCGTGGGGATCCGCCGGCATCCTGGCGATCTCATGGGCCTATCTGGCGCTGATGGGCGCCGACGGCCTGCGTTCGGCGACGGAGATGGCGATCCTCAACGCCAACTACGTCGCGGCCCGCCTCGCTCCCTACTACCCGGTGCTCTACACGGGGCACGAGGGGTACGTCGCACACGAGTGCATCATCGACATCCGGGGCATCCAGCACGACACGGGCGTCACGAACGAAGACGTCGCCAAGCGTCTCATCGACTACGGCTTCCACGCCCCGACGATGTCGTTCCCCGTCCCGGGGACGCTGATGATCGAACCGACCGAGTCGGAGTCGAAGTACGAGCTCGACCGGTTCTGCGACGCGATGATCGCGATCCGGCATGAGATCGACGCCGTCGCACGCGGCGACGTCGACCTCGAAGAGAGCGTGCTGCGCCGCTCCCCGCATCCGGCGGAGGACCTCGTCGCCGACGGGTGGGATCGCCCCTACGGGAGGGAAGAAGCCGCCTATCCGGTCGGGCATCTCCGCAGAGACAAGTACTGGGTGCCGGTGAGCCGGATCGACAACGCGTTCGGCGACCGCCATCTCGTCTGCTCGTGCCCTCCGATGGAGGCCTATCAGATGGGTAGCGAAGGCGGGTTCGCGATCGCGGAGAATCAGGTCTTCGCCGATGAGTGAAGCGTTCTCCTTTCGCACGAAGCCGAAGGGGATCTTCAAGTGGTTCCTGCAGCTGCCGAAGTGGATCTTCCGGGCCCGTCTCGGGTTCATCTTCGGATCGCGGTTCCTCCTGCTCGAGCACGTCGGACGGAAGTCGGGGAAGATCTACCAGACCCCGCTCGAGGTCGCGAGCCGTGATCGCGACAACGACGAGTACATCGTCACGTCGGGAACGGGCGTCAAGGCCGACTGGTATCAGAACATCCGTGCGAACCCCGCCGTCGCGATCTGGCTGGGGAGCCACCGGTATCCCGTCACACAACGGTTCCTTCCCACGGCCGAGGCCGTCGAGCGGATGAAGGCGTACGAGCGGGAGCACCCGAAGGCCGCCGCCAAACTCGAGGAGATGATGGGGGTCTCGCACGACGAGACCGAGGTGTCGTGGACGGCGATGATGGAGAAGATCCCGATGATCGGATTCACGCCGCAGCGTTAGGGACGGGCTCGGCGCTCTCACCCTGCATCGCCCACCGGTCCCACCGCCAGAAGATGACGGTGGCGAAGCCGAGAGCGACGCCTGCCGTCACGTACATCGGGCCCCACCCACCCTTGTCGATGATCACACCGAGGATCGGGCCGCCGATCAGGGTTCCCACGTCGAACAGTGCCGTGAAGAACGACATGGCGGATCCCCGATCGGTGTCGGGGGCACGATCGACGAGCATCGCCGTGAGGATCGGGAGCGTGAAGCCGTGGCCGGCCCCGCACAGGGCTCCGGCGATCGCGACACCCACCCAGGATCCGGCGCCGGCGAGAACCAGGAATCCGGCCACGAGCGCGGCCAACGACGGGTAGAGCACCCGCATCCGACCGACCCGGTCGGGGAGCCATCCGAGGAAGATCCGTTCGAGGATGGCGACGGCGACGTACGTCGAGAAGAACAATCCGACGCTGCCGATCCCGGTGTCGTCGACGTAGCGCCGGATGAAGACGAAGTAGGCGGTGAGGACCGTCGAGAACGAGCCGATCATCCACCAGACCGGAAGAAGGTTGCGTGTCGCGACGATCTTCCAGAAGCCTTGCGGCGAGTCGCCGGGCTTCAGTTCGGGGCGCCGCTCCGGCAGCGGAAGCGAGAGGGCGAGCGTTACGAAGGCGAAGCCGGCAGCGGTGAGGAAGAGCTCGCGGAACCCGGCGATGGAGAGGACCACGTCGCCGACGATCCCCGCCACTCCGATCGGGAGCAGGCCGGACACCCCGAACAGGGCGATCCCCTCGGTGCGACGGGACGCAGGGATCACGTCCGTGCCGTAGGTGAACAGCGCGCTGAAGAGCATCGCTTCCGCGACGCCGTGTCCGATCCTGACGACGTAGACCCACGGGCCGATCGCCGACACGGTCAGGTACAGGAGGATGAACACCACGTTGAGGGCGTTCCCGATGAGGATCACGGGCCGGCGGCCGTGGCGATCCATCACCGTCCCGAGCAGTGGGCGCATCGCGATGGACGCCACAGCCGTCGCCCCGTAGATGAAGCCGATCTGTGTGTCGCTCGCCCCGAGGCCGGCCAGATAGCCGGAGAAGTGGAGGAACAGGGCGTACGCCATCCCGCTCGAGAAGTTGGCCACCGACACGAGTACGAACGGGCGGGTGAAGAGACGTTCCTGCACCGAGCCAGATTATCGGCCTCACCGTCGACGCAGATCGTGAGCGGCGGCGAATGCCTGTTGACCGATCCAATCGTTCTACGCTGTCCACGAATTTCGAGAGAGGCGACGAGCATCATGGGCAAGACGAACTATCCACAGGGACCTTCCGAGCGGACGACGGTGAAGCGGTCCCCCGACCGGGCCGACTACGACCGGGAGACGCTCGACGCGATCCTCGATGGGACGTTCGTGTGTCACGTCGGCTTCGTCCACGACGGCACTCCGTTCGTCATCCCGTCGATCCACGCCCGCGTCGGCGACACGCTCTACTTCCACGGCTCGCCGGCGAGTCGCATGCTGCGACTCATGAAGAAGGGCGCGGAGGTGTCCGTCGCGGTGACACTCGTCGACTCGATCGTCGTAGCGAGATCCGCTTTCAACAGTTCGCTCGGATTCCGGTCCGCGCTCGTGATCGGGGAGGCCCGGGTCGTCGACGATCCGGAGGAGCGGGAGCTTGCACTGGCGGCGATCACGAACGCCGTTCTGCCCGGACGTTGGGACGAGGCCCGTGAGATGAAGCGCAACGAGGACAAGGGAACGCTCGTCGTCGCCGTTCCGATCGAGGAGTATTCGGCGAAGGTGCGCGGCAGCGAGGTCGACGACGAGGACGACGATTACGATCTCCCGGTCTGGGCGGGGGCGATCCCGCTGAGAACGGCGGCCGGCGACCCGCAGCCGGATCAGCGCCTTGCCGACGACATCGAGGTCCCCGAGTCCGTCCGCCGCTTCGTCGAAGGCCACCAGTAGGTTCGCGGCTCCGCCGGTGGGTCCACTTCCTCCCCCTGAGCCTCAATCCACGGGCTCTGGAGAGATCGGCGTCTCTCCACATGTCCCCTCGGCCGAAGGACGGGGGGACGCGGCGCCCCGCGCCGCAGGGGGGCACAGCGGCGTCACCTGCGGTTCGAGGACGCCCTCTCTGGCCCTTCGGGCCATCTCCCCCACCTCCTTCGTCGCCGGGGGAGAATGTCCAAGTGAGCCCTCAGCGACTTCACCCGGATCGTGAAGAACCCGAATCTCGGGAATCCCAGACACCACAAGGGACACTCACCAAACTATCACCCACAAACCGTGGATTGAGGCTCAGGGGGAGGTGCCGCCCGCAGGGGGGGGGCGGAGGGGGTCGGAATCGTCGGTCCCGCTACCTCAGGTTCTTGCCCGACGCTGCGTGGTCGCGCAGGATCTGCGCCGGCTCGAACCGTTCACCGTACAGGGCGGCGTAGATCTCGAGCCGTTCCACGATGCCGCCGGCGCTCACCTGGTCGGCCCACCAGAACGGACCTCCCTTGGATGCCGGGAAGCCGAGTCCGGCCACCGCTCCGACGTCACCGTCGAGCGCCGATCGGAGGACCCCCTCCTCGAGGCACCGGGCCGCCTCGTCGATTATCGACAGTGCCGTGCGGGAGTGCATCAGCGACTCGTCGAGTTCGATCCGCGGGCCCAGTCCGATGGCTTCGTAGATGCCCTCGTCGAAGCCGGTGCGCCGCCCCGTCTCGTCGTACCGGTAGAAGCCCCGGCCGTTCGCCCGTCCCAACCGATCGTCGTCGATGAGGCGATCGATCACGTCGGGAGGTCCGACGATCCGGTCGCCGAATCCGTCGACCGCGGTCTGCATGATGTGCGTGACGAAGCCGAGTCCGAGTTCGTCGACCAGCAGGAACGGCCCGGCGGAGAAGCCCCACCGCACCATGGCCCCGTCGATCGCTTCGACCGACGCCCCCTCGCTCAGGAGGAAGAACGCCTCGTTGAGGTACGTGACGAGGAGCCGGGTCGTGTAGAAGCCGGGGGTGTCCGCGACGACGATCACCGCTTTCCCCTGGCGCTCCCCGAACGCGACGGCGGTTGCCGTTGCCCGGTCGGAGGTCCGGTCCGTCACGACGACCTCGAGCAGCGGCATCACCTCGGCCGGGGCGAAGTAGTGCATGCCGAGAACCGCCTCGGGCCGGTCGGCGCCGGCCGCGATCTCGCCGATCGGCAGGAACGAGGTGTTCGACGCCAGGACCGTGTGCTCTCCCGCAGCGGCTCCGGCTTCGGCGAGGAGGGCACGTTTGTGGTCGAGGGACTCGTAGCCGGACTCGATGATCAGGTCCGCGTCGTCGAACCCCGACCAGTCGGTGGTCACCGAGACCCGGTCCGCTACTCGTCCGGCTTCGGTCTCCGTCATCTCGCCGAGTTCGATCCGTCTCGCGAGTTCGTTCGACACGCGAGCGAGGAGCCGTTGGGCGCCGGCATCGTCGTTCTCCTTCACCCGGACGGTCGCTCCGGTCCGGACGGCGGAGACCGCGGCGATCCCCGCAGCGATCGGGCCGCCTCCGATGATTCCGACCTTCTGGACGTTCTCCGGTCCGGGGGATGTGTGTTCGGTCATGTTCGCTGCGGAAGCGTACTCCTGCAGAGGCGGGCGCGATCCGGGGCGCCGACCCCGGACGGGGTGGTGCTCCTCCGCACGGCCGGCTTGTCAGCGGAAGGTCCGGCCCTCTTCCGCACGGGACCGGATGATGGACGCCGGTTCGAAGCGTTCGCCGTGCTCGGCGGCGAGCGACTCGAGTTTCGCGGCGATCTCGCCGGCGCCGACCTGGTCCATCCACCAGAACGGGCCGCCGCGGAACGGCGGGAACCCGAGACCCATGACGGCACCGATGTCACCGTCGAGGGAGGACCGCAGGATCCCCTCTTCCAGGCATCGGGCGGCCTCGTTGACCATGGCCGACACGATCCTTCCGCTGATCTCCGCCTCGGTGAGGACGCGGCGCGGTCCGAGACCGAGCGCCTTGTAGACGGTGTCGTCCACGGTGCCCCGCTCGCCCTTGTCGTTGTAGAGGTAGAAGCCGCGGCCGTTCTTGCGGCCCTTGCGTTCGTCCTCGACGAGGCCGGCCATCATGTCGGGTCCGGCGATCCGATCGCCGAAGGCATCGCCCATGATCTTCACGATGTGAGCGCCGACGTCGATGCCGACCTCATCGGTGAGGAGCAACGGCCCCACCGGGAATCCCCAGTTCACCATCGCATCGTCGATCGCCTCGACGGAAGCGCCGTCGGCGAGCAGGAAGAAGGCTTCGTTCAGGTAGGGAACGAGGATCCTCGTCGTGTAGAAGCCCGGTCCGTCCTTGACGACGATGACGGTCTTGCCCTGGCGCTTGCCGAACTCGACGGCGGTGGCGGTCGCCCAGTCGGCGGTGTCCTCGGTGACGATGACCTCGAGCAGCGGCATCTTCTCGACGGGGGAGAAGTAGTGCATGCCGAGCACCGCCTCGGGGCGTGCGGCGCGAGCGGCGATCTGGCCGATCGGGAGGGAGGACGTGTTCGAGGCGAACACGACGTCGTCGCCGACCAGGCCCTCGACTTGCTCGAGCAGGTCCTGCTTCAACTCGAGCGACTCGAAGACCGCCTCGATCACGAGATCGGTGTTCTCGAACCCGCTCCAGTCCGTCGTCGCGGTGACCTTGTTCATCGCCTGCTCCCCTTCGAAGGGGGTCATCTTGCGGCGGGTCACCTGTTTCGAGATCTGCTGTGAGACGTGGCGGAGGGCGTGCGCGACGCCGTCGGTGTCGACTTCCTTGATCCTCACCGTCGCTCCGGCCTTCAGGACGGAAACCGTGGCGATTCCCGCTCCCATGAGACCGCCGCCGAGGACCCCGACTTTGGAGACCTGCTTCGGTTCTGCGTTGCCGCCGATGCCGGTTGCATGTTTCATCATCTGCGTGGCGAAGAAGATTCCGCGCAGCGCCTTCGACTCCGGGGAGATGATGAGTTCGCCGAAGAAGGTCGCTTCCGCTTCGTAGCCCGCGGCGTTGCCCTGCTCGATGCCGATCTTCACGGCTTCGAGCGCGCGCTTCGGTGCGGGGTAGAGACCCTTCGTCTTCTCGAGCATCGCCTCCTCGGCCTTCTTGAACAGGACCCTGCGGCCGACCGGGTTCTGTTCGAGAGCGAGATCCTGGAGATGCGTCGGGGCGAGGAACGACTTGAACGAGGAGCCGCCGCCCTCGCCGAGGTGACCGATCGCCTCCGACGCACGGCGCTTCGCCACGTCGTAGAGCACCTCGCGGGGCACGACCTCATCGACCAATCCGATCTTCCGGGCTTTGTGCGGCCGGACCGGGCGGCCGGTGAGGATCATGTCGAGGGCGGTCGCGATGCCGACGAGTTTCGGGAGACGCTGCGTCGCGCCGCCGGCGGGCAGGATGCCGAGTTGCACCTCGGGCTGGCCGAGCTGCGTCTTCTTGCTGTCCGTGGCGATCCGCATCGAGCCGGTCAGCGCGAACTCGAGTCCTCCGCCGAGGCACGCTCCGTCGATCGCCATCACGACGGGCTTGTCGTGGACCGCGTGGAGCGCCTCGATGCGGGTGAAGAGGGCGTGGAGCTGCCGGATCACGGCGGCCCCTTCCTCCGCCTCGGTGATCGTGTCGAAGAACCGGATGTCGGCGCCCGCGAGGAAGTTGTTGCGCTTCGCCGAGCCGAAGACGGCGGCCTTGATCGACGGATCGGTCTCGATCCGTTCGACCACAGTGTTGAAGTCGTCGAAGATCGCCGGCCCGATCGTGTTGACGGGCTCGCCGGCACGATCCAGGAGAACGACGGCGATGCCGTCTTCGACGCTGAACGAGAAGTGTGTGAGTTCCATTGCTCTCTCCCTACCGCTCGAGTACGACGGCTGCGCCGAGGCCACCGGCGGCACATTGGGTGACGAGGGCCGTGCCCTCCCCGCGTCGGACGAGTTCGTTGGCCATCGTCAGGATCTGTCGGGTTCCGGTCGCCCCGAACGGGTGTCCGAGGCTGATCGAACCGCCGTAGAGGTTGAGTTTGTCGTCCGGTATCTCGCCGATCGCCTCATCCCTTCCGAGCCACCGCTTCGCCCACTCGGTCGATGCGAACGCCTGGAGGTTCGAGAGCACCTGCGCGGCGAACGCCTCGTGCATGTCGATCACGTCGATGTCGTCGAGCGTCAACCCGGCCTTGTCGAGGGCCTTCGGCGTCGCGAAGGACGGACCCATCAGGAGCTGCCAGTTGGGATCGAGGCCGGCGAACGCCCAGGAGCGGATGAACGCCCGCGGTTCATACCCGAGCCGTTCTGCCGTCTTCGCCTCCATCAGGACCACCGCCGACGCTCCGTCCGTGAGCGGCGATGAACTCGCGGCGGTGATCGTGCCGTACTTCCTGTCGAAGACGGGGCGGAGCTGTGCGAGCTGCTCGAGCGTCGAGTCGGCTCGCGGGATGTTGTCCCGGGTCACCGTCGTCCGGTAGTCGGGCCCGACGGGGAACGGCATGACCTCGTCGTCGAAGACGCCGTTCTCCCACGCTGCGACGGACTTCTGATGCGATCGCAGCGCGTACTCGTCCTGGGCCTCGCGTGTGATGCCGTTCTCCTTCGCCATGATCTCGGCGGAGTCGCCCATCGTGAGTCCGGTGGAACGTTCGGCGATCGCCGGCGGGTTGGGAGCGAGGTCCTTCGGGCGGAGACCGGAGAACGCCTTGACCTTGGCCCCGATGTCCTTGGCCGCGTTGGCGTCCATGAGCACATCGACGAAACGATCGGAGTAGAGCACCGGAGGTCTCGACAGCGAGTCGGCGCCGCCGGCGATCACGATGTCGGCGTCGCCGAGGAGGATCGACTGGGTTCCCGAGACGACGGACTGGGTCGAGGTGGCGCAGGCCCGGCTCACGGAGAAGGCCTCGACGGTCTGCGGGAAGTCGCCGGCGAGGACGATCTCGCGGGCGATGTTCGGCGCGTTCGGATCGGCGATGACCGAGCCGAAGACGACCTGATCGACCCGGCTTCCGGAGACGCCGGACCGTTGGAGAAGCTCTTTGACGACGCCGGATGCGAGATCGAGGGCGGTGAGGTCCTTGAACACCGTGCCGGACTTCGCGAACGGCGTGCGAAGACCGTCGACGATCGCGACGCGGCGTCCGTATACGACGCCGGGATGCTTCGCGGCCATGGTCACTCCTTCGTGTCGGTTGGGAGCCCATTGTCGCGCATGGCGGGGGGTGCGCGGACGGGATCCGTCATCGACGAGGGCCGCCTCCCTGCGGAGACGGCCCTCGTTCTTGACGGAGTCGGTTCGGACTAGAAGTCCATCGCGTCTTCCCGGAGACCGAACGCCGGGTGACGGAGCTTGGAGAGAGCGAGCTTCTCGATCGAGCGAACCCGCGTCGGTCCGAGTCCGAGGTTCCCGCCGATCTCCTCGTGCGTACGGGGGAGGCCGTCTTCGAAACCGACCCGCATCGAGAGGATGTACGCCTCTCGTTCCGGGAGGCGATTGATCGCCTCGCGGAGCGCCTCGATGGCGGTCGCCTTCTCGGTCTCACGCACCGGGTCTTCCTCGTCGTGATGAGCGACGAAGTCTCCGAGGACCGCACCATCTTCGCCGACGGGCGCTTCGAGAGAAACGGAGTCGTTGACGAGCTGCGCCTCGACGACGGCGTTGAGGGAGAGGCCCGACTCCTCGGCGAGCTCCTCCGGCGTCGGCTCGCGGCCGAGCTCGGAGAGGAGGCGGTTACGGGTGCTGTTGAGCGTCACGAGCGTGTCGTGGAGCGAGTTCGGGAGCCGCACCGTGCGCGACTTCTCGGCGACCGCCCGCTGCATCGACTGGCGGATCCACCAGGTTGCGTACGTGGAGAACTTGAAGCCCTTGCGCCAATCGAACTTCTCGACCGCACGGATGAGCCCGAGGTTGCCCTCCTGGATGAGGTCGATGAACTCGATGCCGAACTGGCTGCGGTAACGCTTCGCCTGGCTCACGACGAGGCGGAGGTTGGCCTGCGTGAACCGTTCCCGGGCTTCACGACCCTTGCGGGCGGTCCGCTCGAGGCGTACCTTCTGGGCGCCCCGCACCGAGACGGCGGCGAGCTGCTCTTCTGCCTCACGCCCGGCTTCGATGGCCTGGGCGAGTTCGACTTCCTCGTCTGCCGTGAGCAGCTCGTGGTATGAGATTTCCTGGAGGTACCGGGTCAAGCTGTCGCCCATCTCGAGCGGTTGCCCGACCCATCGCATCTTCTCTGCAGTTTTCATGTTTGTGAAATCCTTCACTTGTAGGTTCGCGTTTGAATGCTGCGGGTCTTGGAGATTCGGCCCCATCGATTCCAGCGTCTGTTCTTAGACGCTTCGACCACAGCGTTTGGTTCCCGGTTGATCGGTTTCGTACATGGAACAACGCTCTCAACGACGGAGGGGTTCCCGAGCGCCAACCGGCTCGTTCGAAACGTCAATATGACACAGATCCGATCGGATTACAAGCCCCAATCTCGGATCGGGGGAAATCGGGGAGTCGTAGACTCGCCCCATGCCCGGTTTCGACACGCTGGCCGCCCTCGTCGAGGTGGCCGAGAATCTCATCCCGTTCAACCGGAAGCTCGGGCTTCGCGACTGCCGGATCGGTGACGACGGGACGGTCCACATCCGCGTCGATCGCCGTGACGAGCTCGTCGGCAACTTCGCCCGCGGGTATCTCCACGGAGGCGTCATCTCGTCGACGCTCGACGTCGTCGGCGGGATCGCCGCGATGATGGGGGTCGTCGGGAGGGACCTTCCCGAGACTCAGGAAGAAGCGGCACGCATCTTCTCGAAGATCGGAACGATCGACATGCGCGTCGACTACCTCCGCCCGGGTGTCGGCGAATGGTTCGACGCGTCGGCGGTCGTGCTGCGCACCGGCTCGCGCGTGGCCGTCACCCGCATGGAGTTCCACAACGACGAGGGGACGCTCATCGCCGTCGGCACCGGCACCTACATCGTCGGCTGACCGTCGAGCGGAACACCGTCACCTTCCGACGATGCGGCCCGCCCGGATCACGATCCGAGGGTTGAGCAGCGTCGGGAGGTGCTCCCGTGGATCGGCTTCGACGAACACGGCGTTCGCCGGCTTCCCCTGTGAGAAGCCGTGCTCGATGCCGAGGTAGTCGTGGGCTGCGGTCGTCACGGCGTGCAGCGCTCCTCCGGCGGTCAGCCCGAGTTCGTGGAGTCGGATCGCTTCGAGGGCGACCTTCCCGTGCGGCACGGCGAGGTCGGTTCCGGCCAGGACGGTGATGCCCAGGCGTTCCGCTTCGGGGAGGAGGTTCCGGACGTTGTCGACACCGCGACGGAGGAGGCGCCCGCCGGTGCTGTCGGCGCCGAGCATCTCGATGATGGCCTCGGCGCCGAGGACGGTCGGCACCCACGCGCCGCCGCGCGCTGCAAGGCCGGGCAGGTCGTCTCCGGACAGGAACAGGCCGTGCTCGATCGAGTCGACGCCGGCCGAGATCGCAGGCTCGATGCCCTGCGGTGCCATCGTGTGGACGGCGACCCGTCGGCCCGCAGCGTGGGCGATCTCGACCGCTTTCGTCAGCGCGTCCGCTCCGTAGTTCGCTTGCGGTCCGATGCCCTTGCGAGGCCAGTCGCCGATGATCTTCACCCACTCGGCCCGGCCACCCGCTGCATGCCGGACGGCTTCGACGAGACCTGCTTCGTCGACCTCGTGTCCGTAGCCGGGGTAGTAGCCGCCCGGCGGGGCGATGATCCTCCCCGCCATGCTCGCTTCGGGTCGTTCCGTCGGAGGCGCATCGAGGATTTCGAGGGACACGTCGCTCGACGAGCCCTTGTCGATGATGAGGAGGACACCGCCCTCGACCTGCATCCACGCGTTCCGGACGCTGTTCTCCCGGATCTCGTCCTCGGAGATCCCCGCCATCTCGCCGATGCCGGTGAGTCCCAGATGGGCGTGAGAGTCTGCGAGGCCGGACAGGGCGAACAGGCGGCCGGTGGCGATTTCGTCGTCGATGGGGCCGTCGTCGGGATCGGAGAACCGGTCGCCGTCGACGACGAGTGGGAACGGATCGCTACCGGGCTCGCGAACGGTGATCAGGGTGCGCATGGCCCCAGCGTATCCCGTCAGTCGGCGGGGTTGCGCTCACCGGCCCGGATCGGCACGTCCAGCCAGTTCTCATACGGCGGCAAGGCGCACGAGTAGGCCTCGCTGTATGCGCAGAACGGCGCGTACGCCTGGTTGAAGTCGATGGTGACGGTTCCATCCCCGTTCGGCTCGACGTCGAGATAACGCCCGGCTCCGTAGGTCTCCTTGCCCGACGTGGCGTCGCGGAACGGCAGGAACAAGCCGGGGTGGCCGGTCGAGTAGAGCGCCAGCGTCACGTCCTCACCGTCGATCGTGACGGTGGCGGTGCCGATCTTGTGATACACCCGCTCCTCGCCGGTCGTCGTCCCGACGGTGACGGGTTCCGGGTCGATGACGTCGACCGGGACGGTGAAGACGAGATCCGGGTCGGGGTCGTAGTAGCTCAATCCGGTGAACGACGCCCGGCGATCCGGTGGGATCGGTGACTGGGGGCTGTTCTTGAAGAAGTCGTCCTTCGCTGCGCGATATTCGAGGAGTGCCTGTGCGTCCATGGGATGGTGAACCTCGGTCGTCTCGATTGATTCCGTGATGATACGGGTCGCGTGCTTCAGGAGAGCGTTAGCGACGCGATCACGTCGGAGTACCAGGCCAGGCTGTCTTTCGGGATGCGCTCGCCGGTCTCGTGGTCGACCCAGACGAGGCCGAAGCGCTGCGAGTAGCCGAGCGCCCATTCGAAGTTGTCGAGGATGGACCATACGAAGTAGCCGGTCACCGGCACGCCGAGGTCGATGGCGTCGGCGACCGCGTCGAGATGCTCGTGGAGATAGTCGATGCGGCGGTGGTCGTGGATCCGCCCGTCCGGTCCGGGACCATCCGAGTACGAGGCGCCGTTCTCGGTGATCCGGATGTCGGTGGCCCCGTAGTCGTGGTGGAGACGTTCCAGGAAGCCGGTGAGCGCCGCCGGGACGATCGGCCACCCCATCTCGGTGTATCCGTCCGGGGGGTTCGGCCCGGGCTCGACGCCCGTGTCCTCCGTCTCGTCTTCACCGGCGGCCACGGTGAGCGCCGTGTAGTAGTTGACGCCGATGAAGTCGATCGGTGCCGCGATCTCGTCGAGGTCGCCGGATCGAACGAACGGCGGCTCCTCCGTGTCGAACCGTCCCCGGCTCCGGTAGTCGTCGATCATGTCCCGCGGATAGCCCTTCCCGAAGATGGGATCGAAGAACCACCGGTTGCGGAACCCGTCGAAGTGTCGTCGGGCGTCGACGTCTCGGGGCGAGTCGCTTGCCGGAGTGGAGGGGCGGCAGTCGAGGACGACCCCGACCTCCGCATCCGGGACGTTGGAGCGGATGACGGGGACGGCCCGTCCGTGGGAGAGCAGGATGTGGTGGGCAACGGTGAGGGCCTCGGAAAAGTCGGTGTGTCCCGGGGCGAAGACGCCGTCCCGGTGCCCGACGAACGCCGCCACCCACGGTTCGTTGTGCGTCTTCCAGTGCTTGACCCGGTCGCCCAGGACGGCGCTCATGATCTCGGCATACCGGACGAAGGCGTCGACGGTGTCCCGATTCGCCCACCCGCCGCGGTCCTGCAGACCCTGCGGCAGATCCCAGTGGTACAGCGTGACGTACGGCGTGATGCCGTGTTCGAGGAGTTCGTCGACGAGACGGTCGTAGAACGCGATCCCGCGCGGCTCGATCGGTCCGGTCCCACTCGGTACGACGCGCGTCCACGCCGTCGTCAAGCTGTAGGCGGGGATCCCGGCGTCGGCCATGAGGGCGACGTCCTCCCGGTAACGGTGGTAGTGGTCGCATGCGACCCTGCCGGTCTCGCCGCCGAGGATCCTGCCGGGTTGCTCGACGAATCGATCCCAGATCGATTCACCTTTCCCATCCTCGTCCCACGCGCCCTCGATCTGATACGCACTGGCGGCGACGCCGAACACGAAGTCGTCCGGGAATCTCCTCATGCGCTCAACGGGCGAGAGCAGCGAGGGCCGCGACCACCCGGTCGACTTCCTCGACGGTGTTGTAGTGGGCGAACCCGATGCGAACGAGACCTCCTTCGTCGGCGACACCGAGGCGACGCATCACCTCGACGGCGTAGTAGTCGCCCGACCAGACGAAGATCCCTCGATCCCCGAGGGTCTCGGCGACGGCATCCGGGTGGGTGCCGTCGATCGACACGGCGAACGTTGGAGTCCGCCCGTCGGTCACGTCGCGCCCGAACAGGGTGATGTGGGGGAGGCGGGCGATTCCGTCGAGGAAGCGTTGCGCCAGGTCGCGCTCGTGGGCTCCGATGGCCGTGAACGCCGAGCGGATCCGATCTCTCCTGGTCTCTCCCGAGCCGAGTGAGGCGATGTAGTCGACGGCGGCGGCGACGCCGGCGAGGCTCTCGAAGCTCTGGGTCCCGGTCTCCCACTTGTCCGGCGGCTCGTCCGGAGCGGGCCGGATCTTGTAGGCATCCACCGTCTCCAGGATCCGTCGCTTGCCGTAGAGGCAGCCGGTGTGCGGACCGAAGAACTTGTACGCAGAGGCCACGAGGAAGTCGGTGTCGAGGGCGGCCACGTCGACGAGGCCGTGAGGGGAGTAGTGGACGGCGTCGACGTACGTGAGCGCACCGACGGCGTGGGCGGCTTCGATCACGGCCCGAACGTCGGGGATCGTGCCGACCGCGTTCGAAGCATGGGTGACGGCGACGAGCCGCGTACGATCGTCGATGAGCTCCCCCAGCAGGTCCGTGCGGAGACGGCATCCGTCTTCCGGATCGAAATCGATCCATCGAACCTCCGCTCCGACGTCGCGGGCGGCGATCACCCACGGCCAGACGTCGGCGTCGTGGTCGAGGCGCGACACGACGACGTTGTCTCCCGCCCCCCACGTCGCTCCGAGGGCACGGCTGACCGACAGGGTGAGCGACGTCATGTTCTGGCCGAACGCGATCTCGCCGGGCGTCGCTCCGAACAGGTCGGCGATCGCTGCGCGGGCCGACTCGGTGATCGCGTCGGTCTCCCGGGACGTGACGAACGGGCCTCCGTGGTTGCTGCCGCCGGCCCGCATGTAGCCGGCCATCGCATCGATGACGGATTCCGGGGCTTGTGTCCCTCCGGGTCCGTCGAGATACGCGGCAGTCCTGCCGCCGACGGTTCGGGTCAGTGCGGGGAACTGCGATCGGATCGCTGCAACGTCGAGACTCATGACATCCTCCTGATCGACGTCGAGACTACCCGCCGCGCGGGACGGCCGGCCGGCCGTCCCGTTCCTCTGGTCGATCTGAGCCCGGGATGTCGAGCGTCTACGAGCCGAAGGGCTTGGGCCGCCGGATGTCGGGGAGGTTCCTCCGGGTCACGACTCCGACGTTGAAGATCGTGCGCCGATCGCGTCCGCCGGTGAACCGTGCATCGGACTCCTCGAGGAGGCGGCGAAGCCGGTTCACCTGGTTGCGGAGCCGGCGGTTCTCGCTCTCGAGGGCCAGGATGCGGCGTACCCCCTCGAGGTTGACACCGCTCGTCGTCAACTCCTGGATCATGAGGAGGCGCTCGATGTCGGCTTCGGAGTAGCGGCGAGTTCCGCCCGGGGTTCGGTACGGCTCGATGAGGCCACGGCGTTCGTAGATCCTCAGCGTCTGAGGATGCATCCCCGACTTCTCGGCTGCAACGGAGATGATGTAGACGGCGTCGTTCTGCCTGTTCAATTCATACCCCCAGGTGTTCGCGTGGGTTGTCGTCGGGACGTGTCTTCTTGAAGTCTTCGAGCGCCTTGCGCTGCTCCGGCGAGAGATCCTTCGGCACGGTCACCTGGATCGTCACGAGCAGATCACCGGTCCCCTTCGACGTCGTGACGCCCTTCCCCCGGACGCGCATCGTCGTGCCGCTCTGAGTGCCCGCAGGGATGCGGATCTTCGTGGTCCCGTCGAGTGTCGGCACCTCGATCACGGCTCCGAGGGCAGCCTCGGTGAACGTGACGGGGACCGTGAGCGTCAGGTCGCGCTTCCCCGAGCGTCCGAAGATCGGATGGGGGGCAACGTGGATCCGTGCGTAGAGGTCACCCGGCGGACCGCCGTTGGCCCCCGGTTCTCCCTTCCCGGCGACCCTGACCTTCGCTCCGTCGGTGATGCCCTGCGGCACCTTCACCTTGACCTTCCGGCCGTTGACGTTGACGGTCTTGGTCACCCCCGCGAGGGCCTCGTGGAACGTGAGCGACAGGTCGGTCTGGAGATCCCTCCCGGCCCGCGGCCGTGGCTGCTGACGGCGGGCGCCCTGGCCGAACAGGTCGCCGAGTCCGCCGAAGAGATCCTGGAATCCGCCGGTGGCGGGTCCTGCTCCGCCGGCGCCGCCGAAGAGATCCTCGACCCGTACGTACTGTTGATGTCCCCCCGGGTCGCCGACGAAGTATCCGACTTCGCGTACGTGGTCGTACTCCTTGCGCTCCTCAGGATCGGAGAGCGTCTCGTACGCCTCGTTGAGCTCCTTGAAGCGTGCCTCGGCGACGGCGTCGTTCGGGTTGTTGTCGGGATGGAACTCGCGCGCGAGCTTGCGGAACGCCTTCTTGATCTCCTTCTCGGAGGCGTCCTTGGAAACGCCGAGCGTGGCGTAGTAGTCCTTCTCCAACCATTCCTTACGCATGTTCAACCGTGACGAGGCTCGGGCGGATCACCCGGCCGTGCATGACGTATCCGCGGCGCAGCTCCGCGCCGACCATGAGGTCGCCGTCGCCGGCGCCCTCTCCGGGTCCGGAGACCGCCTCGTGGACCTTCGGATCGAAGGGCCGTCCGACCGCCGGGATCGGTTCGAAACCCTCTCGCTCGAGTGCCTCGAGCAACTGGGCTCGCGTGGACTCCATGCCCTCTCTGATCTTCTCTTCGGACGGGCTCTGCGGTTCGAAGCTGAGGGCGGCGTCGAACGCGTCGAGTGTCGGCAGGAGCCGTTCGATCACGCGTTGGGATGCCCGTTCCACGTTCTCGATCTGATCGCGCTCGACCCTCCTGCGGAAGTTGTCGAAGTCGGCGGCGACGCGCTGGAGCATCTCGAGATGCTCCCCGGCCTCCTGGCGGGCTTCGCTCAACTCCCGAAGAAGGAGAGCGATGGCCTCGTCCGGATCGTCGGGAAGTTCCAGCCCGAGATCATGTGCCGTCGGCCCGGCCTCCCCGTCGAGGATCGCGAGATCCTCGACGGGTACGGCCTCAGTATCGCCGGTGACTTCCGGTGTGGAATCAGGACTCGTCATCTTCCTCCACCACCTCGGCTTCGACGACCTCGTCGTCGCTCGGCGTGGCTTCTGCGGTGTTCTCCGCAGCGGCTTCGGCGGCCGATGCCTCGTAGATCTTCTGACCGAGGATCTGCGATGCCGTCAGCAGGTCGTCCGAGGCGCTCTTCAACGCTTCGGCGTCCGCGCTCTCGTCTTCGAGGAGCTTCTTCAACTCGGCCAGCTTGTCGTCGAGCGGCTTGCGTTCGTCGGCGGTCAGCTTGTCGCCGTGCTCGGCCAGCTGCTTCTCGATCTGGTAAGCGGTGTGATCGGCCTGGTTCCTGGCTTCGACCGCTTCCTTCTTCTTCCGGTCTTCGTTCGCATGAGCCTCCGCGTCCTTGACCATCCGCTCGATGTCGTCGTCGGAGAGGGCCGTTCCGCCGGTGATCGTGACCTGCTGGGTCTTGCCCGTACCGAGGTCCTTGGCCGATACCGACACGATCCCGTTGGCGTCGATGTCGAACGTCACTTCGATCTGCGGGACGCCGCGCGGCGCCGGAGCGATCCCCGGCAGCTTGAACCGGCCGAGGCTCTTGTTGTCGCTCGCCATGGCCCGCTCACCCTGGAGCACGTGGATCTCGACCTCGGGCTGGTTGTCGGCGGCGGTGGTGAAGATCTCGGAGCGACGGGTCGGGATCGTCGTGTTGCGCTCGATCATCTTCGTCGACACGCCGCCCTCGGTTTCGACGCCGAGTGTCAGCGGTGTGACGTCGAGCAGGAGGATCCCCTTCACGTCACCCTTCAGGACGCCCGCCTGGAGCGCCGCACCGTCTGCGACGACCTCGTCGGGGTTGACACCCTTGTGCGGCTCCTTGCCTGCGAGTTCCTGGACGAGGGCTTGCACGGCCGGGATGCGCGTGGAACCGCCGACCAGGATGACGTGGTCGATGTCGTCCATCGTCACTCCGGCGTCCTTGAGAGCCTCGGTGAACGGCGTCTTGGTCCGCTGGACCAGATCCTCGGTCATCTGCTCGAACTCGGAGCGGGTGATCTTTCGTAGGAGATGGATCGGCCCTTCGTTCGTCGCGGTGATGAACGGCAGGTTGATCTCGGTCTCCATGACCGAGGAGAGTTCGATCTTGGCCTTCTCCGCTGCTTCCTTGAGCCGCGTCATCGCCATCGCGTCGGTCGACAGATCGACGCCGTTGTCGTTCTTGAAGCCTTCGACGAGCCAGTCGATGATCCGGTCGTCCCAGTCGTCGCCGCCGAGATGCGTGTCGCCGTGGGTCGACTTGACCTCGAAGACGCCCTCACCGATCTCGAGCACGGACACGTCGAACGTGCCCCCGCCGAGGTCGTACACGAGGATGAGGTGATCCTCATCACCCTTGTCGAGTCCGTAGGCGAGCGCGGCCGCCGTCGGCTCGTTGATGATGCGCAGAACTTCGAGGCCGGCGATCTGCCCGGCTTCCTTCGTCGCCTGGCGCTGTGCGTCGCCGAAGTACGCGGGGACCGTGATCACGGCCTCGGTCACGTCTTCACCGAGGAACGCCTCGGCATCCCGCTTGAGTTTCATGAGGATGCGAGCGGCGATCTCCTGGCTGGCGTACGACTTCCCGTCGATCTCGATCGACCAGTCGGTGCCCATGTGGCGCTTGACCGAGCGGACGGTTCGATCGGGGTTCGTGATGGCCTGGCGTTTCGCCTGGTCCCCTACGAGGACTTCGCCGTTCTTGGCGAACGCGACGACCGAGGGGGTCGTGCGATGTCCCTCTGCGTTACTGATGATCTTCGGTTCTCCACCCTCGAGGGTGGAGATGACGGAGTTGGTGGTTCCGAGGTCGATGCCTACGGCGCGTCCCATGCGTTCATGCTCCTTCGTAGCTGAGTCGGTATATACACTATAACTTGAGTTGACTCATATCAATTCCTAATTTCGCGCGAAACCCGGCGATCCGTCGCCGTATACCCCTCGGGGGTATATTCTTGCCCCATGCGGCTCCAGGAGAACGACGCACACGACATCCTCACGAGGCTCCGCCGCGTCGAGGGCCAGATCCGCGGCATCCAGGGGATGCTCGAGGACGGACGCGATTGCTCCGACGTGATCACGCAGTTCTCGGCCTCGATGAGTGCGCTCGAGCAGGCCGGCTACAAGTTCTTCGCCGCGACGATGGCGATGTGTGCTCTAGACCCCGAGCAGGCCGCCCATGAGGGCTACGACCAGGAACGGCTCGAGAAGCTGTTCATGCAGCTGACCTGACGAGAGGGACCAACGTGAGACGTGGATTGACGGGAACCCTGCTCGCCCTCGTGGCGGCCATATCGGTGTTCGCGGCGGCGTGTTCGTCCGGGAGCGCCACACAGGTCATCGAACTGGTCTCGCCGGCGAAAGCCGCCGAGGTGATCGCAGAGCAGCCCGACGGCCTCGTGGTGCTCGACATCCGGACCCCGGAGGAGTTCGCCGAAGCCCGTCTCGCAGATGCGATCATGGTCGACTACTACGCCTCCGACTTCGCCGATCAACTCGACCGTCTGGACAAGGACGTTCCCTACGTGCTCTACTGCCGAACCGGGAATCGCTCGTCCGACGCCGTCAAGACGATGAAGAGCCTGGGATTCACCGAGGTCTACGAGATCGACGGCGGCATCGTCAACTGGTACGAGCAGGGCTTCCCCGTCGAGCAGTAGGCACCGCCCGTGTCATCGGGCGTCTTCGAGCCACCCGGCGACGGTCGACACGAACGGTTCCGGCGCCTCCAGCATGGGCACGTGCCCCACGCCTTCCATCTCCGCGAACGTCCAGCAGGGGCGTTCGGATGCCACCCACCGCGCCGAGTCCACAGATACGAGACGATCTTCCGATCCGTGGATCAAGAGGGTCGGGGCGCCGATCCGGTGGATCAGCTTCCTGAACCGTTGCGGACGCATCACGTAGCGAGCGATCGATCGATCGGCCTCGAGGAACGCAGGGATCGCCCACTCCTTGTCGCGCCGTCGCCGGTTGGCCTCCGTGAGTTCGTCCTTGACCCACGCGGGGACCGTATCCGGGTCGGCCGTGACCATCCGGAGCGTCTCGGCGGTCTCCTCCTCGGGCGAGTGGGAGGCACGGTAGGCCTTGAACGCCGGCACACCGAGCCCGGGAATGAGCGGGCCGAGCAGCTTCGTCAGGACTTCGAGGTCCGGCGGATGGCGCCGGCTGACGGGGAGCGCAGGATTCACGAGAACGATCCGGTCGACACGATCGGCGTGCTCGACGGCTGCGATCATGGAGATCAGCCCGCCCATCGAGTTCCCGACCAGCGTCGCAGTCGCGTAGCCGAGCAGGTGGGTCACTTCGGCGAGAAGGAGAGCGTTGTCCTCGACGCTGGCACGACGGCCGCGCGGCTCGGATTCTCCGAAGCCGATGAGGTCGAGCGCAACGACATGCCCGAGAGGAGTGAGCGCCGGACCCGCGACCGCCCAGTTCTCCGTCGAGCCGCCGATGCCGTGGACGAGGAGGATGAGCGGGCCGTCACCGCCGAAGTCCGTGATCCGAACCGGACCACCGATGTCGATCATCGTGTCGTTCACGCCTACAACGCTACCCGTTTCAGACGTCGATGGCATCGAGGAGCTCCGGCGTGCGGTCCGGGTCGTACCCGCCCTGGATGTAGAAGCGGGTGACACCGGCCGCCTCCTCGTCGAGCGCCATCAGGTAGTGGTCGGGGAGGGCGATGGCCGGAAGGCCGCGTCGTTCGGAGAACCGCGCCACTTCGAGAACGTCCTCGTAACGGCCATGTGTTTGAATCGCGAACTCCACGGAACCCTGCTCCTCTCGGTCTCTCACGCCGATGGTACGGTCGGAGGGTCGGCTGCAGGGGCCTCAGGCGAAGCGACCGTCGAGTTCTAGCGGCCGCACTGGGCGACGGCGTACCGGGCGTGCTTCGTGAAGTCGAACGAACGGTCGAGGACCCAGCGGAACGCGAGGCCGTCTAGTGCGCCCAGGAGGACCTCCGCCTTCGTGACCGCCTCTGCCTGCGTGGCGACGAGCGACTCGCGCAGCATCGCCTGTGCGAACCGCTCCACCCGTCGAACGTGGTGCCGGAGGAACCGGCGGGTCACCGAGTCGTCGTTGCCGACGGTGACCGCGACCTGGAGGTACACGCGCGCCAGGTCGGGCTGCTCGACGACGAACCGGATGTAGGCGTCCACGAGGTCGTTGAGGGTCTCGGTGCCGGACAGCTCGGGATCGGGATCGACGGCCTGGATCGCCTCCCCGGCGACCTGCATGACGGCCTGTTCCTTCGAGGGGAAGATGTTGTAGAACGAACCGGCCTGCACGCCCGCGCGCTCGCAGATCGCCTTGAGGGTCGCAGCATCGAGCCCGCCTTCGGCGAGCAGCTCACGCGTCGCCTCGAGGATCTTGCTCTGAGTTCTGATACCGACTTGATACCTGGCCAATCCCGGGCCTCCTCCGGATCGAGCATACCCCGATCTTGAGCGGACACTCCAAAATGGAGTGTATACTCAAAAAGTCGAACGGCCGGCGGTTCGTTCCCCGGATTCGTTCGTCACCAGAGTCACGACGGCGACGACAACCCGGGAGCGATCGATGAGCCACTACAAGAGCAACCTCCGAGATCTGCAGTTCAACCTGTTCGAAGCGTACGGGATCGACGAGTACCTCGGAACCGAGCCGTTCGAAGACATCGACCACGACACGGCGATGGACATCCTGCGCGAGGTCGATCGTCTCGCCACCGAGGACTTCGCCGAGAGCTTCGTCGAGGCCGACCGCACCAAGCTCAAACTCGTCGACGGGAACGTCGAGCTGCCGCCCGGCGTCAAGAAGAGCCTCGACGCGATGCACGACGGCGGCTGGCACCTCATCGGTGTGCCCAAGAGTCTCGGAGGGTTCGGGGCACCCGAGACGCTCCGATGGGCGACGGGTGAGCTGTTCGCCGGTGCGAACGCCGCGATCTTCCTCTATCCGATCGGCGGGTTGATGGCCAGGGTCATCGAAGCGGTCGGGACGCCCGAGCAGATCGAGCGCTTCGCGAAGCCGATGGTGGAGCGGAACTGGGGATCCACCATGGTGCTCACCGAGCCGGACGCCGGTTCGGATGTGGGCGCCGGGATCACGAAGGCGACACACGTCGAGGGCGACGTGTGGCACATCGAGGGCGTGAAGCGGTTCATCACCTCGGGCGACAACGATTACTACGAGAACATCATCCACCTCGTTCTCGCACGCCGCCCCGACGCTCCCCCCGGAACGAAGGGCCTCTCGATGTTCATCGTTCCGAAGTTCATGGTCAACGAAGACGGATCGCTCGGCAAGCGCAACGGCGTCGTGACGACGAACCTCGAGGACAAGATGGGCATCCGCGGATCGACGACCTGCGAGTTGACCTTCGGTCTGGACGAGCCCGCCGTCGGCTACCTCGTCGGCGACGTCCACGACGGCATCCGTCAGATGTTCCTCGTCATCGAGGACGCCCGCATGTCGATCGGCGTCAAAGCGGCCGCCACGATCTCGACCGGCTATCTCAACGCGCTCGAGTACGCACAGGAGCGTGTCCAGTCCGCCGACCTGACGCAGAGCCGGGACAAGACCGCTCCCCGGGTCACGATCATCCACCATCCCGACGTGCGGCGGCTCCTCATGATCCAGAAGGTCCACGCCGAGGGGATGCGGGCCATGGTCATATACGCCGCGTGGCTGCTGGACATGGCGCATCTGCACCCGGAGGACGAGTACTGGGCGAAGCTCAACGACCTGTTCCTCCCCTTGGTGAAGGGCTACTCGTCCGAGAAGGCGTACGAGTTGCTCTCACAGTCGCTGCAGGTGTTCGGAGGCTCCGGCTACACCAGGGACTACCCGATCGAGCAGTACATCCGGGACGCCAAGATCGACACGATCTACGAAGGGACGACGGCGATCCAGGGCCTCGACCTGTTCTTCCGCAAGATCGCCAGGGACCAGGGTGCGACGCTGATGCGCCTCGGCCAGGACATCCTCGAGACGGTCAATGGCGGTTCCGAGGAGATGGCCGTCGAGCGCGAACTGCTCGGCGCAGCGTTGGCCGACATCCAGGCGCAGGTCGGCGCCATGGTCGGGAACTCGATGGCGGCGATGCAGAATCCGCCGGAGATCTACAAGACCGGGTTGCACACCACGACGCTCCTCGAGAGCCTGTCCGAAGTCGTCATGGGCTGGCTGATGATCCGCCACGCCGAGGTCGCGCTCGAAGCGCTCGACGGTGCGAGTGACGCGGACCGGGCCTTCTACGAGGGCAAGATCGCTTCGGCTCGCTACTTCGCGAAGACGGTGCTCCCGAAGACGCGACTGCGCCGCGAACTGGCGGAGACGGAGGACGGCGACCTGATGAACCTGCCGGCCGAGGCTTTCTAGGGTTGAGATTGACGGCGTTTCGGCGCTACTCTCATAGGGAAATCGGTCGTCTCGGGCACTCCGCTCCGGAGTGCTCTGGACGGCTTCGTACCCGTTGAAAGGTGACCTATGCCCGTTATTGCAGATTCCTGGCCGATCCTGAGCGTCTTCTGGTGGATGTTGATGTTCTTCCTGTTCGTGATCTGGATCTGGCTCCTGATCTCGATCTTCTCCGACATCTTCCGGAGCAACATCTCGGGATGGGCGAAAGCCGGTTGGACGATCTTCATCGTCTTCATGCCGCTGCTCGGCGTCCTGGTGTATCTGATCGTCCACGGTGGCGACATGCAGCATCGCTCGATGAAGGCCGCTGCCGAGGCCCAGGCGGCCCAGGCGGAGTACATCAAGTCGGTCGCCGGCACCGGCGGTGGCGGCACTGCAGAGGAGTTGGAGAAGCTTGCCAAGCTCCACGACTCCGGCGTCCTGACCGACGAAGAGTTCGCTGCTCAGAAGGCGAAACTCCTCGGCTGAGCCGATACAAGCCGTTGAAGGTGAGAGGGACCGGGTCCGCCCGGTCCCTCTTCCCATGCACCGTGCGAACCCAGGGCTCGTAGGCGGACATAGCCGCGTTTCCGGCCCAGAGAACGTAGCGGTCTACGCTGGCTCCATGACTGCAGACAACGATCGCTACGACGCCATCCTCGGTCTTCGCGCCCTCCGCTCGTTCCGCGACGAGCCGCTTCCGGATTCCGTGATCGAACGGCTCCTCGAGGCCGCCCGGTGGACGGGGAGCAGCAAGAACCGGCAGAACTGGTCGTTCATCGTCGTCGACGGCGAACAGAAGGAACGGCTCGCGGCGTGCGGCGACTTCACCGATCCGATCCGTGACGCACCCATGGCACTCGCGCTGGTTCAGGAACCGGACGGCTACGAATTCGACACCGGCCGGCTGGCACAGAACGTGATGCTGGCCGCCGACGCTCTCGGTGTCGCCTCATGTCCGATCACGCTGCATCGCGAGCAGGACGCGGCGAAGGTGCTGGAACTGCCCGCCGGCGCGCGATGCCGGTACGCCATCGCTCTCGGATATCCGGACGACGGGGCCAAACCGCGACGATTCGGCGGTCGCAAGCCGCTCGACGAAGTCGCGTACCGGAACCGGCACGGGGAACCGTGGTGAACACGGATTCGATCGGCATCTTCGACTCGGGCGTCGGAGGGCTCGGCGTGCTCGGCGAAGTGCGCGAGCGGCTCCCCGCGGCCGACCTGGTGTACGTCGCCGATCAGGCGTTCGCACCGTACGGCGAGCGCGATCTGACCTCGGTCCGGGAGCGGGCGTTCGCCATCACGGCGTACCTCCTCGATGTGGGTGCGACGACCATCGTCGTCGCGTGCAACAGCGCCTCGGCGGCCGCACTTCACGAGCTCCGGGAGCAATTCCCCGATATCCCGTTCGTAGGAATGGAACCGGCGGTGAAGCCGGCCGTCGGCGCCACCAGGCGGGGAACGATCGGCGTCCTCGCCACGGAGGCCACCTTCCAGGGTGCCCTGTTCGCCTCGGTCGTCGATCGTCACGCGAACGGCGTCGTCGTCGTGCCGAGAGCCTGCCCGGGGCTGGCCGCGGCGATCGAAGACGGGACCGATCCCGGTGATCTGATCGACCGGTACTCGGCCGATCTTCTCGCCGAGGGGGCCGATACGATCGTCCTCGGATGCACCCACTACTCGTTCGTCGCGGACCGGATCCGCGAAGCCGTCGGCGACGGGGTGCACGTCATCGATCCCGCACCGGCGGTCGCACGGCAGGTCGAGCGTGTTCGGAACGGTCGGGACGCAGAGGGCACGGGATCGACGACCTACATCACCACGGGACGAACCGGGCGGTTCGAGGATCAGATCGAACGACTGACCGGAACCCGGCATCCCGTCGTCGGCGCCGCGATCGGAACGTGACATGACGGGACGAGTCACGGTCGTGCGCGGTGACATCACGAAACAGGACGTCGACGTGATCGTCAACGCGGCGAACGCCCATCTCGCTCACGGAGGAGGCGTCGCGGCGGCGATCGCATCGGCGGGAGCTCCGGCGGTCGACGAGGAGTCTCGGGCATGGATCGATGAGCACGGGCCGGTGCCGCCCGGAGGCGCGGCGGTCACCTCGGCGGGTCCCATGCCGGCCCGGTACGTCGTGCACGTCGTCGGGCCCGTCTATCGATCAGGGCAGGACAACGAGGGGATGCTCCGCAGCGCCGTTCGCGCCGCACTCGACGTCTCGGCGGACCTCGGGGCGCGGTCCGTCGCGTTGCCGGCCATCTCCGCCGGGATCTTCGGGTATCCGCCGGCCGACGCGTGCCGGATCATCGCGGACGAAGTCCGGCGATGGCTCGACGCGAACGGATCCCTCGAAGAGATCCGCCTCGTCGCGTTCGGCAGCGACATCGCCGACTCCTTCCGCACCGCGCTGCGAACCCAGGGCTCGTAGGCGGACATAGGCGCGTTTCCAGCCCAGAGAACCGAAGTGGCAGGCGAGTCCGGCGTTCCCGGGCGGAGATGGGCATCCCCTTCGACCACGGCTCGTTGTCATGACCTCTCTACTCGGCCGCCTCGGCCGTCTCGATCGCCGTTCGGATCGTCGCAATGACGTGCTGGGGTCGCTCAGTCACATCGCGCCAGGTGAATCGGTAGACCGACCATCCGTGGAGAAGCGCCGATCGGTCCCGCTCCCGATCCTGTTCGAAGGCTTCGTCGCTCTGGTGCCATCGCCGGGAGTCCCACTCGATCGCAATTCTGAAGTCGGGGTATGCGGCGTCGAATCGACGGGTCGGGTTCCAGGGGATCGGGAGTTCGAGCACGGGATCCGGTAGGCCGCCGGCGCGGAGGACCGCCAAGCCTCGACGCTCGAGGACGGTGGCGTCCCGGTCGAGGCCCCAACCACGGTTCCTCAGGATGGTGCGGATCGTGGTCGATCCGGGCTTGCCGCGGCGGGCCACATCGTCGAGCACCTCGCTCAGGGTCTTCGTGCTGAGACGTTTCTCAGTGGTGAGATCGTCGACGATTCGTTCGATATGCCGGGGATGCAAGAGGGCCGCAAGGTCCATGACGGTGCGGGGAAGCGTCGTGGCGGGCAACCCGGCAACCAACTCCGTGTGGTGTTCCAGGAGATCGTGGTTCCGGCGGATGATCACACCCGGGAACACGTGCGTGGTTCGGGTGTGGACGCTGATGACCGCGAGACCGCGCCGGACGCGAGGGATGTCGTGCAATTCCGCTGCGGACTCATGCGAGACGACCGAGTTGGGGAGTGCGGTGATAGCGGCGCGAAGGAGTTGGGCCGGTTCATCCATATCAACGAGCCGATAGACCGACCGGGAGACCCTCGTCCATCGGCCGGTGCTCAGGCGGTACCGGACCGCGTGCCGATTGATCCCACACTCTCGGGCCTGCGCGGCAGTGATCACGCCACCCTGGAGTGACGCGATGTCGAGGGCGTTTCGTTCGTTGCTCATGGGGGCATCATGCCGACTCCGTCGGCGGGTTCCTAGGGGTCTGTTCTGTGGGCCGGAAACGCGGCTATTTCCGCCTGCGAGCCCTGGGTTCGCAGCGCGCAACTAGGATCGGGGGGATGAAACCTTCGGTTGGAATTCTCGGGGCCGGGTCCATGGGGGAGATCGTTGCTCGCGGCCTGGTACGGGCCGGGTGGGCGCCCGAAGACCTCACTCTCGCCGCGCGGCGGCCGGAGCGGGCCAGGGAGGCCGAGTTCCGCACCGGCGTCACCACCGTGCTCGACGCCGCTGAAGCAGCGGCAGGTAAGCGCGTCGTGGTCATCGCGGTCAAGCCGAGAGACGTGCCCGTGCTGCTCTCTCAGATCGCGGAGACGCTCACCGCCGATCAGGTGGTCGTGTCGCTCGCCGCGGGGATCACACTCGCCCTGTACGAAGAGGCCCTCCCCGGGATCCCCGTCGTCCGTTCGATGCCGAACACGCCGGCGTCGGTCGACGAAGGGATGACGGCGTACTGTGGCGGAGCCCACGCAGACGAGCCCGCGATGGAAGACGCCGCGGCCGTCCTCGGTGCCGTAGGGGAAACGATCCGTCTCTCGGAAGACCTGCTCGACGCCGTCACCGCCGTGTCCGGTACGGGACCCGCATACGTGTTCCTCCTCGCGGAAGCGATGACCGAGGCGGCCATTCGCGAGGGGCTTCCTCACCACGCGGCCGAGCGTCTCGTGCATCAAACCCTGCGGGGATCCGGGATGCTGCTCGCCGGATCGGAGAAGAGCGCGTTCCGGCTCCGGGGTGAAGTGACCTCTCCGGGAGGGACGACGGCGGCCGCCATGCACGTGCTCGAGGAGGGCGGATTCCGGGCCCTCATGGAGGACGCGATCCAGGCGGCGACCCGCCGGTCGCATGAGCTCGGTGAGGCCGCCACCGAGCGATTCAGGTCATGAACGTCATCGGTCGGAGCCTTCTCGCCGTCACGAACCGATCATCCGTTCGCAAGGTCTTCGCGGAGTCGACGGCGGGGCGTCGGCTCTCGCTGAGATTCGTCGCGGGAGAGACGATCGACGACGCCGTCGTCGCAGCCCGGGCGATCAACGGCATGGGGGCACGAGTCTCCCTCGATCACCTCGGAGAACACGTGGCCGACGGAACGGCTGCGATCGAGGCGAGAAACGACTACCTCGACTGTCTCGACCGTATCGACGCTGAGGGGCTGGACGCCGAGATCTCGGTCAAGCTCACCCAACTCGGGCTCGGATTCGACGACGATCTCGCACTCGAGTCTCTGAACGCGCTCGCCGAACGTGCCGCCCGGGGCGGTACGACGGTGACGATCGACATGGAGGAGTCCCGGCACGTCGAGAAGATCGTGACCGCGTTCGAGGACGTTCAGAGCCGGTACGGGAACGTCGGCATCGCGGTGCAGAGCTACCTCTATCGCACACCGGCGGACCTCGACCGGATCGTGCCTCGCGGCGGCCTCGTGCGCCTCTGCAAGGGCGCCTACGCGGAGCCCTCGACGACCGCTCATCAGGAGAAGGCCGCCGTCGATGCGGCGTTCGATGCGTTGACGCGTCGGCTGATGGCAACACCCGGAATCACTCCGGCCATCGCCACACACGACGACGCCAGGATCGAACTCACGAAACAACTCGCCGCCGGGCGTGACGAACCGTGGGAGTTCCAGATGCTGTACGGGATCCGGAGGAATCTCCAGAAGTCGCTCATCGCCGACGGCTACCCGCTTCGTCTCTACGTCCCGTACGGGACGGCGTGGTACCCGTATCTGACGCGGCGCATGGCCGAGCGGCCCGCGAACCTGGCGTTCTTCCTGCGTGCGGCCGTCGGGAGATGACCGGACCGTGCGACGGGTTGGGTACGCTCACGGGATGAAGCGAATCCTCCTCTCCATTGCAGCGATCGTGGTGCTCGTCGGCGCCGCCCAACCCGTCGAGGTGGCGGCGACGCTCGAGGCGCAGGGGTTCTTCGTCGAGGCGGGTTCGGGGGCGGATCCGGAGGCCGTCGAGAACGCCGTCACGGAGGCCCGGTTCGCCGGCGGCGACCTCTCCATCGCGGTCCTCGCAACCGAACCCTCCGGTGGAGCGCCGGTCTTCGCCGACAACACACTCGATGCCATGGGCGGCACCGGAACCGTGTTCGTGGTTGCGCCGGAAACGGTCGCGTGGGCATCGCAGGGAGACGTCTACAGCAGGGAGCAACTCGACGCCGCGACCGACGCCTCGCTGGACGGCGCAACGGACACCGAGGTGGTCGAACTGTTCGTGTCGACGCTGATCGACCGACCGGTCGGAGGTGCAGAGCCCGGTGGGGGCGGGGGACTCCCGTGGGGCTGGATCATCCTCGGTGTGATCGTTCTCGGCGGGGTCTTCATCTTCTGGAGGGCATCGCGCTCGTCGAAGGAAGCGAAGCAGAAGTCGATCGATCAGGCCCGCTCCGAGGTGAAGCGACGGCTCGATGCGGTGGCGAACGACATCATCGATCTCGAGGACGAGGTTTCGGCGTCCGACGATCCGGCCGTGCCCGTTCTCTACGCGTCTGCGACCGAGCAGTACGCGAAGGCGCTCGGCGCGTACGAGCACGCGACGGTCCCCCAGGAACTGTTGGACATGGCGGAAGATCTCGACATGGCGATCTGGCGTCTCGACAGCGTTGAGGCGCTTCTCGACGGGCAGCCCATGCCGCCGAAGCCGGAGAAGCCGCAGCCGACGGCGCCTCCTCCAGCAGGTTCGCCTCTCACGGCTCCGCCCCGCGTCCCGCCGACCACGTACCGGCGCCCGAACCGGAGCCGTTCATCGGGCACGACGGCTTTGATGACCGGGCTCCTCATGGGATCGATGGGGTCACGGCGCCGCTCGGCACGGCCTTCGTCCACCCGGTCGTCGGGATCGTCCACCCGGTCGCGATCGTCGAGCAGCGGCCGTATGCGCGGAGGCGGTCGCCGTCGCGGTTGAAGGCGCTCCTACAATCGACGGATCAGTTTGGCGAGAAGAGAGGGACACAGCGATGTTCAAGAAATGGTGGGAGTACTTCAAGTCGTGGTTCAAGCAGAGTTCCGACAAGATGATGGATCCTGAGATCGAGATCCAGATGGCGATCGATCAGGCGAAGAAGAAGAACCAGGAACTGCGGAATCAGGCCGCCAACATCGTGGCGCATCGGACCCAGCTCGAAGCCAAGATCGAGAAGGCCGCGGACCAGGTCGGCGAATCCCGGGAGATGGCGAAGCAGGCGATCCTGAAGGCCGAAGAGGCGAAGGCCGCCGGGGACACTGCGGGCGTCGCGAAGTGGACCAACATCGCCCAGGCCCAGGCGGCGAAGCTCCAGGCGTCGGAGAACAACCTCACGTCGCTCAAGGCGCAGTACCAGACCGCGATCACCCAGGCAGATCAGGCCAAGAGCGCCGTTCAGGCGAATGCCGTCAAGCTCCAGGAGCTCACGGCCAAGCAGATGGAACTGCTCGGTGCTCTCGAGCAGGCGAAGATGCAGGAGTCGGTCAACGCCGCAGTTCAGTCGATGTCCGCGACGCTCGACGACGAGATTCCGACGCTCGAATCGGTCGAGGAGAAGATCGAGAAGCGTCAGGCACAGGCGATGGCGAAGGCCGAGGTCTTCGAAGCGACCCCCGAAGGCGGGGAAGCCGAGCTGCGTCAGGCGATGAACGAAGCGCAAGCCGACGCCAAGCTCGAGGAATTGAAAGCCGAACTCGGTCTGACGACCGAGGCGACGGCGCCGGAAGAGACCGGAGAGGCAACCGAACTCGAGGCGTGACGGAGAACTCCGGTATCGCCGCCTCCTATCATGGAGGCTTCGCGATGCCGGAGGGTCTCTCCCCATGACCATCATCGAAGCGCCGACGCGGACCGTGCTCACGGTCGATGGCAACGAAGCAGCCGCGTCCGTCGCATACCGCACGAATGAAGTCCTCGCCATCTACCCGATCACCCCGTCGTCCCCGATGGGCGAGCACGCCGACGCCTGGTCGAATCAGGGGCGGCCGAACATCTGGGGGAACATCCCCGACGTCATCGAGATGCAGAGCGAGGCCGGCGCCGCCGGCGCCGTTCACGGAGCGATCCAGGGCGGCGCGCTGACGGGAACGTTCACGGCGTCGCAGGGCCTTCTGCTGATGATCCCGAACATGTTCAAGATCGCCGGTGAGTTGACGCCTGCGGTCTTCCACGTGGCGGCCCGCTCCGTGGCGACCCACGCCCTGTCCATCTTCGGGGACCACAGCGATGTGATGGCGACCCGCGGAACGGGATGGGCGCTGCTGTCTTCGAACTCGGTCCAGGAAGCCCACGACATGGCGGCGATCGCCCAGATGGCGACCCTCGAGAGCCGGATCCCGTTCCTCCACTTCTTCGACGGGTTCCGCACCTCCCACGAGGTGAACATGATCGAGGAGATCTCCGACGACGACCTTCGGTCTCTGATCCCGATCGACGGAGTGATCGCCCACCGGGAACGGCGGATGGACCCGGACAAGCCCGTTCTTCGCGGCACCGCCCAGAACCCGGATGTGTTCTTCCAGGCCCGTGAAGCCTGCAACCGCTTCTACGAGGCCACACCCGACATCGTCCAGAGGGCGATGGATCGATTCGCCGATCGGATCGGACGCGCCTACCACCTCTTCGACTACGTCGGAGCGCCCGACGCCACCGAGGTGATGGTGATGATGGGCTCCGGAGTCGGAGCAGCCGAAGAGGCCGTTCGGGCGCTCGTCGAACAGGGCGAGAAAGTCGGATTGGTGAAGGTCCGCCTCTTCCGCCCCTTCTCCACCGAGGCGTTGATCGCCGCACTGCCCTCGACCGTCGAGACGATCGCGGTGCTGGATCGAACGAAGGAACCCGGCGCGATCGGGGAGCCGCTCTTCCAGGACGTGTTGACGGTCGTAGCGGAAGAGACGCAGCTCGGACGCACCTCATGGGCCAACCCGCCGCGCGTCATCGGCGGTCGGTACGGCTTGTCGTCGAAGGAGTTCACGCCTGCGATGGCCGCCGGCGTCTTCGACGAGGCCCGCAAGGAAGATCCGAAACGGCGATTCACCGTCGGCATCGTCGACGACGTCACCCACCTGTCCATCGAGCCGCGTGCCGATTTCGAGACGGGGCGCGAGGCGCAGGTGCGGGCGGTGTTCTACGGTCTCGGTGCAGACGGAACCGTCGGGGCCAACAAGAACACCGTCAAGATCGTCGGGGACGAGACGGCTCTCTACGCACAGGGGTACTTCGTCTACGACTCGCGCAAGTCGGGTTCGATGACCACGTCGCACGTTCGATTCGACCCGTCGCCCATCGAAGCGACGTACCTCATCGATGACGCGACCTTCGTGGCGTGCCACCAGTTCGAATTCGTGCACAAGGTCGACGTTCTCGCGAAGGCCGGGAAGGGATCGACGTTCCTCCTGAACAGCCCGTACGGCCCGGACGAAGTCTGGGGAGAGCTGCCCTCCGACGTCCAGCGGGAGATCATCGACAAGGAACTCGCGTTCTACGTCGTCGATGCGACATCGGTCGCCAGAGACGCCGGGCTCGGCCAGCGCACGAACACGGTTCTCCAGACCTGTTTCTTCGCTTTGGCCGAGCTGATGCCGCAGGACGAAGCCATCGGCTCCATCAAGAAGGCGATCAAGAAGTCGTACTCGAAGTTCGGCGACGTCGTCGTCGAGAAGAACTTCGCGGCGGTCGACGGCGCCGTCGAGAACCTGCATCGCGTAGCGGTCCCGTCGGAGGTCACGTCGACGATCGCGATGCGGCGAACGGTGCCGGCGGATGCTCCGGACTTCGTGCAGCGGGTGACCGCGATGATGCTCGAAGACCGCGGCGACCAGCTGCCCGTCTCGGCGCTCCCCGTGGATGGGACGTTCATGACGGGGACGACGCAGTACGAGAAGCGCAGCATCGCCGTCGACATCCCGATCTTCGATCCGGAGATCTGCATCGAGTGCGCCAAGTGCGCCCTCGTGTGCCCGCACGCGGCGATCAGGATGAAGGTGTTCGAGCCGAGCGCGCTCGAAGGGGCGCCCGACACCTTCAAGACCCGCGGATTCCGGAGCCGCGAACTGCCGGACCATCTCATGTCGATCCAGGTGTCCCCCGACGACTGCACCGGCTGCGGCGTCTGCGTGGACGTCTGCCCGGCCAAGTCGAAGACGGAGGTCAAGCACAAGGCGCTCAACATGGAGCCGAAGCTCGACCATCTGGACATCGAGCGAACGAACTGGGACTTCTTCACCACGATCCCCGAACCGCCGCGCGACCAGTTCAAGCTCGCGACGGTGAAAGGCTCGCAGATGCTCGAACCGTTGTTCGAGTTCTCAGGGGCATGCGCCGGCTGCGGAGAGACGCCCTATGTGAAGCTCGTCAGCCAACTCTTCGGTGACCGGCTGGTCGTGGCGAACGCGACGGGATGCTCGTCGATCTACGGCGGGAACCTCCCGACGACGCCCTGGAGGACGAACGACGAAGGACGCGGCCCGGTGTGGTCCAACTCGCTGTTCGAGGACAACGCGGAGTTCGGCCTCGGGATGCGGCTCGCCATCGACATGGAGACTGCAGAGGCGCGGCGGCTTCTCGAGGGGATGTCCGGCGTCGTCGGAGAGGATCTCGTCACGTCGATCCTCGAAGCCGACCAGTCGGGTCCTGCGGGGATCGCTGCGCAGCGTTCACACATAGCCGAACTCACCGCGAAGCTCGCCGACATCGACGGCGAGGAGGCGAGGAGGCTGGAGGTCGTCGTCGGCGCACTCGTCGACCGGAGCGTGTGGATCATGGGCGGGGACGGTTGGGCCTACGACATCGGCTTCGGAGGCCTCGATCACGCGATCGCTTCCGGCAAGAACATCAACATCCTCGTCCTCGATACCGAGGTGTACTCGAACACCGGGGGCCAGGCGTCGAAGGCGACACCGCGAGCAGCCGTGGCCAAGTTCGCGGCCGGCGGAAAAGCGACGGCCAAGAAGGACCTCGGCCAGATCGCCATGTCGTACGGCAACGTGTACGTGGCCCACATCGCGATCGGGGCGAACAACACGCAGGCGGTCAAGGCGATCGCCGAGGCCGAGTCGTACCCCGGCCCGTCGCTCGTGATCGCCTACTCGACGTGCATCGCCCACGGGATCGACATGGAACGGTCGATGAGCCACCAGGTGGATCTCGTCGCATCGGGTTACTGGCCGCTCTACCGATTCGATCCGAGGTTGGCCGAGCAGGGGAAGCACCCGTTCAAGGTCGACAGCCGGCCGCCGACCATCCCGTTCGCGGAGGTGGCCGCCAAGGAAGCCCGCTACGCGGTCCTCAGCCGGGTCAACCCGACCCACGCTGCGGAGTTGATGGCCGAAGCCCAGAAGGACATCGATACCCGATGGGATCTCTACCAGGAGTTCACCGAGATCGACTGGGTCGGTGGCGATGACGGGGAGGAATCATGAGCGTCGATCTGACAACGACCTACCTGGGTCTCGAACTGAAGAACCCGCTCGTCGCTTCGTCGACTCCGATGACGGGGACGCTCGACGGGGTGCGACGTCTCGAAGAGGCCGGCATCGGAGCCATCGTGCTGCCGTCGGTGTTCGAAGAGGAGATCGAGCACGAGGCGATGGAGATGCAGCGTCTCATGGAGCGGGGCACCGACTCGTTCGCCGAGTCGCTCTCCGGGTACTTCCCCGAGTTCGAGGACTACGCCACGCGAACCGAGTCGTATCTTCGGCACATCACCGAGGCAAGAGAAGCCGTGACCATCCCGGTGATCGGCTCTCTCAATGGAACGACCAACGGTGGCTGGGTGAACTACGCCAAGCGGATCGAAGACGCCGGTGCGGATGCGCTCGAACTGAACGTGTATCTGATCCCGACCGATCCGGAGACCGTGGGAGCCGAGATCGAGCAGCGGTACCTGGACCTCGTGTGGGAAGTGAACGAGCAGGTCTCGATTCCGGTCGCCGTGAAAGTCGGCCCGTACTTCTCCTCGTTGCCGAACATGGCCGTCCGTCTCACCGAAGCCGGCGCAGACGCCATCGTGCTCTTCAACCGGTTCTACCAACCGGACATCGACCTCGTCGAACTCGAGGTCGAGCCGCGGGTCGATCTCTCGTCCTCACAGGACCTGCTGCTTCCATTGCGATGGGTCGCGCTCCTCACAGGGCGGGTCGATGCCGACTTCGCCGTCACATCGGGAGTTCACACGGCTGCGGATGTCATCAAGTCGCTCCTCGTCGGTGCGGACGTCGCCATGATGGCGTCGGCGCTGTTGAAGAACGGTGCCGGGCACGCCGCCACGGTGCTGGCGGAGATGGAGGCGTGGCTCGACGAGCACGAGTACGCATCGGTGGATCAGCTGAGGGGATCGATGGCCGTCGGAACGGCGCCCAACCCGGACGCGTTCGTCCGGGCCAACTACATGAAGATGCTCGTCACGTACACGAATCCCTGGGTCTGAGGGCGTGACCGCGTCGACCGACCTCGAGATCGCCCGGGCGGCACCGCTTCGCCGCATCGAGGACATCGCCGACGAGATGGGCATCCCGGCGGGGTCGGTGCAACACCACGGTCGGGAGATGGCGAAAGTCTCGCTCGACGCCATCGAACAGATGGGGCCGCCCCGGGCCCGGTACGTGCTGGTCACGGCCACGAACCCGACGCCGCTCGGTGAGGGCAAGACGACGATCTCGGTGGGGCTCGCACAGGGCTTCAAGCACGTCGGCCGGAGGGCCGTCGTCACGCTGCGGCAGCCGTCGTTGGGACCCACGTTCGGGATCAAGGGCGGGGCCGCGGGGGGCGGCTACTCGCAGGTCGTGCCGATGGAGGAGATGAACCTCCATCTCACGGGAGACTTCCACGCTGTGACGGCCGCGAACAACATGATCTCGGCGTTGATCGACAATCACATCTACCAGGGGAATCAGCTGTCCATCGGACCCGACGACGTGTCGTGGCGGCGTGTTCTCGATGTGAACGATCGAACCCTGCGGGACGTCGTGACGGGTCTCGGCGGGAAGATCAACGGTGTGCCCCGTGAGACCGGCTTCGACATCACAGCGGCGTCGGAGATCATGGCGATGCTCGGTCTCGCGACGAGCCTTCGCGACCTGCGGGAGCGGCTCGGACGCACCGTCATCGGATTCGATCGTCACCGCTCGCCGGTGACCGCCGAACAGGTGGGGGCCGCCGGAGCGGCCGCGGTGCTCCTCAAGGACGCCCTCGCTCCCAACCTGATGCAGACCCTCGAGGGGACGCCCGCTCTCGTGCACACGGGCCCGTTCGCGAACATCGCGCACGGCAACTCGTCGATCGTCGCCGACTACATCGGCATCCGCGGCGGTGACTATCTGATCACCGAGGCAGGCTTCGGGTCCGACGTCGGGGCCGAGAAGTTCTTCAACATCAAGAGCCGGGCCTCGGGCCTCGAGCCGGATGTCGCGGTGATCGTCACCACGGTCCGCTCGATGAAGGTCCACTCCGGGAACTACCTGATCAAGGCGGGACGACCGCTTCCCGAGGGCCTGCTCGCGGAGAGCCCCGAGGACGTCCTCGCCGGAACGGCCAACCTGCGCCGGCACATCCAGATCGTGCGCCGCCACGGCGTGACCCCGGTCGTCGTGATCAACGCCTTCCCGACCGATCATGCTTCCGAGCACGAAGCGATCGCCGGCGTGTGCGAGGAAGAGGGTGTGCGATGGGCCATCGCTCAACCCCACGCCGAAGGAGGGCCCGGCATGGTGGCGCTTGCTCGAGAGGTCGAGGCGGCCGCGGCGGAAGGCTCGGACTTCGAGGTGCTGTATCCGGATGAGATGCCGCTTCGCGAGAAGATCACGACCATCGCGACCGAGGTGTACGGGGCCGACGGCGTCAAGTTCGATGCCAAGGCCGAAAAGCAGCTCGCCCGGTACGAGGATCTGGGATGGGGAGATCTCCCGATCTGCATGGCGAAGACCCAGTACTCGCTGAGCCACGTTCCGTCGCTGCTGGGTGCTCCGACGGGATGGGTGCTGCGGGTTCGCGAGGTCCAGGCTTCCATCGGTGCCGGATTCGTTCTCCCCCTCACGGGGTCGATCAACCGCATGCCGGGACTGGGTGCGAGCCCCGCCGCTCGCAACATCGACATCGACGAGGACGGCAACGTCGTCGGGCTGAGCTGACCGGACCGCTCCGCGGGATCTCTACAATCCTCCTCAACCGACAGGAGGCTTGTGTTGACGACCACGGAGACGCCACCGGACAGCGACGAACAGCGCTCGGGTTGGACGGTCAAGCCGAGTCTCGTACTCGGGATCCTCGCCGGAGTGTCGGTTGTCGCAACGCTGATCTTCTGGTGGCTGGGCACGCTCCCGGCCGAACACGAATTTGCGATCGGCCGCGTCATCTTCGGGAACGTGCCGCCGATCATCGTCGCTCTGTTCTATACGACGATCGCCTCGTTCCTCGGCATCACGCTCTACCTGTTCTCGATCCGTGCGAAGAACTGGGAGCGGGGGGCGTCGGAATCCCGGTCCGGTCTCGGCAAGGAGCGCCTGAAGCGGTTCCTCGACGCGATCCTCATGCGGACCGTCCTCGAGGACCGTTCCGCCGGGTGGATGCACGCCATGATCTACTGGGGATTCATCGCGCTGCTCCTCGGCACGATGACGCTGGAACTCGACCATCTCCTCCCGTCCTCGATGAAGTTCCTCCACGGATGGTTCTACCAGGGGTACTCGGCCGTGCTCGACCTTGCCGCGCTCGTGTTCCTCGTCGGCATCGCATGGGCGGTGATCCGCCGGTACGTGCAGAAGCCGTGGCGGCTCAAGGCCAAGACACGGCCCGAGGATGCGTGGATCCTCTTCATCCTCGGCGGTATCGGCGTCACCGGGCTCCTCCTCGAAGCGGCACGCATATCGCTCGTCGGGAGGCCGTCGTTCGAGGTCTGGTCGTTCGTCGGCTACCCGATGTCGTTCCTGATTCCGACCGCGAGCGCATCGGGGTGGCACCAGGCTTTCTGGGTGGTCCACGTGATCGTGTTCATCGCGTTCCTGGTCATCTTGCCGACGACGAAACTCCGTCACCTCGCGACGTCGCCGGTGAATCTCGCGCTCAATCCGCGTACCCGCCCCAAGGGCGCGATGAAGTTCGTGCCGAACCTGATGGAAGCCGAGGACATCGAGACGATCGGTGCCTCGACCGTCCCGGAGTTCACCTGGAAGCAACTCTTCGACACCGACGCCTGCACCGTGTGCGGGCGCTGCACCGAGGTGTGCCCGGCCAACCAGACCGGGAAGCCGCTCGACCCGCGGGAGATCGTCCTCAAACTCGGCCAGGTCGCCGCCCAGACCGCCGACCCGGCCGTGTCTCCGACGGTGAGCGTCGACGACGAACTCACCGTGTCCGCCGACCTCGTGTTCGAGCGGATCACCCCGGAGGAGCTGTGGTCGTGCACGACGTGCCGTGCCTGCGACGAAGCCTGTCCCGCTGGTCTGGAGATCGTCGACAAGATCCTCGACATGCGGCGCTACCTGTCGCTCATGGAGGCCGAGTTCCCGTCGGAGCTGGGCAAGGCCTACGTCAGCCTGGAGAACTCGGGGAACATCTACGGCATGGACCAGACGACCCGGGGCGATTGGCGGAACGAGCTGGACTTCGAGGTCAAGATCCTCGGTGATCCCGGCGTCACCGCCGAGTACCTCTACTGGGTGGGGTGTGCCGGATCGTTCGACGATCGGAACCGGAAGGTGACCATCGCCACGGCGAAGCTGCTCCACGAGGCCGGCGTCGACTTCGCGATCCTCGGGAAGAACGAATCGTGCACCGGCGACCCGGCTCGCCGCACCGGCAACGAGTACGTGTTCCAGGGGCTTGCCCTGCAGAACATCGAGACCCTCAACGACCTGGGTGTGAAGAAGATCGTGACTCAGTGCCCGCACTGCTTCAACACGCTCAAGAACGAGTACCCGCAGTACGGCGGCGACTACGAGACGATCCACCACTCGGAGCTCCTCATGCGGCTCGTCGACGAGGGAAAGATCAAGCCGGCTTCGGGCGACAAGACCATCACGTTCCACGATCCGTGCTACCTGGGGCGGCACAACGACGTGTACGAGGCGCCCCGCAGCGTCGTCGACGCCATCGGGACCCGGGTCGAGATGCCCCGAGCGGAGAGCAACGCCTTCTGCTGCGGCGCCGGCGGCGGGAAGATGTGGTTCGAGGAGGACACGGGCAAGAAGATCAACATCGAGCGGACCGAGGAGGCCGTCGCGTGCGGGACCGACATCGTCGCGACCGGGTGCCCCTTCTGCTACGTCATGCTCGACGACGGCGTTCGTGATCTCGGGGTCGAGGAGACGGTGATCGTGAAGGACATCGCCATGCTGCTGGTCGAGAGTCTCACCCCGGAAGGGTGAACGCCGACACGCTGCTGATCGTTCTCGTCGCCGCCGTCATGGTGATCGGCGTCGCGGGGACGGTGCTCCCGATCCTGCCGGGCCTTCCCGTGATCTGGGCCGCGGCGCTCGCCTACGGGCTCGTCACCGGGTTCGGCACCGGAGGGTGGGTCGCGATGGCGCTGATCACGGTGCTGGTCGCCGCCGGCACCGCTGCGGGCTTCTACCTCCCGCAACGCTCCGCCGCGTCGATCGGCGTGCCCTGGTGGGGGCAACTCATCGCTCTGGCTCTCGCCGTGGCCGGATTCTTCACCGTCCCCGTGGTCGGCGCCCCGCTCGGGTTCGTGCTCGGGATCTTCCTCGCGACCCTCGGTCGCGATCGTCACCTCCCCGGGGCGCTGAGGGCGACGCGATCGACGCTCAAGACGATGCTGGTCACTTCCGGCGTTCAGTTCGCCACGGGTCTGATGATGATGGCCGTGTGGGTCGTCTGGGTCTGGGCCGCGTAGGCGGCCGGCTACCCCTTGACGGCGCCGCCCGTGAGACCGGAGACGATCGCTCGCTGGGCGACGAGGAACGTCAGCACGATCGGCCCGGCCGCGATGACGACCGAAGCGCTCAGCAGCCCCCACTTGGCGCCGTAGTCGGCGTTCGTGAAGAGTTGGAGACCGACGGCGAGCGTGAAGTTGTCCGTGCTCGAGAGGAGCGTTCTGGCGAGCAGGAACTCTCCGAACAGGTTGATGAAGCTGATCACGAAGATGACGGCGAGGGCGGGCCGGGCCAGAGGAAGGATGATCCTCCAGAAGATGGTCCCGACGCCGGCGCCGTCCACTCTGGCCGACTCGTCGAGCGACTCCGGGACGGAGTCCATGAACCCCTTGATCAGGAACGTGTTGAACCCGATGGCGCCGCCGAGGTAGACGAGCGTGAGCCCGGCGAGCGTATCGAGGCCGATGGCGGGGAAGACGTTCCCGATGTTGATCATGATGAGGAGGATCGCGACGAACGCCAGGAACTGGGGGAAGATCTGGACGAGAAGGAGGGCGAGGAGGCCGGTGCGCCGTCCCTTGAATCGGAATCGCGAGAACGCATAGGCGGCCATGGCTGCGAGCGCCACGTTGAGCGAAGCGGCGACGAGCGAGATGATCCACGAGTTCCGGAGCCACGTCGTGAACGGCGTGATGTTGGGTCTCTCCGGCCGGAAGAACTCCCGGTACGAGTCGAGGGAGAAGTCTTTCGGGATCAGACTGGCCCCGGCCAGGTTGTCCTGTGCGCTCAGCGACGACGACACGATGTAGAGGACGGGGTAGATCGCGAAGATCGCCGCGGCGATCGCGATCAGATGGCGCCAGCCGACCGTCTTGAGCCACATCTTCGGCGACTGCGGCGGGTACTTGGGCTTCGGCTGCTTGGCGCGACGCCACGCGAAGGCCATCCCGCGCTGCCCGCCGGTCTTCGCGGCAGCCTCGACGCGGCCTTCGAGTTGCTCGTCAGAGGCTGCCATAGATCTCCTCCAACCGTTTCGTGAAGCGGAAACTGAACGCCGAGATCACCAGCACGATCAGGAAGATGAACATCGTGATCGCCGCTGCGAGGCCGAAGTTGTTGCCTCGCCCGGATGCGGAGGCGAGGTTGAACGTGAACGAGATGAGGATGTCGGTGTGACCGACCGGCACCGAGGCGCCGAGCACCGGCGGCCCTCCTCCGGTCAGCAGGTAGATCAGGTTGAAGTTGTTGAAGTTGAAGGCGAACGAGCCGATCAGCAGGGGCGCCAGGGCGACCATCAGGAGGGGGAACGTGATCTTCCAGAACACCCGCATCCCGCTCGCGCCGTCGGTCCGCGCCGCTTCCTGGATGTCGTCGGGGATCGATTGCAGCGCTCCGGTGGCGAGGAGGAACATGTAGGGGAAGCCGAGCCAGAGGTTGACGAGGAGGATGGCGACCTTCGCCCATGTGGGGTCGGAGAGCCAGCGGATGGGATCCATTCCGAGGAGGTCGTAGAGCGGAGCGAGCGTCGCGTTGATCACACCGAACGCGGGGTTGAGGAGGCCTCTCCATACGAGGATCGACAGGAACGCCGGGATCGCGTACGGGATGATGAACAGTGATCGATAGAACCTCAATCCCTTCATCCGGTAGTGGTGGAGCGTGATCGCGAGCACCAACCCCATAGCGAACGTGAACACGACGGTGAGGAGGGCGAACACGACGTTCCACAGGAACACTTTGAAGAACGCCTCACGGATCAGCGGGTTCGTCGCCACGCGGGTGTAGTTGTCGGCGCCGATGAACGCGACCCAGCCGGGGATCAGGACCTCGCCGTCGTCGCAGACGAAGTTCCCTTTCGTGGCCGTGTCCTCGCCCGGTGAGCAGACCCGGTTCTCGACCGTGTCCGTCAACGTGTCGGATGCGGCGTCGTAGACGTAGCGCTGGCTCGCGAGGACGACGCGACCCTGCGACAGCCCGAGGATGACGATCTCGCCGTCGGGCGTGTCGATCACGAGATCCTTGAAATCGACGTTGTTGGCGAGGGAGAAGACCTCCCGCTTCGACATCAGCCGGAAGCCGTTGAACTCGGGGGGAGGGACCTCCTCGCCCTCCGCGAACGTTCCCTGATCCTCGATCCCGTCCTCGATCGGAGGCTCGGTCCTCAGGCGCGGCTCCCCGAAGAAGTAGGCCCCGTCTTCGTTGGCGAGGAGGAAGCGGAAGTCCCCGGTCGCGTCGTCCGTGTAGACGAAGAGGTCGAAGAGTTGGCCTTCAGCGTCGGGATCGACGTAGGTCTTCGCTTCCCAGAAAGTGATCGTCTGTTCCTTCGACGTCAGGTTCCCGGTTCGCTGATTCGTGAGCGACACGTAGACGGTGTAGAAGATGGGGATCACGACGAAGATCGACATGAAGATCAGGCCGGGCGTGATCCATCGCAGCGCCATGGTGCGGGGCCAGAGGTAGACCCAGTTGATGAAGGCCGTCCCGATGATGAGGCTCGCGAGCATCAGCGTGGCGCCGGTGCCGATCAGGACGAGGATCGCGTAGATCGCGAGCGCGTCGAGGACGGCGATCGCGAACAGCCGGAACCAGAATGCCCCGCCCCAATCGTTCAGCGTGCGACGATTCGGGGCGGAGGTCATGGCGTGCGATTGTAGCCGGGGGCCTCAGGGCGCGGAAGAGGGAGGGTCCGAGACCCTCCCTCCGTGCGTGCGAGCACGCGGTTCCACTTTGTTCGTGGGCGTGATCAGCCTTCGGCGATCACGGTTGCGACCTGCTCGGCCATGTTCGCCGCCGCGGTGGCGGCGTCGATGTCTCCGTTGCGGAGGGCGAGGAAGTTGTCACCGACCGGGCCCCAGACGGCACCCATCTCCGGCACGTTCGGCATGAACTGCCCGGTGCTGGCCGACAGCGCGAACGTCGCGTTGATCGGATCGTCGGAGATCGCGTCGATCGTGGCGAGGTAGGCGGAACCGCGGGGGTCGGCCTCGAACAGCGCCATCATCGTCTCGGGCGTGGCCACGTAGTTGAGGAGGAACTCCTCAGCGACGGCCGTGTTCTCCGAGAACGCGCTCAGGTAGAAGCCCTGCACGCCGACGAACGGACGCATGACGTCGCCGTCCACGGTCGGGAGGGTCGTGACGCTCCAGTTGACGTCGCTCTGGTCTTCGAGCGCTCCGAGCTCCCACGGACCGGTGAGCCAGAAGGCCTCCGTGCCGCCCATGAACAGGTTCTTCGCATCGTCGTAGTTCGTCGAGGCGACGTAGCCGTTCGTGACGAGGTCCTCGAGGACCTGGATGCCGGCGATCGCTTCGTCCGTGCCGAGGCCGATGTCTTCGACGTCGAACCCGGTGGCCGGGTCGAATCCGAAGATGTAGCCGCCGTGGACGGAGAGGAACGGGTAGTGGTGGTACGCATCGCCGCCGTCGTTGCCGCCGGGCACGCCGAGGCAGTTGTCGACCGTCGTCGCGTCGCACGCGGCGGTGAGCTCGGCCATCGTGGCGGGAGCCTCGGGCACGAGGTCGGTGTTGTAGTAGAGCGCAACGGCTTCGGTGACGTACGGGAGACCGTACTGCTGGCCGCCCCACTTGAGGGCGTCGAGGCCCGTCTCGGTGAACTCGCTCTCACGGCCGCCGAGGTCGATGGGGGAGATGGCGCCGTTGTCGGCGAGCTCGCCGACCCAGTCGTGCGCACCGATGAAGATGTCGGGGCCTTCGCCCGCCGGACCCTTCGTCGTGACTTCGTCCTTCATGTCGCCGAAGTCGACGAGGGTCACCTGGACCTCGACGCCGGTGGCTTCGGTGAATGCGGGTGCGATCGCCTCGACGACGGGAGCGCGCTTCTCATCGGCCCAGATGACGAGCGGGGGCAGTGCCTCGGCTTCGGTCGTCGTGGTCGGTGCAGCGGTCGTGGTCGTGACGGCTTCGGTCGTGGTCGTTGTTGCTTCGGTCGTCGTCGTGTTCTCTTCACCGGTGTCGCTGCTGCTACAGGCTGCGGCGACGAGGGCGAGGGCGAGAACGAGTCCGACGAGGGCGATGAATCGACTCCTCATTGCGGGAGTTCCTCCTTGTGGATGAATCTCGGACCGCGGGTTCGCGGCCGTGGTGGAGTGTATGGACGTTTTGCAACAACCGTGAGAACTTGCAGGAAACTTGCAAGAGAATTGCAAGAAGGGCCGACAAGCTCGTAGCCTTGAACGCGATGAGACCGAAACTCGCAGAAGTAGCACACCTCGCCGATGTCAGCGAAGCGACGGTGAGCCGTGTGTTGAACGGGCGCCCCGGCGTGGCCGAAGGCACCCGCCGGCGCGTCCTCGAGGTGATGGGTGATCTCGGATACCGCGACGTTCCCTCCCATTCGAGCCGTTCGGGTGTCGTCGGGATCGTCACCCCGGAACTGGACAACCCGGTCTTCGCGCTCTTCGCCCAATCGCTGCAATCGCACCTCGCAAGCCGCGGCATGCTTCCGGTGGTCTGCTCGGCCACGTCGGAGACGGTGAACGAGCAGGACTACCTCGATCACTTCCTCACGAGCCGCGCAGCCGGCGTGGTCCTCGTCAACGGCCGGTACGCCCAGCCCGACATCGGCTACGAACCGTATGTGGCGCTTCGCGAACAGGGCCTGCCCGTCGTGTTGATCAACGGCATCCACGACCAGAGCCCGCTCCCGGCGGTCGCCGTCGATCTCCCGGCGGCGACTTCGGCCGCCGTCCGTCACCTCGTGACCCTCGGACATCGGAGCATCGGGATGCTCGTCGGCCCGATGCGCTACTCGACGTCCCTCGACATGGTTCGGGGTTTCCGGGAAGCCGCCGACCGGCTCGACGTCGAATCCGGCGAGCCCATGATCTCCGAGACCGTCTTCACCTTCGAGGGCGGCAGGGCCGGGAGCGCCCAACTCCTCGAGGCCGGGGTCACCGGGATCATCGCTGCGAACGACCTGATGGCGGCCGGGGCGATCGCCGCCGTGCGAGCATGGGGCGGCGACGTGCCGGGAGACGTGTCGGTGATCGGTTTCGACGGAACCCCGGCGATGTCGTACACGGCGCCGCGCCTCACGACCATGCGCCAGCCGGTCGATCGCATGTCGGCCGCCGCCGCCGCACTTCTCGTCGAGGCCACGGCGGGCAACGGCGTGAGCCAGACACAGATCTTCGCTCCGGAGCTCCTCGTCGGCCGATCGACGGGGCCGGTCCCCGCCGGAGCCGGTAGCCGGTAGTCGACCGGGGGGCGCGCACTAACGTGCGTTGCATGAAGATCCTCTTTGCCGCCGCCGAGTTCTCGCCGTTCGTTCGCACCGGCGGTCTGGGGAACGCCGTCGCCGGTCTCGCACACGCCGTTTCGAAGGAGCATGAGGTCACCGTCGCCGTGCCGGGGTATCGGGACGCGACGATGCCGGGGCGGAAGATGCCGGGGAGGCCCTGGCGCCGCTACCGGGACGGCAATCTCGACGTGCTGTTCTGGATCGACGAGGCGTTCGATCGTCCGGGCGTCTACGGGCCGGATCCCGCATCGGCGTACGACGACAACTGGGAGCGGTTCGGCCGGTTCTCCGTCGCCGTGTCCGATCTCGCCGGCGACTTCGACGTCGTCCATCTCAACGACGGGCACGTCGGTGCGGTCGCGCTCAAGACGGAGACGCCGACCGTGTTCACCATCCACAACGCCTCGTACCCCATGGTGGGCCCACTCGGCCCGGCGGTGGCCACGCTCGGACTCGGGCCGGAAGCCGCGGCGCTCGGGGGTGTTCTCGAGTGGTTCGGCGAAGCCAACTATCTCAAGGCGGGGATCCTGGGTGCGACGCAGGTGACGACCGTCAGCCCGGGTCATGCCCGTGAGTTGACCGTCGACGAGACGTCGTTCGGGCTCGGCGGGATCATCCGTGGCCTGGAGCGTCCGATCGTCGGGATCCTGAACGGCATCGACACCGACGAGTGGGACGCCGGCCGCGATCCCGTCCTTCCGAAGCCGTTCACGGCCACCAATCCCGCGGGGCGCGGCGTGGCCAGGGCCGTCCTGCTGGACCGGACCGGTCTCGACGACGGATTCATCCTGGGCAACGTCGGCCGCATGTCCGGGCAGAAGGGCCTCGGCCTCCTCGAGTACGACCTCGACACGCTCGTCGCAGAGGGCGTGCGGTTCGTGTTCATGGGAAGCGGTGATCTCGACCCGATGGTGGACTCGTGGGCCGATCGTCATCCGACCGCCGTCGTGCACCTCCGTTTCGACGATCCCGCGTCCCGCATCGTGTTCGCCGGCTCGGACGCCTACCTCATGCCGTCGCAGTTCGAGCCGTGCGGTCTCGGGCAGATCTACGCGATGCGGTACGGGGCTCCTCCGATCGCGCATTTCACCGGCGGATTGCAGGACACCGTCTTCGACATCGACGAAGACACCGAGCACGGGACGGGTTTCGTGTTCCGAACGTTCGTTCATCCGTCGCTCACGAAGACGATCCGGCGAGCGATGCGGTATCGATCTGCGCTTCCCGACCTGTGGCGTGAGATGAGGATCAACGGGATGACGAGGGACTGGTCGTGGGACGCGAGAGCCGTCGAGTACGTGGCGCTCTACGATGCGGTCCGTCGTTCCTGAACACGTTGCCAAACGGGATTCAGTCGACGCTTGCTCCGGCGGCCGCCCGGGTCACGTAGGCGGCGGGCCGATGATCGACCGCCGCGGCGTAGCGGTCGGTGACCTCCTCGACGAACCGGGCTGCCGCGCCCTCTCGAACGATGGCTACGGCGCACCCTCCGAACCCCGCCCCGGTCATCCTGGCGCCGATGCAGCCGTCGAGACCGGACGCGACGTCGACCATCACGTCGAGCGCTTCTGAGGAGACCTCGAAGTCGTCGCGAAGGCTGCGGTGGCTCTCGGCCATCAGCGTTCCGAACCGCTCGGCGTCCCCGGCTTCTAACGCGGCGGCCGCTTCGATCGTTCGAGCGTTCTCGGTGACGACGTGGCGTGCCCTGCGGTAGGTGACGGCATCGACGCTCGCGGACAGCGTCGCGAGGTCGTCGGGTGACAGGTCACGCAGCGCAGGAACCCCGGCGGCCGCGGCCGCCCGTTCGCAGGCCTTCCGCCGGTCGTCGTACGCCGAACCAACGAGTCGACGACGAGTTCCGGTATCGAGGATGACGACGGCGAGGTCGTCGGGGAGCGGCGTCGGCGACAGGTCGAGGGACCGGCAATCGATCAGCGTGGCGTGATCCGCCTCCGCGGTCGCGATGATGAGTTGATCCATGATGCCGGACCCGACGCCCATCCACTCGTTCTCGACCCTCCGGGCGGATCGGGCCGCCTTCACCGCATCCCACTCGTTGTCGGAGACCGCACAGAACGCACGTGCCGTCGCGATCTCGAGCGCAGCCGACGACGACAGGCCGGCGCCGATCGGGATGTCCGTGGCGAACGCTCCCTCCCAGCCCCGGAGGGATCCCGCGCCGACGGCCCACGCCGTCCCTTTGACGTACTCCGCCCACGTGTCGGCGCCGCGCGACAGCGAATCGAGATCGAACCCTGCGTCGGGGTGCCCGACCGATGCGAGACGAACCAGTCGGTCCTCGCGGCCGCGCACCGCGATCCACGTCGATTGCTCGATCGCCATGGGCAGCACGAACCCGTCGTTGTAGTCGGTGTGCTCTCCGATGAGATTGACCCGCCCCGGGGCCCGAACGAAGAAGTCGGGATCACCGCCGAACCGGCTGCGGAAGAGGGCAAGGGCTGCTTCCCGGGCGGTCACCGCGAACCTTTGCTGGTGTAGTGGACGGAGGGAACGGAGCGGAGCATGGCGGCGGCGTCCTCGGGGCTCAGGTCGCGTTGAGGCTCGGCGAGCAGTTCATACCCGACCATGAACTTACGCACCGTGGCCGAGCGCAGGAGCGGCGGGTAGAAGTGGGCGTGCAGCTGCCAGTGCGACGGGTCGCCGTCTTCGAACGGTGCCCCGTGCCACCCCATCGAGTAGGGAAACGGATGTTCGAAGAGGTTGTCGTATCGGATCAGGAGCTCGTTGAGGACCAGGGCCAGGGAGGTCGCCGATGATCCCGAGACTTCGGTGATCCGGTGGATGGGGGTCTTCGGGACGACGAGCGTCTCGAAGGGCCACACGGCCCAGTACGGGACGAGCGCAACCCATTCGTCGCCGTCCACGACGATGCGCCGGCTGTCTCGTTCCTGCTCCACGTAGTCGAGGAGCATCGATGACCCGTGCTCGCGGGCGTACCGGCGCTGGGTCGTGTCTTCTCGCTCGGGGAGGTTCGGGAGGGCGCTCCCCGCCCAGATCTGACCGTGCGGATGGGGATTGGACGCCCCCATCGCTTCGCCGTTGTTCTCGAAGACCTGAACCCAGTGGTAGCGCTCGCCGAGTTCGGCGGTCTGTTCCGCCCACAGGGCGATCACCGTCTCGATCTCGGCGGGGGTCATCAACGAGAGTCGGCGATCGTGACGGGGGGAGTAGCAGATCACGCGGCAGGTCCCCTGCTCGGTCTCCGAACGGAGGAGGCCGTCCTCGGTCTCGGACGGCTCCACGTCGGGACGGAGGGCGGCGAAGTCGTTGGTGAACACGAACGTCGATTGGTAGTCCGGATTCGTGACGCCGTTCAGACGTTCGTTCGTGGGGCAGAGGTAGCACTGCGGGTCGTAGCTCGCCGGTTCCTCGACCGCCGGCGATTCGGTCTGTCCCTGCCAGGGTCGCTTCGTCCGGCCCGGGGATACGAGCACCCACTCGTCGGTCAGGGGATTGTGGCGACGGTGGGTGGTGTTCATGTGGCGAGAAGCGTTTCGACGCCGTGTTCCCGGATCCGTTCGAGCATCTCGGGCGGAGCGGAGTTCGTTGTGATGAGATCGTCCACGTCGTCGATGCGCGCGATCCGTGCGACGCTGACCTTCCCGATCTTGCTCCCGTCCGCCACTACGACGACCCGGCGGGCGGCTTCGATCATCCGGCTCTTGATCTGCGCTTCGGGCACGTTGATGTTCGTGATCCCGTCGTCGGGGTGGACCCCGTTGCAGCCGATGAACGCCGTCGTTGCGTTGATCTGGTCGAGGATCTGTCCGCCCATCGGATTGACCAGCGAGTGCTGACGCGGTCGGAGCGTGCCGCCGGTCAGGATGACCGTGAAGCGGGGGATGGCCGCTTCGAGCTCCATAGCGATCGTGAGACCGTTCGTGAACACGACGATCTCGTCGAGGTCCGGGCGCTCCGTCAACGCCCGGGCGACCGCGGTCGCCGTGGTTCCGACGTCGATGATGATCGAGTCCCCGCTCGAGACGAGCGAGGCGGCCGACCGTCCGATCGCGCCCTTCTCTTCGGCGAGCATGTCGGCCGACTCTTCGAACGACGGCTCATCGTCTTCCGGCAACGACGCGATGGCCGGTGGGGTCGCCAGTGCGACGGCGCCGCCGTGAACCCGTTCGACGAGCGAGGCCTCGGCGAGATGATCGAGGTCCGATCTCGTCGTCACTTCGGAGACCCCGAACATGTCGCTGAGGTCGCCGACGCGCATGAAACCATGCTCCCGGATGAGCGAGAGTGTGCGTCGTCGCCGTACCTCACCCGGCATCGATCTCGATTGTGTGCGTGCCATGAGAACTTCCGGAAACTTGCGATTTCGCGACATTGTAGGTCTTGACTTGCTGGTTGACAAACAAACGCAAATTGCCGTAACCTCTGGGTATCGGGCGTACCTCGCCCTCAGATTGCTAGGAGGAACGAACCCTCATGATGAGAAAGACACTCCGGATCTTCGGTCTCGTGCTCGTGCTGGCCCTTGTGGCCGCAGCGTGTAGCTCGAGTTCGGAAGAGACGACGACCACCGCCGCGGGCGGTATCGATGAGAGCACGACGACGACGGCAGCCCCTGCGGCTATGACCGACGAGGTCGAAGTGTTCTCGTGGTGGACGGGCGGCGGCGAAGCTGCCGGCCTCGACGCCATGATCGTGGTGTTCAACAAGATGTACCCGAATATCGAGTTCGTCAACTCCGCCGTTGCCGGTGGTGCAGGCACGAACGCCCGTGCGGTGCTCGCTTCGCGCCTCCAGGCGAACGATCCGCCCGACAGCTGGCAGGGTCACGCCGGGCAGGAGCTGATCGGCACCTACGTGGCGGCCGATCAGATCGAGCCGCTCAACTTCCTCTACGACGAGCAGGGCTGGCTCGAGGTCATGCCTGAGACGCTGATCCCGCTCATCTCGAAGGACGGCAACATCTACTCGGTCCCGGTGAACATCCACCGCTCGAACGTGCTGTGGGCCAACCCGACCGTCCTCGCCGATGCCGGCGTGGAGATCCCGACGACGCTCGACGAGTTCTTCACCGTGATGGACACGTTGAAGGCCGGCGGGATGGAAGCACCGCTCGCGATGGGTGAGCAGTGGACCACGATGCACCTGTTCGAGTCGATCATGCTCGCTTCGATGGGCCCCGACGGATGGCAGGGTCTCTGGGACGGCACCGTTGCCTGGGACTCCCCCGAGGTGACGAAGGGTCTCGAGGACTTCGCGAAGGTCCTGACCTACACGAACTCCGATGCTTCGGCGCTCGCATGGCAGGATGCCGGACAGCTCGTCCTCGACGGCTCTGCGGCGTTCAACATCATGGGCGACTGGCAGGAAGGGTTCTTCCGTGAGCTCGGCAAGGCCCCGCAGACCGACTACGTCTGGGCGGCCACTCCGGGCACCGACGGCAACTTCATGTTCCTGTCGGACAGCTTCGTGCTTGCCAAGAACGCCCCGCACCGCGACGGTGCGATCGCCTGGCTGACCACCGCCGGTTCCCTCGAGGGACAGGACGCGTTCAACCCGGTGAAGGGTTCGATCCCGGCCCGTTCCGATGCCGATCGTTCGCTCTACGGCGAGTACCTGCTGTCGGCGATGGACGACTGGGCTTCGAACCGCGTCGTCGGAAGCCTGACGCACGGCGTCGTGGCGAACGACTCGTGGAAGTCCGAGATCGACACGGCCATCGGACTGTTCCTGATCGACGGTGACGTCGCGGGATTCCAGGCGGCCCTCGTGGCGGCCGCGGAGGAGTCCGGCTGAGTCGCAACGACGATCGACGAATGAACTAGCGTGAGCGGCCCGTTCCCCCGGGAACAGGGGGACGGGCCGCTCACCGTCGCAAGGAGCATCGGAAGACAGTGACCACCGTCACCCCCGACACGGACGTACGCGCCGACCCCCCGCCACCGAAGCGCAAGCGGTTCAAGATGGAGAACTGGTGGGGGGTCCTCTGGGTGCTCCCCTCGATCCTCGCCGTGATGGTGTTCGTCTACGGCTTCATCATCTGGACCGCTCGCGTGTCGGTGAGCGCCTGGAAGGGACTGACACCCGACTACACCTACGTCGGAGCCCAGAACTTCGTCAATCTCGCATCGGACAAGCGGTTCCACATCGACGTCACGAACACGATCATCTTCACCCTCGTGTTCGTCCTCGGATGTCTCCTGATCGGCCTCGGCCTCGCCATCCTCCTCGACAAGGGCATCCGGGCCGAGGGCTTCTATCGCAGCCTCTTCCTCTTCCCGATGGCGATCTCCTTCATCGTCACCGGCGTCGTCTGGCGCTGGCTGATGAACCCGGCCCAGGGCGACCGGCTGAGCGGCCTGAACCTCCTCTTCCACAACCTCCATCTCGATTTCCTGGTCAACAGCTGGTACGCGACCCCGACGTGGGGCATCGCCGCTGTGGCGATCGGCGCCGTGTGGCAGATGTCCGGCTACACGATGGCGCTCTACCTCGCCGGGCTCCGGGCCGTGCCCGAAGCGCTGCGGGAAGCAGCCCGGGTCGACGGGGCTACCGAGTTCCAGCTCTATCGCAGGGTGATCATGCCCCTGCTGTGGCCCGTGACCCTGGCCGCCGTCATCATCCTCGGGCACAGCTCGCTGAAGGTCTTCGACCTGATCATCGCGATGGTGGGGAAGCAGATCGCCCTCGACGTGCCGTCGATCTACATGTGGACCACCACGTTCGACGGCTTCTTCTTCGGTCGCGGCGCCGCCATCGGCATGGTGCTGCTCGTCTCCGTGGCGGTACTGGTGATCCCGTATCTCTGGTACTCGCTGCGCCAGGAGTCGGAAGGATGACGACGCTCGCAGGCACCCAGCGGAGCCGCAAGTGGGTCTACATCCCGCTGACGATGATGGCCCTGTTCTACCTCCTCCCGATGTTCGTGATGCTCAACACCGGGTTCAAGTCATTCGAAGAGGTCAGCCTCGCCACGATGTGGCAGCTGCCCTCGGCGCTGTCGCTCGACAACTTCCGGGCGGCGTGGGAGCTCCTCCAGCCGAACATGATGAACTCGCTGAAGATCGTCATACCGGCTGCGACGATCTCCTCGTTCCTCGGGTCCATCAACGGCTACGTGCTCTCGAAGTGGAAGTTCCGGGGGGCCAACATCGTGTTCCCCCTCCTCCTCTTCGGCATGTTCATCCCCTACCAGTCGGTGCTCATCCCGCTCGTTCAGGTCATGTCCTGGGCCGGTCTCGCCGGGAGCATCTGGGCGCTCATCATCGTGCACGTGATCTACGGCATCCCGATCACGACGCTGATCTTCCGCAACTACTTCGCTGCGATCCCCGAGTCGTTGATCGAAGCGGCGAAGGTCGACGGGGCCGGCATCTTCCAGGTGTACTGGCGGGTCCTCCTGCCGCTGTCGATCCCGGCGTTCGTCGTCGTCTACATCTGGCAGTTCACCGCCGCGTGGAACGACTTCCTGTTCGCCGTGCTGCTGACCAGCCAGGACAATTGGCCCGTCACCGTCGCGCTGAACAACATGGCCGGGAGCCAGATCATCGCCTGGAACGTCCAGATGGCCGGATCGTTCCTCGCCGCTCTCCCGACGCTGCTCATCTACATCTTCCTCGGTCGCTACTTCCTGCGCGGCATGATGACCGGGGCACTCAAGGAGTAGCCGCGATCGGTCTCATCGTGCTCTCGACCGGACCGGTCATCGCCACTTCATCGAACGGACGGCGGACGGATCCGCGTCATCGATCAGGTGGATGCTTGCCCTCGTGGGTGGAGACGTGGTGTCTCCGACAGAGCAGGGTCAAGTTGGAGAGGCTGGTCGTCCCGCCGTCCGCCCAGTGGATGATGTGATGCGCGTCGCACCAGGACGTCGGCGCGTCGCACCCGGGCCAGGTGCATCCGCCGTCGCGATGGTCCAGCGCCCGACGGATCGCAGGAGGAACGGTGCGGACCCTCCGGCCCACGTCGAGCGGTTGGCTGTCTCCGTCGGTGACGATGCGTACGATCCCGGCGTCGCAGGAGAGCCGTCGGATCGTCTCGGGGTCGACCGCCGTTCCGTCGATCTCGCCGAGGGACCGATCGTCCCCGGTCAGAGTCCCGTAGGGGACCGTGACGGTGACGTGCGGACGCTCGCCACCGCTGGTCGACGCGTCGTCGTTGTGGTCGAGCCAGAAGCGGCAGATGTCGGTGAGAGCGTCGGCCATCCGTTGGGGCACATGGCGGGTGTCGTCGGGGTCGAGATTCGTCGGATCGGCGTGGCTCCGGAGCGCGGTCGAGATGACGTGGCCGGATTCCGGATCGAGGTAGCCGCTCGCATCCCACATGCCTCCGTACGTCTGATGGAAGTGGAAGCGACGCTGCTCGCGTGCGAGTTCGACGTCTTCGAGCGCCGCCGGGAAGTCGACCTGCTGCTCCCAGTGGGAGACGGCCCGCCGTAGCTCACGGGTGTCGAGGTAGGTGGCAACTTCGGCGAAGACGGGTTCGTGATCCCGGAACTCCTCCGGATGCTTGTCACGCGCCATCGCCAGCATGCGGAGACTGTTCGAGGGGATCGCTCCTTCCACCGCCCGGTCGGCGACGTGGGGCATCGCAGCGAGCGCCCTGGCCGTCTTGGCTGTGCCCGACGCCTCGGTTGCGGTCATGCGGCAGCGGTGCCGGAGCCAGCTCGTCGTCGACAGTTGATGGACGGTTCGCGGGATCTCCCGCCGGTCGAGTTCCGCGATCAGGGCGAGGAGCCGAGCACTGGACGCGTCGATGTGCCGCTTGAGATCGACGATCGACTGTTCGAGTTCGTCGTCGAACAGGCCGTCGATGTGGCTCCGCAGTTCGGAGGTGAGATCTCGGTCCGCCATCCCACCGAAGACCTTCCCCTCATGATCGAGGATCGAGTTCTTCATACCGTCAACCTATCAAGGGGGTGTGACAGATTCGCGTTCTCGAAGCGTGTTTCCGAGGAAATTCTGTGAAAAGTCTCGAAAGCCGGGTTGTCCCGGCGTTCACTCCGACTCGGCGCGTCTCAACGTCCGGTAGACGCGCTCGACGTACAGCGTTTCGAGGCTGGTGCGGAGTTCCTCTGAGTCGAGGATCTTCATCACGAGATCCTCGTTCTTGGACAGCCGGTCGAGCATGGAGCGTTCGAACACTTTGGCGAAGGCGAGGCTGAAGTTCTCCAGGTCGTTGGCCCGGGCCTGTTGCGTGAGTTGGTCGTCCTCGACCCACTCTTGCTCCATCTGATCGAACACGATCTGGTCCGCCTTCGTGAGCGGCCGCCCGAGCCGCTCGTTGATCTGCCGGATGATCTCGGCGAGGGTCTCCTTCTCCGCCTCGGTGTAGGAGCTTCCGCCGAGGACGATCTCGAGCAGGTCGCCCTCGTCGAGGGAGATGTCCACCTCGTCCTCGTCGCGTTCGACCCGGAGATGGGTGAGTTCGACCTTCGACGACACGTCGATCGTGCCCTCGCCGTGCCGTCGGGGGAGCACGGAGCGCAGCGCCCGCGAGAACAGGTACCACGCTTCGAGCTGCGGGTCGGTGTAGGAGACGACCTGGGACATGAACGAGTAGACGTTGATGAACCGTTTGAGCGCATCGCGGAACTCGCCCTGGTCCTCCGGGCCGAGTTCCTTGAAGCGGCCGAGGGCGGGTTCGAGCCCCGCATAGACCTTCGCCTGGTCCTTCGAGCGGTCCGACTCGAGCGCTGCGACGACCGGGCCGATCTCCGACTCCCATATGACGCCGAATTCGGCGAGTGCGCTGCGGGCATCCACCATCGCATTCGGGTCGGTCGGGATCGCCAGCGTCGTGCGGTAGTAGGGCTCGAACGCCTCGGCGATCTCCTCGGTCTCGTTCTGGAAGTCGAGGACGAATGTGTCGTGCTTGTCGGGGTGCCGGCGGTTGAGTCGGGAGAGGGTTTGGACGGCGGCAAGGCCGTGCAGCGGTTTGTCGACGTACATCGTGTGGAGGAGCGGCTGGTCGAACCCGGTCTGGAACTTCTCGGCGACGACCATGATCCGGTAGTCGTCGGTGTCGAACTTGTGGGCCGTCTGGTGGTCGGGGAAGCCGTTCATCGAGGACTCGGTGTAGTCGACGCCGTCGATGGTGATGCTGCCCGACAGTGCGACGAGCACGCCGATGTCGACGCCGATCTCGTCCAGGTACTTGTCGATCGCGATCTTGAGACGCATCGCGTGCTCCCGCGACGATGCCACGACCATCGCCTTCGCCCGGCCCTCGATCTTCGCCGCGGTCTTCTCGAGGAAGTGGTCGACGATGATGCGGGCCCGCTGGGCCAGGTTCTCAGGATGGAGCGTCACGTACCTGGCGATCTGGGCTTTGGCCTTGGCCGGATCCACCTCGGGGTTGTCCTCCGACGCCTTGGCGATCTTGTAGTACGTGTCGTAGGTGGTGTACGAGCGGAGCACGTCCATGATGAAGCCCTCCTCGATGGCCTGCTTCATCGAGTAGAGGTGGAACGGCGCGTACACCTCCCTGCCGTCGGGCCCGACGGCTTTGTGGCCGAACATCTGGAGCGTCTTCGCCTTCGGCGTGGCGGTGAACGCGAAGAACGACAGGTTGGGCTGTCTGCCCCGCCCGGCGATCCTCGCGGTGACGACGTCCTCGGAGGAGACGGTCTCGGCTTCCTGGCCGTCGTCGCCGAGGACGGCGCGCAGTTCCTTGGCCGCCTCCCCGGTTTGGGAGGAGTGCGCTTCGTCGATGATCACCGCGTAGGAGCGGTTCGGGAGCGCGTCGACGTGCTCCATCACGAACGGGAACTTCTGCAGCGTCGTGATAATGATCTTCGCCTGCTCGCCGGACAGCGCATCGGCGAGCTGGCCGGAGTCCCGGTCGACGCGCACGACCATCCCGTAGGCGTGCTCGAACTGGTAGATCGTCTCCTGAAGCTGATGGTCGAGGATGCGCCGATCGGTGATCACCACGACCTTGTCGAAGACCTTGTGGTCCGATGGATCGTGCAGATTGGCGAGGCGGTGGGAGAGCCACGCGATCGAGTTCGACTTCCCCGACCCGGCCGAATGCTCGACGAGGTAGTTGCCGCCGGGCCCGTCTGCCCGGGCTGCTGCTTCGAGCTTACGCACCACGTCCCACTGCTGGAACCGCGGGAAGATCGTGGTCGCCGCCTTCTTCGCAAGCGCCTTGCTCACTCCCTCCGGCGTCTCGACGTGGACGAAACGGCCGAGAAGGTCCATCCAGGCGTGACGTTCCCACACCTGCTCCCAGAGGTAAGCCGTCCGGTACCCATCCGGGTTCGGCGGGTTCCCGGCCCCCATCTCGTAGCCCCGGTTGAAGGGGAGGAACACCGTGTGGTCGCCGGCGAGCCGGGTCGTCATCATCGCTTCGTACGGATCGACGGCGAAGTGGACGACGGCGCGTTTCGACAGCGTCGTGATGCGCGGATCGCGGTCCTTGCGGTACTGGACGACCGCGTCCTCGACGCTCTGGCCGGTCAGTTCGTTCTTGAGTTCAGCGGTGGCGACCGGGATGCCGTTGACGGAGAGCATCAGGTCGAGGGTCTTGTTCGACTTCGGATCGAACGGGACCTGACGGGTCACCGTCAACGTGTTCGCCTCGTACCGCTCTTCGAGTTCCGGCGTCAGTCCGTGTGCCGGCCGGAAGTACGCCACCCGGATCCCCTTGACGTTCTGATCGTCGAACCCGTGACGCAACACGTCGACCGTGCCCCGGGCGTCGATCTGCTTGGCCGCCCGCTTCGCCAGATGTGCGCCGGCCGCCGAACCGTACAGTTTGACGAGTCCGTCCCATGCCCCCGGCTGAGTCGTCTGGACGAACTCGATGAGATCCCGTTCGAACAGGCCCAGGTCGGCGTTGAACCTGGATGGATCGCCTTCGACGTACCCGCCGTCCTCCACCAGCGACCGGACGATCGCCGCTTCGAAGTCTGCCTCAGTGTGGGTCATGGGGTGCCCTCTTCGCTCAGGGTGCCTGTTCGTCGGAATAGCGCCGCCGGGTCTTCTCCACTATTCCAGGAATCGGCCGAATCCCGGAATACGGGCGTCCATAACGCGAATCGCTGTTTGTGTAATGGTCGATGCTCGACCGTTACGCGTGGGTAATGGTCGTCGCGGCTCACCATCCCTCCAGGGGGCGCGGCGTGCGCATTTCGGCGGTGGTTTGGGCGACGTCGAAGCGCCCGGGGTCGTAGTCGAGCGGCACGAAATCGCGTAGATCGGCGTTATCCGGGTTGTCCGGGTCGGCGAGCACTCTGAGGATGTTGGCGTATCCCCACGTACCGCCGCAGTCCTCCGGCGGACAGGCCCGCCTCCCCGCGAGACAGCGCGGGTAGAGGACGCCGGCTTCCACCGGGTGGATCGCCTCAACCACCACGTTGTGCCGCCAGCCGTCGCCGAAGTCGTAGTCCCACTGCATCTTCGCACCGACGACGGGAAGCACGGTCCCGAGGTGGTACTCGTTCTCGTCGAGGTCGTCGGTGTCCCAGTCGGGATCCGGCGTTCCGTAGCTCGCACCGTCGGCGTCGAATACGTGGAGGTGGCCGCCCAGCCACCCCATCGCCGCCTCGAGGATCGGGGAGAGTTCTCCGAGCGTCACATCCGACGGCACCTCGATGCGTCGCCAGATCGGCGGTCTGATCCCGCGCAACGTGATCTTGAGCGTGTGGACGGTCTCCGTTCCTTCCGGGTACCGGACCCTTCCCGCCTTCTCCGCGTCCGCCTCTTCGATCCTCGCCTTGATGACGTCGTCCTGGAAGTTGGCAAGGAGTTCCAGTTGGGCGCGGACGTGGTCGCTCTTGCTCATGTCCGTCACAGCGACTCGTGGGGATGGGGGTTGCGCATGTGCCACCGGGCCCTCGTGAAGTGGAAGACGTCGGGGTCGAAGTCCGGGTCGAGCCAGTTCATGATCTCGTCGCGATCGACGACCTCGGGCCGGTAGCTCGGATCGTCCAGCATCCGCAAGATCTCCATGTAGATGAAGGCACCGCCGCAGTCCTCCGGCGGGCAGGCGCGGGCGCCGTCGTAGAGGACGGGATAGACGATGCCCGGCTGCATGGTTCCCTTGTCCTCGACGGTGACCGTGTGTTCCCAGCCGTCGCCCCAGTCGTAGAGCCACGTGATGCTGGACCCGACCTCGGGGAGGGCTTCGCCGATCGTCATGGTTTCTTCGTCTTCGCCGATGGTTTCGAGGCGGTCGTACACGGTCGAGTACCACTTCTCGTCGACCAGGAAGGAGTGCAGGTGCGACTCCTCCCACCCCATGGCGCCGACAATCGCCCCGTGAAGGTCGCCGAGCGTGCCCGGCGCGACTTCGATGACGCGCCAGACTTCGGGTTCAACGTTGTTGAGCGAGACGCGAAGGACGAGAGTCTCTGATCCGTTGGTCATGCGGTCGCCCCTTCCATGTGCCGGTGGTTGTCGAAAGTGTCCACGTCGATCTCACCGGTGACGGCGGCGGTGATGAGGGCCTCGCGGTACTCGGCGAGGAGGGCGAGTTGGGCGGTGATCGTTCGTTCCAGTCGCTCAATGGCGCCGATCTGCGTCGTGAGATAGCCAGCAATTGATTCTTGCTCCTCAACCGAAGGCAAGGGTATGCGAAGGCGCTTGAGGTCGCGGATATTGATTCCTTTGACAGCGCTCCCGGTCATCTTGCTCTCCAGTTGTGAGAACAGGGCTTCACATCGAAGAACGTAGACAAGCCACTGAGTGACAGCCCCGCTGGAAACGACTCTTGCGGCGTCCTGGGTGAGGTTTGCCATTTCCAGGTCATCTGGAACGATCTCGGCGTCGCCAACACTGCCGCGGATCGAGTAGATGATATCGCCTGGGTAGACCCTGGACTTCACATTCCGCTTTTCAATCTCGAATGTCGTTCGGTCCAAGAGATCGGGATCAAGTCGACCCGGCTTGACGTTGCCACTCTTGATGATCGGAACTCCCTGCTCCACGTTTGGCCCCGGCAGCACGATTCCATACATGATCTTCCGATCGGGCGGGGTGAGGTGCATGAGCCGTACTTCTTCCCAATGTCCAGGAATATCACCGATCCAGGGGATGCCGGGAGGTTTCAGGGGGACGGTGGGGTCGAGGCCTTTGGTGACGGCGTGGGTGATCGTGGCGGTACGTTTCTCCTCGAGGAGGTCGATGAGGCGGCGTTTCTTGTCGATCAGCGCATCGATCCGCTCCGTCTCGCGGTCGAGGAAGGTCGCAATCGTCCGCTGTCTCGACGCATTATCCACGGGTACTCGGAAGTCGGCAATGAAGTCCTCGGGCACCCGTTGTTGGCCAGCTGCTCCGGTCATCGTCACCGTGCCATCGTGCCTGAACGGTCTGGACTGAACGAGCCAGTTGAGGTAGGGGGCATGGATCTTCCTTGGACGGAGAACGTGTAGTTCAGTTGTGCCAAGGCCGATGCCTGACCGCAACCCGCTGCCGATCGCTCCTTTGCCGTTCTCGAATGATGGCGTGATCTTCGCTACAAGCACGTCGCCTTCCGCGAAGTAGGTGAAGGAGGAGTAGACCTCGGAGAGCTCCCGAGCCTCCCCCGGGCCGGTTGGTGATCCGAATCCGATCTGTTCCATCGGTAGGAAGGACACGACGGTGTCGTTGGAAGATGGCTGATCGCCGACTTCGGCGGATTCAGGACGCACA
>JAOZRW010000114.1 GCA_029939995.1 Acidimicrobiia bacterium | reverse complement strand
CGGGGCGGCTCTGCTCACCGCGGTCGCCGAAGCACGCGGCATGCCCGAATCACTCGTCGAACGCTCCGCGAAAGGACGCGCCAAGAAAGAAGGCGTCACCGTCGACGACGTCCTGAACGAATGGGCCCAAGAAGCCGGCCTCACCACCACCCCCACCGAACCCGCTGCAGCGGAAGCGGCTCCGGCACCAGCACCTGCACCGGTAGCAGCACCGGCAGCCCCTTCGGCAACAGAAGCGGAACCGGCGACCGCTGTCGGCACAGCAGTTGAGACACCCCCGGAAACGGACACGGAACCCGGGACGGCGCCCGAGCGGACGCGAACCTGGCCCGGCGCGTTCACGGTGGGAACGATCGCGGCGCTGGTGCTCCTGCTCACGATCGTGGCCCTTGCGGTGTTCGTCGAGGTACCGGACGTCCTCACGGAAGCGCCGGTCTACATTCTCGGGCTCGAACCGTTCCTCACCTATCTCGATCCGTTCATCGCATTGGTCATCATCCCCGGCGTGGTGCTCGCTTCGCTCGTCGTCCTCGCCTTCGTCGCCCTGCACCCAGGCACGAAACCATCGCTACGTCGGCTCGCCGTCGTCGTGTTGGGATACCTTGTGCTGACGATCGTCGCCTTGACGATCGTCGGAGCGCTCCGGTCATGAGCGGCACACCGTGAGCTCGACCGCGATCTTCGTCGGAGCCATCATCGGCAGCGGGATCCTCACCATCGCTGGGATCTTCGCCGTGGCCCTTCAGCAAGAGGCATCGACGAGATCCGCCTCGCTCAACAGACGCTGAGATCCCGGACTTCGGCTCGCCTCGCGTACCCGGTCAACCCTCGCTTCGCTCCTGCAGGTGATAGGCGAGGATCTGGAGTTCCGTCGAAAGATCGACGCGTCGGACCTCCGCCGCGTCGACGGAGATCACCGTCGGAGCGAAATTGAGGATCGACCGGACGCCCGCTGCAACGAGCCGTTCCGCGGCTGTTTGCGCATGGATGGCCGGAGTTGCAATGATCCCGATCTCGATGTTCCGCTCGGCGACGATCGCTTCGAGATCAGCCATCGACTCGACAACCGAGTCTCCGATCCTGCTGCCGATCTTCCTGGCGTCGACGTCGAGAATGGCGCCAACGGAGAACCCCCATTCACGGAACCCGCCGTAGTTCGCGAGTGCGCGACCCAGGTCGCCTGCACCGGCGATCACGATGGGAAACTCATGCGTCAAACCGAGCGCCTTGCGGATCTCGAGCCGCAGTTCGTCGACGTCGTATCCGACACCGCGCACGCCCTGGGCGTCGAGGAACGACAGATCCTTACGCACCTGGGCTGCGTTCACGCCCGCTGTTCGGGCGAGATCCTGAGACGAACACGTTCCGGTCCCGGCGCGCATGGCGAGGCAGCGGAGGTAGACGGGCAATCGAGCAACGGTTGCGTCGGGGATGTGCGTCCTCATCGAGGCCACATTACCGCCCCGGCACCGTTCCAGATCCAGATCGGGCGGTGGAAGATCGATGCCGATGGTGACATCGGATCCGGCGTCGACGGCCCGGGACTTCGCTCACCGCCGTCGCCGCGTCAGGGCCCACCATCTCGATCGTCGGGGCGTTCGCCACGGCTGCGGTGACGGCGGGTCTCCCGCGGCGACGATCAGATCCCGTCGAGCGTGAACGGCGTGACCGGGATGCTGCTCGCCCCGGGTTGACGGAACGTGATCGCCGTCCTCACCGTCAACGGATACACCTCGTCTGCCCGCCCGTCTCGCACGGCGACGGCGATCTGCCCGTATGAGTCGACGTGAAGCAGGCCCTCCCCCGGCTCGACGTCGCCGTATGCCCCGGTCCACGAGATCCTGCGTTCGATTCCTGCGATAACCATCGATACCTCGTCGCCGTTGCTCAAGCCGAGCGAAGCGAGATCGGCCGGCGCGACGTTCGTCTGTGCGTTGCCGAAGTGATCGATCCACAGCACTTCTCCGAGCACGCCGCCCATGCCATCCGGCTCAACGAGGGGAATCATCATGGGGGTCACGGATCCGGGGTCGACGACCGGACCGAGGTCCTCGATCGACGCTTCGCCGGATGCGAGAACGGCTGCGGCCGGTCCGAAGACGTCTCTGCCGTGGAACGTCTCACCTTCCGCAGGCAACCGGTATCGAGCATCCTCGATCGAGACGATGAGATCGGCTCCGCCGACGATCGCGACGGCGGGAGCGAGCAGTCCGTTGTCGGGCCCGACGAAGAACCCCCACGGTGTACGGGCGGCGATCGCCCGCCGCTCCGTCCCCACGCCCGGATCCACAACGGCGAGCGCTACCCCTTCGGGCAGGTACTGGATCGCTCTCATCAACGCCAACGCCGACGATTGCACGTCGCCTCTCGGGAAGTCGTGGCCCACGTCGATCACACGGGCGTCCGGGGCGATCCGGGCGATCACGCCGTGGACGACACCGACGAATTCATCGACGAGACCGAAGTCGGAGAGGAACGAGATGGGAAGCATGGG
>JAOZRW010000027.1 GCA_029939995.1 Acidimicrobiia bacterium | reverse complement strand
TGATCGACGGGGAGCAAGCGGCGGCGATCGAGATCCGCGGACAACACATGCACGTCCTCGTACACCGGGAGCCGATCGTGAGAACGAACCATCACGTCACTTTGGGAGCGACGGCGGACGACGACAACACATCGACGTCGGCTCCGCGATACGACGTTGCGGTGCGGGGTGTGAGCGCACTCGATTCCGTCGATGAAACGTTCGATCTGCTCCGTTCTCACGGCCCCGATGGGTCGGCGATCTGTGTCCACGGACCGCCCCAGACGGTCTACAGCTACGTGCTCCATCAGAGTCGCGGAACATCGACCCTGTCCGTGATCCAGGGCCCGCCGTGCGAAACCGGTGCTCCGACGGTGTTGCAGATCCCCCTCGGAGAGTCGTGGTCCCCGAACGCGGCCGCAGACTTCCAACGGGCGTATCCGTCCGCAGCGACCCCACCTCCCCGCCGCTGAGATCCGAGGTGTTGTGAGACGGTCGCCGGTCATGAATCGGCCCGGCGACCGGGCACGGATTCAACGGCCTGCGTCGACCCGGACGCTCTTCGCGATCTCCTCCATGGCGTCGTCGAATCGGCCGACCCAGACCTTGCCGTGGGCGGGCGTGCGCTTCGGATCGAGATGATGGACGAGGTGGTGGCCGAGTTCGTGGGCGATGGTGCGCAGCATCGTCGTGTGGCCGAGACGGATCTGCCCGTGCTCGGGAACGTCTCGACGGCGGTAGGCCTCCCATGCCGCAACCTTCGCCTCGCCGTTGATTTCGACGATCGCCGACCGCGGCGGCCAGCACTCGCCGGTGTCGGGTCGGCGACGACGGTTGAAGGCGAGCGCCGGCATGGGTACCCCGAATCGTTCGACGACGGCGCGAACGAGCGCTTCCGCTTCGCGTTTCTCGACGGTGTATCGACCGCCGACCTCGGTGATGAGGCCGTAGTCGCGGCTGAAGTCGCGGACACGGTGCTCGTGTCGCGGTATCCGGTTCGTCTGTTCGATCGCTCGGAGGCTCGTCATGTCGGTTCCTTCGCTCTGTCCGCCATTCCGCGGGCTCTCTGCGCCCTATATGACGTCACGAACCCAGGGTTCGTGACGTCAGTCGTCGGATAGCGGGTCGGGGCCCGGGGCGGGTGGTTCCTCGGAGACCGGGAGGGCCGGTTCGTCCGGTTCCCCGAGATCGAGTTCGATGATCCTCGTCCCCCGATTCTGCACCTTCCCGGCGGAGATCCCGATCTGCCGGATGTCCTCGTCGGCCTGATCGAAGTGCCTCCGGAGCTTGGCGACCCGCTCGGAGAGCCGCTCGACGTCCTTGAGCATCGTCCCGACCTCGGTCTGGATGACCCCGGCCTGCTTGCGCATCTCGACGTCGCGCAACACAGCACGAACCGTCGTGAGCGTCGCCATCATCGTCGTCGGCGACACGATGTAGACCCGCGCCTTGTAGCTCAGATCGATGATCGCCGGATGGTTGGCGTGCAGTTCGGCGTAGACGGCCTCGGACGGCAGGAACATGAGGGCCGAGTCGGCCGTCTCCCCCGGGATGATGTAGCGCTCCGAGATGTCGCGCACGTGCTTCTTGACGTCTTCGCCGAGTTGCTTCGCAGATGCCTTCCTCGCGACGTCGTCCTCCGCGGAGAGCATGTTCCGGTAGGCGGTGAGCGGGAACTTGGCATCCACGACGACCGACCCGGGAGGGTTCGGGAGCTTGATGAGGCAGTCGGCCCGCTTCCCGTTGGAGAGGACGCACTGGAACTCGTAGGCCGACTTCGGGAGCGCATCCGCGACGATCGACTCCAGCTGCACCTCGCCGAAGGCTCCGCGGGCCTGCTTGTCGTCGAGGATGTGCTGCAGGCCGACGACCTCGGTCGAGAGCTTCGTGATGTTCTGCTGCGCCTTGTCGATGACCGTGAGCCGCTCGGTCAGCTTCGTCACCGATTCGGCGGTCTCCTTCGACGACTTCTGAAGGCTCTCCCCCATCCGGTCCTGAACCTTCTCGAGGCGCTCGTTCATCGCTCTCGTCAGGCGCTCCGACGACTCCTGGACCGCTTTCGTCGTTGCGGCCGTCGCCACCTGCTGCTGGTCGGCGAGCATCTTGAGCTGCCCGGAGAGGTTCTCCTGGGTCGCCACGAGCTGCTCGATCCGACGGTTGGCTTCCTCGCCGGCGGCGTCACCGCGGCGGAGCGCCATCCAGACCATGACGCCGGCGGCCGCGAGGACGGCCACCGAGAGAACGATCAATGCAACTTCCACGTGGACCTCGCTCCTCGGGGTTTCGATTTCATGTTCCCAGCGTAGGGAGTGCCTGTGACAGATCGTCCGCATTCGGCGACCGGCGCCCTGACGGTGCCCGTCAGTACCAGATGACCTGGCCGAATCCGGGGAGGGGGATCTCCTCCGGGATGGTCCTGGCGTCGCCCGCGGCGTAGCGCGCTGCCGACCAGGCTGCTGCCGTCGCGTCGAGTACGTCCTCGGTCGGGACGGACCCGACGACATCCGGGAGCCGGTCCGGGAGGGACAGTCCGACGCCCGAGAGGAGCCTCCGCCGTTCGCTGTGCCCGTTCCATGTTCGCTTCGAGAAGGCCAGGGGGCTCCCCGCCAGCGCACGGAACGTCACCTCGGGATGGATCTCGATGACCCGGTCGTCCGCCCGGGCCACGGCATCGGTCTCGAGGATGCGGTGACGCAGCGCGTAGCTCTGCGCCGTCAGTCCGATCCCGTAGCGCTTGCGGGAGAAGGCGAGCGCCTTCTTGTACGTATCTTCTTCGAGAACGTCACGCGGCGGCGTCGGGAACACGCTCGAGCCGCGGGATCCGATGAACCGGCGGGCCGCAGAGTCTGCGGGACGAGGGGGAGCGACGGGGAGGCCGATCGGGATGTCGACGGCGATCACCTCGGCGCTCGACTCGGCTTCGGCGAGATCGGCCATCGTGTCGTAGGCATCGATCGAGGCGATCCACCCGTCGACCGTCACGACCGCGACCCACCCGCTCTTCCAGACGTCTGCCCCTGCGACTCGAGCCATCGAACCCTCCGGAGTACAGGGTACCGCGCGCCGACCTGCGCCTGCCAACCGTCGGCTACACGAACCGGACGGCGAGGATGAGCGACAGCGTCAGCGTGCCGGCGACGACGCCGATGTTGACGACGCCGCCGTGCTCGCGTTCGAACAGGCCGGTCCGGGCGAAGTAGGCGAGGTCGAGGATGCCGAGGAACGCGAGCATGCCGGCGGCGATGAGACCGAGCGACTCGCCCAGTCCCGGGAGGCGGACGGCTGAGGTGAGCATCGCGAATTCGCCGATCGGCGGTTCCATGATCTGGAACGCCGCCGCCAGGACCAGTATCACAGCGAGCACCGCGTCGGTGAACACGAACGGCGTCTCGTGCTCGACGTAGCCCTCCGGGAGCCACGGTTCGTCGTGCGGCTCCCGGAACCAGGTGACCCAGTACGCCGCGATCCCGAGGGCCGCGACGACTTCCAACCCGGCGATCACCCAGGTCGCGATGCTGTCGCTCATGCTCTCGGATCGGCCGCCCGCGTGAGCCGCTCGGGGATGATGTCCCTGCCGTACACGTCGTCGACGTCCTCGGCCCGCTTGATCAACTCTGCATCGGTCCCGTAGACGAGGACCGAGGCGGGCCGCGGCAACGAGTTGAAGTTCGATGCCGAGCTCTCCTGGTAGGCACCCGTCTCGAGGAGCGCCAGGACGTCCCCGTCGTTCACGTCCGGGACCTTCGCCCCGAGCACGATCTGGTCGGCGTAACAGGAGTGTCCGACGATGTCGGCCGTCTGCGTCGCCGGCGCTTCCGGATTCTCGACGAACACGAACGGATGCCGGTTGTGCTCGAGCACGCCTCCGGCCAGGAAGAAGTACGTCGTGTCCGTGAGCACCCACGTGTACGGGATCGGCTTCGTCTGCCGCTTGACCGTCTTGACGGTCGACAGGTGGATCCCGGTGTTGCCGTACATGGCCCGGCCCGGTTCGAGCTGGAGCCGGATCCCCGTCGGGTCGACCCCGTTCGCAGCCAGCTCTCGGCTCAGAGTGGAGGTGACGGCCCGTCCGTACTCCTCGGTCGTCGGCGGCGCTTTCGGATCGTGCTGGTCGGTGAGGACGGCGAGGATCTTCGACAGGGCCGCGTGGTACGCCTTCTCCCCCAGGCCGCGCAGGCCGACGAGGAACGGGTACCCGACGGCCGTGAGGAGGAACTCGGAACGGGGGAACTCCTTGTTGAACGGGTCCCGGGGGCTGGCGAACCCGCCGCCGATGTCGATCTCGGCCGGCCGCCAACCGCCCCACGCGGCGGACAGCTCGCCGATGAGCCTGGCGTATCGCACCATCATCCCCTCCCAGTACCAGAGGCTGGGGTGGTGACGCCCCGCGTGGAAGTGGAAACCGACGAGTTCGACGTTGGGCATCATGAAGACGCGGTGCCCCATCTCGACGAGGTACTCGGGCGGGATCCCCGATTTGTACACCTGGATGCCGAGATCGATGGGGACGCTCATCTGTGAGAAGTCGGTGCGTTTCCACAGGTTCGGCACGACGGGCTTGACCCGGAACCGGATCTTCGCCGTCTTGTCCATCTCGGCGGCGACCTCCTGGATGAGGTCGATCTCGTGAACGTCCTCGACGGTGATGCGCACACCGGCCTCGACGCAGTTCCGCAGATGGTCTTTCGGCTTGCCGCCCCCGTTGACCGACACGCGCTCCGGGTCGACACCGGTCTTGAGCACACCGGCGAGTTCCTCCGGCGAGTAGATGTCGGCGCCGGCGCCGGCGTTCGACAGGACCTGGCGGGTGGCCAGGAGCGTGTTGGCCTTCATCGCCGGCAGGACGTCGACCGGACCGGGCCATCCTTTCGCGAACGCCTCGCGGAAGCGTCGCAGGTTCTCCCGGAGCTGGCTCTCGGAGAAGACGAAGAGCGGGGTCCCGAACCGCTCGGCGAGATCGAGCGTGCTCACCCCCTCGATGTGCAGAACGCCCTGTCGGACGGAGAGGCAGTCGAAGTCGCGCATCGCTGCGGCCCAGTGCGGTCGGTTCTCGGGTGATCGGGTCATGGTGTCCTCCTGCCACCCATCGTACCGGCTCGTCGACCCGCCTTCGCCCGGGCGCACGACCGCTCCCGCCGGGCTCACACGCGCGGCCGACGCGGACGTCAGGACGGCGGTTCGCCGTGGAACTCCGTGTAGAGGTCGATGGCTTCTTCGAGGTAGTTGACACCGCAGACGAGCGCAACCGACGCGTACGCGGTGCACTCACCGGTCTTGACGTATGCGTAGGCGCGGGAAGCCATGTCGTCCATCAACTCCTGGTGGGGCCGTTCGTCGGGCTCGACGGGGAGGACCTGCATCGTCGCCTCGTAGACCTCGGGGTTCCAGTCCCGGAACTCGGTCGCCACCGTTGCCGCCTCGATGACGAGCTCCTCGTTCATCGCGCGGACGACCTCGACGATGCCGGGCACGCCGCAGGCGAGACCGAGATCGATCCTCCATGCATCCGATGGGACGCGAAGCCCGGCATCGGTCAGGACGATCACATCGCCGTGCCCCGCCGAGGCGATCAGTTCGAGGAGTTCCGGATGGAGGATGCCGCGTTGCTTCATGTCTCAGCTCCTGACGCTCGCCGTCTTGCACAAATGTTCCCTATTGGACATTTGTCCGCAATTGCATGATACTCCGTGCTGATGCTCGAAACCACTACACGACAGGACCTGGCGATTCGCGTCGCATGGCTGTATCACGATCGCGGCCTCACCCAGCAAGAGGTCGCCGATCGTCTCGGCATCTCCCGCTCGACGATCAGCCGAATCCTCACCGAAGCCGAACGCGACGGGATCATCCGCGTCATCATCACCCAGCCCCTCCCCGAATCCGCACGACTCGCCGAGTCCTTGATCGAGAAGTTCGCACTCGCGGGAGCCATCGTCGGTCCGTCGCTCGAAGACGAGGCTCCCGCCCTTGCAGCCGCAACGGCGATGGCCCGGCGGCTGGAGACCATCGCCGCGTCGGGATCGGTCACGATCGCCGCCGGGTGGGGGCGCACGATCGCTCTCTCGGCTCGCGAAGTTCGCCCCATCCCCACCACCAACGTGATGCTCGTCGATGCCTTCGGGCACACGACGACCGACGACACAACCGCCGCCGTCGAGGTGACGAACACGCTCTCGCGCAAGTTCGATGCGAGGGTGATGCACGTCCCGTCCCCCGGGTTCGCCCCTTCCGAGGACATCGCCGGGAGCTTCCTCGAGTCGCCGCCGGTGCAGCGTGCGCTGGACAGGGCACGCGAGGCCGACATCATCCTCGTTTCGATCGGCATCGTTGGCAACGCCTCGCTCCTCGTCTCCGAGGGCTTCATGTCCGCGGAAGGGATGCAGGACGTGATCGATGCCGGTGCCGTCGGAGAGGTGTTCGGATGGTATTTCGACGCCGAAGGTGAGCGGGTTCCGGCGCCCGGGCTCCACCCCATCGCCCTCACGCTCGACGATCTGCGAGACGCATCACGGGTGATCGGCGTCGCAGCGGGGACCGAGAAGGTCGCAGCCGTGCGTGGAGCCATCGCAGCAGGGATCCTCGACGAGCTGGCGATCGACGAGACGCTCGCGGAGGCGCTCCTCGCCGCCGAGTAGCGGCGTCAGCCGATCGCCGAGCGGAACGCGGCAGCGGACTCCCTGAGGCTCTCACCCCGGTGGAGATCTCCGCCGATGAGCAGGACGATGTCCCGGCCGTAGAAGTCCACCATCTCGCCGGTCCGGTCCACGGTCATGCCGCCGCCCGCGGCGGGCCACATCGGAGCGATCTCACCCAGCGGCCGGCGGCACGCCGTCGAGATCTCCGTGCAGGCCTCACGGCTGAAGGAGAACCGCCCTCCGAAGTTCGGGAAGATCGACACGTCGGCCCCGGCGAGACGCATCAGGGTCCCGAACACGACGTCGTGGGCGATCCCCCCGGTGGGTGAGGAGACGAATCCCCCGAGGAAGGCGGGGTGTCCCATGATCGGGATCCCGACTCCGTCGTCGGCGGCCAGTTCGCGCATGTGATCGAACCCCGTGAGGCCCGGCAGGATCAGCAGCCCGCCGGCGCCGGCGCCGAGGGCGATCTCGACCCGTTCGTCGAGCAGCCGGTGGGGGGCGTTGATGCTCGGCATGTAGATGCTCTTCGACCCGGTCTCCTCGTTCGCCCGTCGCACCGCGGCGGAGCAGGCCCGCACCCGCTCTTCGAAGCGGGCGAAGGGCTGGTCGGCGAGGCTGTGATCGTCCTTGATCATGTCGATCCCGCCGAGCGCCAGCTCGTAGGCCATCTCGGCGAATCGCTCCGGCGACATCCCCATCGGCTTGAGCGCGGTTGCCAGCAGCGGCCGCTCGGGTGCGTCGAACATCTCACGCAACCCGGCGATGCCGAACCGGGGACCGCCGAAACGTGCGACGAGCGTCGAGGGGATCTCCACGTCGACGAGTTTCACATCCGGGAGCAGGCTGCTGTTGCCGAACAGCACGTTGAGGAACTGCGGGAACTCGAGCCCGGTGGTCTCGACGGCGTACCCGACCGCGACCCGGACCGTTCGTGGTCCGGTCTCTTCGAGCGACTCGATCCGTCCGATGATCTGGCCGCGGATGTCGTCGTCCGGGACGAGATCCGCTGGGAACTCGATGGTCTGCTCGACGGCGAGCGCTTCGGCCCGGCTCCGGGCCTCGACGGGCGGGCCGGTGAACTCGTAGACGGCGCGGATCCGCTCTCCGGAGACGTCCAGCCTGGTCGGCTCGATCATCACAGGCCCTCGGCTTTGGCGAGGCTGTGCGTCGCCTCGACCCGTGCCTCGGCGAGGTCGTTCTCGGTGATGCCGGTGTCGATCCCCGTCAGCTCTTCGACTCCGGCGACGAGGGCCGCCGCGTCGAGACCGTACTCCTTCATCAGGTAGGCCCGGCTCGCGCCGTGCGCGTAGGTGTCGCGCAGTCCGAGTCGGAGCAGACGCTTCCCCGATCCCGCGTCGGCCATCTTCTCGGCGACGGCCGATCCGAGACCGCCGATGATGGTGTGGTTCTCCAACGTGATCACGCCGTACCGGGACCGGGCGATCGACTCGAGGATCATGGGATCGTCGAGCGGTTTGTGGGTGGAGACGTGCAGGTGCCGGACCCCGATCCCGGCGTCGGCGAGAGGAACCGAGGCACGCATCGCCTCTTCGGTGGTGATGCCGGCCGTGATGATCACGACGTCTTCGCCGTCGCTGAGCATCCGGACTTCGTCGAGGCGCATGGGCTCGTCCTTCGGGAAGAGGCGCGGGACCTCGCCGCGAAGCATCCGGATGTAGACCGGTCCGTCGACGGCGTGGGCGACGTCGAGAACGGACTCGACCTCGGTGGCGTCGCCGGTCTCGACGATCGTCATGTTCGGCGTGGCACGCATGATCGACACGTCCTCGATCGCCTGGTGCGTGACCCCGCCGGGGGTCGTGATGCCGGGGAGGAACGCCACGAACTTGACGTTCAGGTTCGGATAGGCGATCGACATGGCGAGCTGGTCGTACGGCCTGCGGTAGATGAACACGGCGAACGTGTGGATGTACGGGACGTAGCCCTCCCTGGCGAGCCCGGAGGCGAATCCCATCATGTTCTGCTCGGCCATGGACATGCCGAAGAACCGGTCCGGGTAGGTGTCCCTCCACTTGCCGACCTCGCTCGAGTTGGTGAGGTCGGCGGTGAGGACGACGACTTCCGGCTTGTCGGCGGCCCAGGCGATGAAGTTCTCGACGTGGGGGCGTTTGACGATCTCCATGTCAGTTCACCATCTCCTCGTATACGGCCCGGTACCGGTCGCGTTCGTCCTCGGACGTGAATCGCAGATAGTGGAGCAGTGGCGCCCGCTCTTCGAAGATCGGCAGGCCGCGCACCGGGTCGGTGAGCGCCATCACGAAGTGGGGTTTCCCCGTCTCCATCGACATCGCCGCGTCCAGGGCGTCGAGATCGTGTCCGTCGACTTCGACGGCGCTGGCGCCGAACGCACGGATACGGCCGGTGAGGGGATCGACGTAGTTCTCGGCGTCCATGCACCCGTCGCATTGCTGGCCGTTGACATCGACGACGATCCGCAGGTTGTCCAGGTCGAACTTCGCGGCTTCCGAGATCGCCTCCCAGGTCTGGCCCTCCTGGAACTCGCCGTCGGACATCATCACCCAGACCTTGCCGGTGTCGCCGCGTCGCTTACGGGCCAGGGCGATGCCGCCGGCTTGGCTGAGCGCCTGGGCGAGCGAGCCGGTCGTCGTCTCGACGCCGGGCGAGTGCTCGGCGCCGATCATCTCGACCGTGCTGCCGTCCTTGTCGAACTGCTCGAGACCGTCCTCGGAGAGCCGTCCGACCTCGATCAGCGTCGTGTAGAGCACGAGGGCGTAGTGGGCGGGCGAGAAGATGAACCGGTCGTACTCCGCCGCCTTCGGTCCGTTGTAGGCGCCGCCGTTGAAGAAGTCCTGGTTGTCCGCCCCGGGCACGCCGGCGAACGGCTGGGGGATCATCGGAGCGGTGCTCGGCCCCAGGTCGAGGACCCGCGTGTAGAGCATGGCGAAGATCTCGGCGGACGACAGGGCCTGGCTCATGTAGCCGCCGTTGTGGCTGAGAACGTGATCGAGAACGCGAACACGGATCCGGTCGGCGACGGCCTGAGTCTCGACTCTCCAGTCGTTCTGCGTGTCGGGTGATGTCATCGTCGGCCTCCTGTATCGACGGCGGCGCGTATGGACTCTTCGTACGGCGGACGCAGGATGCCGACGTCGGTGATGATGCCGGTGATCAGATCGGCGGGGGTCACGTCGAACGCCGGGTTCCAGGTCGCGACGCCGCCAGGTGCGGTCGGCTCCGATCTCCAGGCCGTGAGCTCGTGGCCCGGTCGCAGTTCGATCTCGATCTCGTCGCCGGAGGGGAGGCCCACGTCGAACGTGGACACGTCTGCGGCCACGTAGAACGGGATCCCGGCATGGTGAGCGTTGACGGCGTGCGAGAAGGTCCCGATCTTGTTCGCGGTGTCGCCGTTGGCGGCGATCCGGTCTGCGCCGACGATGACGGCTTCGATCTTCCCCTGGGCCATGGCGGTCGCGTCGGCGCCGTCGGGCATCAACGTCACGTCGATTCCGGCGTCCATGAGTTCCCAGGTGGTGAGGCGGGCCCCCTGGAGGAGCGGGCGGGTCTCCGAGGCGAACACCCGGACCGGTTCGCCGGCCGCCGCCTTGGCGTAGATGACGCCGAGCGCCGTCCCCCACCCGGCGGTTGCCAACCGCCCGGTGTTGCAGTGGGTCATGATGTCGACGACCCCCGCGAGCTCCGCGCGGCCGTACTCCCCGATCCTGGTGCAGGCGTCCCGATCCTCGGCGACGATCTCCAGGGCCTCACGGAGCGCAAGCGTTCGGATCTCGTCGACGGTCTCCCCCGCCGATGCGGCATCGCGCACGCGTTCCACCGACCTGCGGAGGTGTACGGCGGTCGGTCGGGCCGAGCCGATGACGGCGGCGAGGCGGACGAGTTCCGACCGCGCGCTGGAGGCCTCGTGCGGTCGGAACTCGTCGAGACCCACGACCACGCCGAGGGCACCGCACGCGCCGATCGCCGGCGCTCCTCTGACGGCCAGCCGGTAGATGGCATCGACGACGTCGTCGACGGTACGCAGTTCGAGGGTGACGAACTCCCCGGGAAGGCGCGTCTGGTCGATGATCTCGATCCGATCATCGACCCAGGCAACCGACGGTTGAAGAGCGTCGAGATCGATCGGTGGCATCAGCCCTCCTGTGATGGAACCTGCACTCCGTTGGCTTCGATGTCCGCGGCGACTGCTGTAAAGACCTCGTTGGAGGCTGCGACGGTCGCGAGGCGGTCCCGGTCCTTGATCCACGTGGCGGCCGTGCGGAGCACCATCGCCGCCGCTTCGACGTGCTGGTCCGGCGGGAGCGTCTCGATGTCCGAGACCTTGGCGAGTCCGATGATCCGTCGGATCGCCTTGCATCCGCCGAAGCCGAGCGAGTCCTTCTGCACCTTGGCGAGCCAGGAGTCGAGGAACGAGTCCGTCCACGTGGGGTCCGGTCGGGTCGCCCAGAGGCGGCGCATCTCTGTTTCGAACGCGTCCCACGTCTCCTGCGCCAGGCCGGCGAGCCAGCTCTTGAACTCGTCGGATCGGCTCATCGCCTCTGCGCGAGCCCGTGCCGCGAGGTAGTTGCCGAAGATCGCGCCGAGGTCGAAGCCGACGGGGCCGTAGTAGGCGAACTCCGGGTCGATGACCCGGGCGTCTCCGCTCCCGTCGTCTTTCATCTTCACCATGACCGATCCGGTGTGGAGATCGCCGTGGATCAGCGCTTCGGCGCCCGTCATGAAGAGGAACTTCATCATCCCGACCTCGGCCCGGAGCTCGTCGTCGGCTCGCAGCGCCGCCACGTCGGCAGCGATCCCCTCGTGGAAGCTGTTGTTGTCGTGCTCGATGTACGGCTCGGTGAAGACGAGGTCTTCGGTGATCCTGCACAGTTCGGGGTTGATGGCTTCCGCCATGCGCTCCTTGACTTCCATCTGGTCGAGGGCGAAGACCGAGGTGAAGAACGCCAGGTTCGCGACGTACTCGCCGAGCATCGCTGCGACGCCGGTGTGGATGTAGCCGTCGTTCAGCTTGCCGCGCCAGATCTCCCACCCCATGAGGTTCTCCATGGCGATGACATGCCGCTCGGTGTCGATGTCGTAGAAGGCGGGGACGAGGTGCGGTGTGAGCTCCGCGGCGATGGCGAGGCCGCGAGCTTCGGCGATGACCCGCTCGGGGGTGAGCGGCCACGCTTCTCCGACGAGCCGCACGTACGGGGGGGACTGCTTGAGGCAGATCCCCCTGCCGTCGGCGTCCCGGCAGACGAAGACGAGGTTCAGGTTGCCGTCGCCGACTTCAGCGACCTCGAGCGTCGACGTGTCGACGATCCCGGCCAACTCCGGCTTCGAGTCGATGTAGGTCGGAACCGTCTCCGGCGTCAGGATCTCGTACTCTGCTGTCATCGTCTGCCTCCCGTCTATGCGCTGTGTGGATCCAGGGCATGCGTGCCCAGCGCCGTGATTTCGATGTCCATCCATGGGTAGAGCGGCAACGAGCTCAGGATGGCGTGGAGCTCATCCGGCCCGTCGACGTCGTAGAGGCCGTACACGGCCCGTCGCCCGGGGATCCGCCAGATGCGGACGAGTTTCCCGGCATCGACCAGTTCCTGCCCCCGGACCGCCTCCGCGGCCTTGACGGCTGCCAGGCGATCGGGATCCATGTCCGGCGGGATGTCCTGCTCGATGCGTGCGAGGAACTCCACGGCTCAGCCCTGTGCCGGCGGCGGCGAGACCAGGTCGAGCGCGTCCTTCGGTGCGGCGTTCTCGTGGATGACGGCTCGCAGGGCTTTCGCCATGCCGACCGGGTCGTAGTGCTGCCAGATGTTGCGACCGAGATTGACGCCGATGGCGCCCTTGTCGATGCCGTCGCGAACGAAGTTGAGAACCTCGAGCGCGTCGTCCGTCTTCGGGCCGCCGGCGATCACGACCGGGACCGGGCAGGTCTCCGTGATCCGATCGAAGTCTTCGGTGTAGTACGTCTTGACGACCCGTGCCCCGAGCTCCGCCGCGATGCGCGACGCGAGAGCGAGGTAGCGGGAGTCCCGCTTCTCGAGTTCCTTGCCGACGGCGGTCACGGCCATCACCGGGATGCCGTAGCGCTCGTATTCGCTCACCGCTTCGGCGAGGTTGTTGAGCGTCTGGGTCTCGTACTCGCCGCCGACGAAGACGGAGATGCCGACCGCTGCGGCGTCGAGACGGATGGCTTCTTCGGGGTGGACGAGGAGGTGCTCGTCCTCGAGGGTCGGTCCGACCACGCTCGTTCCGCCGCTGGCGCGCAGGATGATGTTCGGCGTCGACTCGGCGGGAATCGCCGAACGAAGCACGCCGCGGGTGACGAAGAGCGCGTCGGCGATCGGGCTGAGATCGGCGACGGTCTCGCCCGGCTTCTCGAGGCTCCGGGTCGGTCCGAGGAAGTAGCCGTGGTCGATCGCGAGGAAGAACGCTTTTCCGGTCTCCGGCGGGATCAGTCTCGCCATCCTGCTCTGCATGCCCCAGTCCATGATTTCCGTCCTTCCTCTCCGTCGGAGATGGTGTTCGTGGTCGTTTCCGATCATCCCTGCACACTTGTGCAGGTTGTGCACCTTCGTGCACCTAGCGTATCATCCGCTTCCTCCATCTGCAAGGCGACCCGCGCCGACCGCTCAGATGACCCGGTCGTTGCCCCCGTCGATCGGAACGTGTGCTCCGGTGACGCGGGAGAACCGGTCCCCGAGCAGCTCGGCGACCACCCGGGCCACGTCGGCGCTCGTGATCTCGATGCTCAGGAGGTTCCTTCGCTTGTACTCGTCGATGGTCAGGCCGTAGCGGTCGGCCCGCTCGGCCAGGAGCTCGTCGGTCCACAGCGCCGTGTCGAACACGGCGTCCGGATGCACCGAGTTGACGCGGATCCCGTCCTCGGCCCATTCGAGCGCCGCGACGCGGGCGATCTGGTTCGCGGCCGTCTTCGACGCCGAATACGCGGACGCGCCCGGTCCGGGCGCGGTCACGTTCTTCGACCCGATCACGGCGACGCGGCCCTTGCGGGGAGCGAGGACCAGGAGGGGGTGGACGAGCGAGAGCAGTTGGACGAACGCGTCGACGTTCACGGCCATGGCCCGGCGCCACGCGACGGGGTCGTGGTCGGCGATCGGCGCGGACTCGGGGAAGAGGCCCGCAGCGGCGACGAGCATGTCGACGCCGCCGAAGCGTTCGACACCGGCGTCGAGCGCATCGGACGTCGCCCCGGGTGACGTCAGGTCGCACGGGATCCCGAGGAAGGCTGCGTCGTCGAACGTCTCCCCCACCGTCGGTGAGATGTCGAGGCCGATCACGGCGGCGCCGCGATCGAGCAGTTCTCGAGCGCACGCTCTTCCGATACCGGACGCCGCACCGGTGACGACGGCCACCTCGCCGGTGAACTCGCCGGTCTCGGCAACGCGGTCGAGTTTCGCCTGCTCGAGCTCCCAGTATTCGAGGTCGAAGAAGTCCTCAGGCGGCAGCGCCGTGTATCCGCCGAGACGTTCGGCCTGCTCGATGACCCGGATCGTCTGCAGGTAGATGTCCGCTGCGGCGTCGGCCGCGCCCACATCGGGCCCTGCGGTCACCATCCCGAACTCGTCGTCGAGGATGACCCTCGGTGCGGGGTCGAGCATCCTGGTCGCGGTCGCCCGGTCCTTGTTGCTCTCGTAGTACGCCCGGTACCGGTCGGCGTATGCGGCGACGTCGCGTCCGAACATGGGGACCGTCTTGGTCCAGATCACGTGATCCGGCGTGATGGGCCCGCGGCTTGCGATGGGCTCGAGATCGTCGCGCCGGCTGAACGCCCAGCTCTCGTCGTCGAGGTGGCGGCTCACGATGAACGGCTTCCCCGCGGCCGCCGAGATGTCGAAACGGAGCCGGGCGAGGTCGGATCGGTCGACGCCGGGGGGAGCGTCGACCGATCCGTGGGCTTCCCCGCTTGCAGCAGATCTGTTGAGGTACTCCTCCGCTTCGGTGACGAGGCCGATCATCCGGTCGTATGCCTCGCGCGGCGTGTCGCCGAAGGTGAACAGCCCGTGGTTCATGAGCACGATGCCGATGGTGTCGGCCGTGAGGCCCCGTTCGAGTTCGACGGCGGTGGCCCGGCCGACCCGGAAGCCCGATCGGGCGTAGGGGACGACGACGACCCGGTCTCCGTAGATCTCTTCGATCCGTTCCCGTCCGTCTGCGGTGCTCGAGATGGTGAGGAGTGCGTCCGGGTGGGTGTGGAGCACAGCCCGGTCGGTGATGACGGCGTGGATGATCGCTTCGACGGACGGCTCGGGTGCGGATCCGTCGAGCTTCGCTGTCTTCAGTTCGTTCGCCATCGCGAGATCCGGGAGTTCTTCGAGGTCGGCCAGGCGCCGGATCCGGTCGAGGTCGAGCGGGGCGAACCCTTCGGGTTCCATCTCTGCGAGATCCCAGCCGCTCGCCTTGACCCACAGCACGTCGACGCCCTCGCCGAACACGTTCTCTTCGCGGAGCTTGATCGAACTGTTCCCTCCACCGTGGAGAACGAGCGGTCGTTCCGATCCGAGCAGGCGCGATGCGTATACGCACTCACCGAGCGGCCCGGTGAAGGCCTTCGCTTCGGTGTCGTTCCATCGGTTCTTCACGCGTCCCCCAATGATCTTGGTCTCGTGTGTCGTTCAGGCGCTCGGCGGCACAACGCCGTCGAACTCCGGGTAGAGCTCGACGATGGATTCCTCACTGGCCTCGCAGACGCCTCGTTCCGAGATGATGCCGGTGACGAGCCGGGCCGGTGTGACGTCGAATCCGAAGTTGACGGCGGTCGTTCCCGGCGCGGCGAGTCGCGGCTCGATCTGGCGGCCGTCGAACCAGGCGGTCGCGTTGGTCACCTCGGTCGGGTCCCGTTCCTCGATCGGGATGTCGCGGACCCCGTCGCGGATCGTCGGGTCGAACGTGCTCGACGGCAGCGCGGCGTAGAACGGAACGCCGTTGTCGTTCGCCGCAACGGCCTTCATGTAGGTGCCGATCTTGTTGGCGACGTCGCCGGCGACCGTGGTCCGGTCGCTGCCGACGATGACCAGATCGACCTTGCCGTGCTGCATCAGGTGCCCGGCGCTGTTGTCGGCGATCAGCGTGTGCGGCACGCCGTGCTGTCCGAGTTCCCACGCCGTCAAACGGGCGCCCTGGTTGCGGGGGCGGGTCTCGCTGACCCAGACGTGGATCGGGATCCCGGCGTCGAAGGCCGCGTACATGGGCGCCGTGGCGGTCCCGTGGGAGACGAACGCGAGCCATCCGGCGTTGCAGTGCGTCATGATGTTGACGGTGGTCCCGGTGCGTTCGTAGATCGCTTCGATGATCTCGAGCCCGTGCCTTCCGATGGCGGCGCAAGCGGCGATGTCCTCGTCGGCGATGGCGTCTGCGACCTCCCTCGCACGGGCGACCCGTTCGTCCCCGTCGTCGATGCCGATCAGTTCGCCGAGTTGCCGCTGCACGGCCCAGGTGAGGTTGACGGCGGTCGGGCGGCTGGCTTCGAGCACGGCACCGGCGCGGCGGATCTGCTCGTCGGCGTCTGCGCCGCTGAGGTCGCGGGCCTCGAGTGCGGCGAGGTACATGCCGTATCCGGCCGAGACGCCGATGCATCCCGCACCGCGCACGACCATGTCGGCGATCGCTTCGGCCATCTCGTCGGCGGTCCGGATCGACACCTCTTCGTACTCGAACGGCAGGAGGCGCTGTTCGATCGCGAGGACCGAACTCGGATCGTCTGGATCGATCCAGACCGTCCGCGGAGTCGCAGAACCCGGACCGGTCACAGCGGAACCGCCGCGACGAATCGCTGCTTCTTGCGTGACAGGGTGAACGAGAAGATGAGCGCCACGAAGAGCACGAGGCCCTTCACGACATCCTGCCAGTAGTACGGGAAGTTCATCATGGTCGTCCCGGTGAGGAGGACCCCGATGAGGATCGCCCCGAGGGCGGTCCCGAACGCGTTCGGCTTGTTGACCCCGAGCACGGACGTGCCGACGAGGGAGACGGCGACGGCGTCGAGGAGCAGCGAGTTCCCCGCCGAGATGTCGCCCTGGCCGATCCGGGAGGCGAGGATGAGCCCGGCGACGGCGGCGTAGACGCCGGACATCATGTAGGCGACGGCCCGGTACCGGCCGACCCTGGCACCGGCGAGGCGAGCCGCCTCTGGGTTGGATCCGATCGCGTACATGACGCGGCCCCACTTGGTCCGGGAGAGGAAGAACCAGGTGACGACGGCGAGAACGAGGAAGATCACGACCGGGTACGGCACCGGCCCGAGCGACCCGCGGTTGATCTGGAGGAAGCCGTGGGTGAACTTGCCGGGGGCGACCGATCCGTCCCGCAGGATGAGCCCGGAGGACACGGACTGGCCGTCGACGGGCACAAGCTTTAACCCTTGTATGAGGAACATCGTCGCGAGCGTCGCGAGCAGGTCCGGGATCTTGAATGAGACGATCAGCAGCGCGTTGAACGCACCGATGAGCGCACCGGCGAGGATGACGGCAAGGAACGCGACCCAGCCCTGCTGGGCGTAGATCACCATGGTCATCGCCGACACGGTCACGGCCATGCCGGCGGTTGCGCCGACCGAGAGGTCGAGTCCCCCGACGACCATCGTCATCGTCAGCCCGAGCCCGGCGATCGCGACGACCGACGTGAACTTCAACATCGAGAACATCGTCGACGACTGCCGGAACGCCGGGATGGTTGCGGCGAAGTAGACGAAGAACAGCACGGTGACGGCGATGAACCCGTACTTGACCACCAGATCGCGAAGATCGAGCGATCGTTTGGCGACGAGCATGGGCTCGCCCTTCGCGGTCGTTGTCTTGCTCACTTACTCAACCTCCGAAAGTCGTTCCAAAATCTCTTCCCTGCTCGTCTCAGACAGGTACGCGTCGTGCCGGAGATTCCCATCGGCCAGCACGATGACCCGGTCGGATACCTGCATGATCTCTTCGAGGTCGGTCGACATCACGATCACCGTCGAGCCGGCGACGGCCACGTCGCGGGTCTTCTCGGCGAGGTCGTGACGCGCTCCGACGTCGACCCCCTGGAATGGTTCGTTCAGCACCATCACGGTCGGCTGCTTCCTCAGCCAGCGTCCGACGACGACCTTCTGCTGGTTCCCGCCGGACAGCGAGATCACCGGGTCGGCCGCTCCCTGGGCGACGACCCCGAATTCTTCGATGACGGACCTTCCGACCTTCGCCTCCGCCATGGGGTTCATCACCGAGAGGCGGGAGACGTCCTTCAGGAACGGGAACGTGGAGATCATCGCGATGCTCCAGTCCTTGATGATCGTGCCTGCGACGCGGTCTTCCGGGACCATGTAGACGTCGCGAGCGATCGCGTCGGCGGGTGCCTTCGGGTCGAATCGCTCGCCTTTGAGCTCCATCTCTCCCGCCCGGAAGCGTTCCTCGCCGAAGATGCCGTGGGCGAGCTCGGTTCCGCCGGAGCCGAGGAGACCGAACACGCCGGTCACTTCACCCGCCCGGAAGTCGAGGTCGAAGGGGGCGGACTTGGGGAGGAGTTGGACACCCTTGAGGGACAGCACGGTCTCCGTGCCGTGGAGTTCGCCGGTGCGCTCGTGCGGATCATCTTCGGCGGCGCCGAGCATGGCGTGGAGTGCCTGGGCCCAATCGAACGGACTCCCCTGGTCGCTCACGAAGATGCCGTCCCGCAGGACGAGGAGGCGGTCGGCGATGTCTTCGATCTCGCCGAGACGGTGAGAGATGTAGAGAATGGCAACACCGTCGTTACGAAGTCGCCGGATAACTCCGAAGAGCCTGGCTGCTTCCGTTTCGGACAGCGCCGAGGTCGGCTCGTCGAGGATGAGGAGGCGGGGTTCGTGCACGAGAGCTCGTGCGAGCAGGAGCATCTGCTGGTCGGCGATCGGGAGACCGTAGATGTCGCTGCGGAGCAGGTCGTCCGGCCAGTCGAGGTCCAGGACCGACGCCACTTCCCGCGCACGCGGCATGAGCGATCGCAGCGACGCCGCACGGGACACTTCGTTGTTCACGATGGCTTCGAACAGGAAGTTCTCGGCCACGCTGAGACCGGGGACGATCCCGTCCGCGATCTTCTGATGGACCGCTTCGATGCCGTGGGCACGGGCGGTCGTTGGATGGTCGATGTCTACGGCGGCACCGTCGATGATGACGGTGCCGCCGTATCCGTTGTACACGCCCGAGAGAACCTTGATGAGGGTCGACTTGCCGGCGCCGTTGGCTCCGAGTATCGCCGTCACCTTGCCGGGTTCGAGTTCGAGATTGATCCCCTTCAGCACCTCGTTGGCGCCGAACGACATCGTGATGTCTCTCATCTCGACCGCGGTCTGCATCAGTGGCTCTCCCTGTCTTCTCGTTCGGGTCGTTCTTCTAGAACTGGATCGCGGGGATCCAGTCGGCCGACTGGACGTCCGCCAGGTTCAGCTCGGGCATCGCTGCACGCAACTCCACCATGTTGCTGATGTTGTTGTCGAGCAGGAACTGCTGCGTCACGAGGACACCGGGGAAGTCGACGGAGCGGTCGACCTGCTGGCCGGCGAGCTCGAGCGCCATCGTCCGCATCACGGCTGCGCCGATCGCGTTCGGGTCGGTGGTCGCGGTGGCCTTCCACGGGCTTCCCTCGGCCGTCATGACCTCGATGTCGGCGTTCGAGATGTCGATGCCGTACGCCCAGATCTTGTCGGCGAGGCCGTTGTCGTTGATGGCCGAGACGGTGCCCTTGGTCAGCTCGTCGTACGGTGCGAAGATCGCACGAATGTCCGGGTTGGCCTTGAGCGCTGCGTCGACGAGCTGCGCGTTGTCCGTTGCGACGGCGTTGGTGAACTCGCCGACGAAGAACTCCTGGGTCCAGTTGTTGGCGGCGACGTACTCTTCCCAGACCACATGGCGACGGTCGAGCGGAGCGATGCCGAGCACGTTGACGTATCCGACGGGCTGATCCTTGCCGATGTCCTCGAGCATCTGTCCGAGGGACAGGTCGGCGAGGCTGGCGTCGGACTGCTGGGTCTGAACCGCGGCCGGTGCGCACTCGAGGATCGCGATGTCGTAGATGACGACCGGGATCCCGGCGTCGAGCGCATCGTTGATCAGCGGGCACATGGTGTCGGTCTGGCCGTGGTCGACGACGATTCCCTGGACACCGGAGCCGATGGCGGTCTCCATGTCGGTGGCCTGCTTGGCGTTGTCGGCCTGCGCGTCGTACCAGATGTACTCGATGCCGAGGGCGTCGGCCTGCTGCTTCGCGCCGTTGGTCCACTGCTGGAAGTAGTCACCTGCGCCGCTGTTCTGCACGACGGCGATCTTCACCGGCAGATTGTCGAACGGGGCCGGGGCCGTTGCCGTCGGGGCGGCGGTCGTACCCACGTCGGCGGTCGTCGCCGGGGCGGCGGTCGTGTCCGAACCCGTGTCCTGGGAACAACCCGCCGAGAACAGGGCAAACGCGAGAAGGATCGCCAAGAACAGGATCCCCTTCCGGCGTGATGCCTTCAATGTTGTCATCATCTACTTTTCCTCCTTGTGGTCGTGATGGCGTCGATGTCGTGGCGGTCGTTCGTGCAGTCGCGATCGACCGTGCCGGTTGGCTTGCGCATCTTCGCCGTTCACACCATGTGTCTTCGCTGACAACTCCGCCGTCGCTGTATTCGATCGCGTGCACGAATGTGCACTACTGCACGACCGTGCACGCTACTACCTCGATCGGGGAGGTGTCAACTCGTGGGGACGGTGATCACCGCGATCGGATTCGCTCGTTCGAGCACGCTGAACGTGCTGCGGGATCGGAGCCGGGGGAATCCCGGCGCGTCGTCAGAGCCGCGGGAGGTGAAACCCGACGCACCCGCCGGGGCCGGGCTCTGCCCAGATCGTACCGCCGAGGGCGTCGATGAAGCCGGAGGCGATGGCGAGTCCGAGGCCGGAGCCGCCGGTGGCCCTGGCCCGGGAGGGGTCGTCCCTGGTGAACCGGTCGAAGGCGCGATCGACGAACGCCGGGTCGAATCCGGGGCCCTCGTCGATCACCCGAACCGTTGCCCCGTCCCGATCCCGCACCTCGACGACGACCGTCGAGTCCGGCGGGGCGAAACGGATCGCGTTGTCCAGGAGGTTCCGGAGCACCCGTCCGACGGCTCCCCAATCACCCGCGGCGATCGCCCGCTGGTCGGCATCGAGTTCGAGACGGACGCCGGCGGCGGATGCCACCGGCCCGAGCACCTCGATGGCTTCATCGGCGAGTTCCGTCACGTCGATCGACCCGGGCTCGACGGCCATCGAGCCCTCCTCCAGCTTCGCCAGGAGGAAGAGGTCGTCGACGAGCGTGCTGAGCACGCCGATGTCCCGGTCCATCGCCCTCAGGTACCGGTCGGGATCCGGGGCGATGCCGTCCTCGAGCGCCTCGATGGCCGCACGCATCGACGCGAGCGGAGTGCGGAGATCGTGGCCGATCGCCGCGAGGAACCGGCGCCGGGCGAGCTCGTCGGCACGGCGCTCGGCTTCCCGCTCCTCCAACGAAGCCGCCATCGCGTCGAACGTCTCCGCGACCGTCCCGATCTCGTCCGGTCTCGTGACGCCGGTGCGTGCCGAGAGGTCCCCTCCCTTGATCCGCTGTGCGGCGGCCGCGGTGTGTTCGAGGTCCCGGGTCAGCGTCCGGCCGACGAGTACCGCGAACCCGACGGCGGTCCCGCCGGCGAACACGAGCACGATCAGCAGCAACCGGAGGTCGTGGGAAGACAGGAACATCTGCTGCGCCGCGATGACCATCGCGACGGCGGCGACGAAGAACCCGGCGATGCTCGCGATCAGCACGCTGCGTCGGATCGAGTGGGATCGCCGCACGAGTGCAGCGACGATGAGCGTCACGAGCGCGGCGAACGCCGCGACGGCCGCGAAGATGAGCGCGAGCTGGAATCGGTCGGACGGGGTCGGTTGCATCGCCACTTCGAACGCGATCAGACCGATGATCACCGCACCGAGGAACCAGAACGTCGCTCTCACGGCTCGAACCTGTACCCGACGCCCCACACCGTCGCCAACCACCGGGGCTCGTTCGCATCCTTCTCGATCTTGCGACGGATTCGACGGATGTGCACGGTCACGGTCGACGCGTCCTGCCAGTCCGTCGACGACTCCCACACCTGCTCGAGGAGCTGGCCGCGCGAGAAGACCTGCCGCGGAGACGAGGCGAGGAACAGGAGCAGATCGAACTCCTTGGCGGTGAGCTCGACCGGATCGCCGTCGACCCGCACCTCGCGGCTGCGACCGTCGATCTCGAGACCGTCGAAGAAGAGCGGGGCGTCGGGGGCCGGCGGTTCGGTTCGGGTGGTGCGGCGCAGGACGGTGCGAACCCGGGCGGCGAGCTCGCGCGGGGAGAACGGTTTGACCACGTAGTCGTCGGCGCCCAGTTCGAGGCCGAGAACCCGATCCGTCTCATCGGTGCGTGCGGTGAGCAGGATGACGGGGACGTCGGTTCGCTTCCGGAGCTGGGACAGGATGCTGAACCCGTCGATCTCCGGCAACATCACGTCGAGGACGATGAGGTCGAACGGCTCGGCTTCGATGAGCGCCACCGCGGCCCGCCCGGCCGACGCCTGGCGGGTCGTGAACCCCTCCCGCTCGAGGTAGGTGCACACGACCTCGCGAACGATGTCTTCGTCGTCGACGACCAGAACGGTGCCTGCGGTCTCTCCCATGGAGCCATCGTACGGTGAACCGGGCCGCTCATCTCGTCGTGCGATCGCAGTTCACCGTTTGTTCATCACCCGTTCCGGTGCCGTTCAGATGGGTCGTGCATCGTTCTGGTTGTCGTCAGAGCGGCGACACACGGATACGAGGAGCAGCAATGCGCAAGACACTTCTGACCGGTTTCGTCGTCGGTCTCCTGACCATCATCATGGCCGTTCCGGCCTTCGCCTCGAACGGCAAGTCGGCCGAGAGCAACGGTCGGCCCGGCTCACCCGTCCAGGTGACCGTGCTCAGCACGGGGTTGACGTACGACTCGATCGTGAAGGCCGACCTTCCGATGAAGGGGCGTTTTCAGCAACTCATCCCCACCGAAGACGACTTGACGACGGAATTCGGCCCCGGCGACCGGGGCTACGTGGGCGGACGCTGGTGGGTCGACGTCAACGGGAACGGCGTGATGGACGAAGACGACGCCTTCTTCCTCTGCCCCCTTCTCGGACCCGGCCGCTGATCGAGTCGCACATCAACGCAGATGGGCCCCGCCGTTCGGCGGGGCCCATCTGCGTTCGTCGCGTAGCCTCGAACGCCTCCGTCCGAATCAACCGACGGGCATGAGGTCCTTGTCATCGCTCGATCGGGCAGAACCCCGATGGAGCTCAGGAGACTTCTCTTCCTTGCCTGCCCAGATCAATCCGAGGCCGGCGATGATCACCGTGAGGCCGATCGCACCGAGCGTGCCCGCAATCGCGAGGCCGAGCTGGAGGGCCGAGTGGGTGACGGTACCGACGCCGAGCTCGCCGAACAGGCCGTGCACGGTACCGCTCCATGCCTGGCCGCGTGCGGGCCCTTCGAGCGGATGCATCCGATCGAATCCGGTCCAGTACTTCCCATCGACCGGCACCTCATAGGTTCCTGCGGGGAACGTTTCACCGTTGTACTCGGCGTCTTCCGTGAGAATGACCGTCTGCGTCCCGTCCAACGTGTGATGGGCGATCGTCGCCATCTGGTACATGTACTCCGTCGCCGTGTTGACGAGCGGGTCGTTGGGATCGAGATCCGACTGAACGACCGGGTAGCCCCAGTCATCGGTCAGCAGCGTCATGATCGCATCAGCGCCTTCGGTGGTTCCACGATCGACGAGCCGGCCGGCATCGTTGTAGCTGAGCGTCACGTTCTGCGCCTCGCTGAACGCCTGAAGCGAGCCGTACCCTGCCTGTACCCGGCTGTACGCGACGCCACCGGCGACCATGAAGATCAGACCGATCACGGTGAGAACGATTCCGAGAGATCGGAGTCGCTGTGTCATTGTTGCCTCCTTGCAGCATTTGTGAAGTTGTTCACATGAGACAGTCAATCGGTGTTCGACGATAGTCGATAGGGACGAAGGTCCTATGGCGTAGAGCCTTCCGGCACGAACAGACCGGATCGGGGTTGCAACTGAGCATCGACCATCGTCGATATACCGACTTTCGGCCCGATGCCACGCACGGGAACGCTTGATACGCTCCCGACTATGACCCGACGACCACCGCCCGCCTGCCTCGACGATGACCCGCCGGTCGATCCGATGCCGATGAGCGACGAGGAGATGGCGGCCGTCGGCAAGGCCCTGGGTCACCCTGCACGCGTGAAGATCGTCGAGTACTTCATGGAGTGCCGGCCGCACACCGTCGGTGAGATCGCCGCGCAGTTGACGCTCGCCCAGTCGACGGTCTCCGAGCATCTCCGAATCCTGCGCTCTGCGAACGTCCTGCGCACCGAGGATGACGGTCCGCGCACGTGGCACTGTCTCAATCGCTCGGTTCTGAAGCGCTTCGCACGTGATGTCGAAGCCCTGACCGTCCGCGCCGATCGCTGAGCGGGACGACGGTTCAGCGTTCGGTTGTCGTCGTCTCGACGCCGGCGACGATCGGGAGGCCCCGCGGCACGCACGATCCCGGTTCGGCCGACGCCGTTCCTTCGAAGAAGTCGGCCGGTGCCTGGAGCCGTCGGGCCGCCCACACGATGGGTGCCGACACGAGGGTGATCGCGCCACCGACGACGTACGCAGCGGAGTAGGACTGCTGCTCCGAGAAGACCCCGAGCCCGGCCTGGCCGCCGACGGAGCCGACACCGGAGATCAGCGAGTCGAACGACACGACGGTCGCCCGTTGCGCCGATGGGACCATGCCGTGGATGAACGCCTGGCGGACCGGCATCTGCACACCCATCGACACCGAAGCGATCAGGAGGAAACCGAGGGCGATCGGGAAGGTGGACGCCCATCCGACTCCGATCGACGCCGCCGCGAACACGAAGGCCGTCCACAACAGCAGCGTCGTTCTCCGCCCGCACCACCTCGTGAAGACCCGCACGAGGCTGTTCCCGGCGATCATCGCGATCGACAGGAGAGCGGCGACCACCCCTGCGACCCACACGGCGTCGCGTCCGAGCAGTTCGAGGAAGTACGGCTGCCACGCGTACCAGGCCCAGAAGAAGAACCCGCTCTGGACGGCGCCGGCGACCATGATCAGGCGCAGCGGACGGGCGCTCCAGCCGTAGTGGATGCCCGCTTTGGCGATGGCGGTGGCCTCTGCGGGCAACGTGCGGATCGTGACGGACCGCGGTTCGAACCCCACGTCGTGCATGCCGAAGAAGGCGAGGACGAGGAGCACGACGAGCAACCCCGAGCGCAGGACGAACGGCAGGGCGAGGTCGATCTGGCCGAGGAAGCCGCCGCCGATGGTTCCGATCAGCATCGCCACGCCGCCCACGATCTGGCCAGTCGAGAACACGCGGTCCATGTCCCCGTCGTACCCCAGCGAGCGAACCCCGTCGACGAGCCACGCTTCCATCGCTCCGGAGTAGAACGTGTATCCGAGGCCCATGACCACGGACACGGCGGAGAAGGCGACGACCCCGCCGTCCGTCTGGGCCAGGCCCACGTACGCAAGCGTCGACCCGGCGAGCACGACGAGGGAGAGCAGGAACGATGCTCTCCGTCCGACGGTGTCGGCGACCACGCCGGTCGGGATCTCGAAGAGGACGGTGCCGACGGAGAACGCAGCATTGGCGATGAAGACTTCGGCGATCGACAACCCGGCGCCGAGAAGGAACAGCGTGTTGATCCCCCAGATGATCGAAGCGGCGAGCGTGTAGATCCCGGCGTACGCGTAGTACCGCCGGACGAGAGCGGATGCCTCCGACGGCATGGATGGGATCATCGCCATTGGTCCAGCCTACGCCCGGGAGGGCATCGGGATGACGGTGTTCCCCTCTCCGCCGAGGCCGCGAACGCCTATCGTCTCCGATCATGACGATGATCTCTGTTCCCTTCTTCATCGGCGAGCCGATGTCGGGGTTCGAGGTACCCGAACCTCACGCGACGCTCCGCCCGGCTCTCCCGCAGACGCGCCCGACCGAGCGCATGGCGGTTCTGTACGAACGGCTCGCGGCAATGGTCGCGGAGTCCCCCGATCCCGTCGTCTACGCCGGGGACTGCCTCTCGATCATGGGAGTCGCCGGCGGTCTGCAGCGCCGCGGGATCGAACCGACCGTGGTCTTCTTCGATGCGCACGGCGACTTCCACACCTGGGAGACGACGCCGTCCGGCTTCCTCGGCGGGATGCCGCTGGCGATGCTCACCGGCCGCGGCGAGCAGACGATCGTCGACGGCGTCGGGCTGCGCCCGATCGACGACGATCGCATCTGGCTGGTCGACGGGAGGGACCTCGACCCCGGCGAGGACGAGGCCGTCGCTGCGTCGGGGATCCACCACGTGACGATCGACGAGATCGCGGAGAATCCTCCGCCCGGCGATCTCTACGTCCACGTCGACGTCGACGTCGTCGACCCGGCCGACATGCCGGCGACCAACTACCCGAGCCCCGGCGGCCCGTCCGCCGCCGCCGTGGCACGGTCCGTCGCTGCGCTGCACGCCACCGGGCGGGTCGTGGCCTTTTCGATCAGCTCGTGGAACCCGGCGCTGGAAGGCGCCGACGTCGCTGCGAACGCAACGCGCCGGATAGCAGCACCGTTCCTCTGATCGATCGCCAGAGCGTGGAACGCAGGTTCCGGATCATCGTTCGATCGGGGCGCCGACGAGGTTGCCCCACTCCGTCCACGAACCGTCGTAGTTGCGCACCGTGTCGAATCCGAGCAGATGCGTGAGGGCGAACCACGTGTGGCTCGACCGCTCACCGATCCGGCAGTAGGTGATCACGTCGTCGTCCTTCGAGAGGCCGAGACGCTCCTGGTAGATCTCCTCGAGCTCGGCCCGGCTCTTGAACGTGCCGTCATCGTTGGCGGCCGTCTTCCACGGGACGTTCACCGCTCCGGGGATGTGCCCGCCCCGCAGCGCACCTTCCTGCGGGTAGTCGGGCATGTGCATGAGCTCGCCGGTGAACTCCCCCGGCGACCGCACGTCGACGAGGGGACCACCGGTGTCGAGGTGTGCCGTGACGTCGCCGCGGAGCGCACGGATCGGCGCATCGCTGCGATCGACGACGGGGTACTCGGTCCGGGATCGCGCGGCGATGTGGGTCGTGATCGTCCTGCCTTCGGCCATCCATTTCTGTCGCCCGCCGTCGAGGAGACGCGTGTCGGCGTGGCCGAAGAGCGCGAACACCCACAGGGCGTAGGCGGCCCACCAGTTGAAGTTGTCTCCGTAGAAGACCACGGTGTCGTCCCGCCCGATGCCCTTGTCGGACATCAGTTGAGCGAACGCTACGGGATCCCGGTAGTCGCGGATCACCGGATCGTTGAGTTCGGTGTGCCAATCGACCTTGACGGCGCCCGGGATGTGACCCGTCTCGTAGAGCAGCACGTCCTCGTCGGATTCGATGATGACCAGATTCGGATCGTCGCGATGCTTCCCGAGCCACTCCGTCGAGACCAGCTTCCCGGGATCCGCGTACTGTTCGAAACGATCGCTCGTATCTTGTGTGACCATGATGATCCCCTCCTTCCCAACCCAATTTACACTACGGCGGTAGTGAATATGTCCGATAATGTCTCAACAGCGACAGAACGCCTGAACCGCATCGTCGAGATGTTCGCGAGCGCCCCGAAGGATCTGCGCCTCCAGGCACTGCTCGACTACTCGCGACGCCTGCCGGATCTCCCCGATCGCCTCGCCGGGCATCCGGAGCTGTTCGAGGTCGTTCCCGAATGCCAGTCGCCGTTCGCCCTCATCACCGAACGGGACGGCGACGCGGTTCACCTCTACTTCCGGGTCCCGGCCGAAGCCCCGACGGTGCGCGGCTTCGCCGCCATCCTGCACGAAGCGCTCGACGGCGCCCCGGCCGACGAGATCCTCGCCGTCCCCGACGACTTCTATCTCAAGATGGGCCTCGGCGAAGCGGTGTCGTCCCAGCGCCTCAACGGGATGGCCGCGATCCTCCGCCGCATCAAGTCCCACCTCTCCCCGCAGCAAACCCAGGGTTCCTGACCCTGTATTTGCCGTCTCGGGCCCGCGGTTCAAGGGGACGTTCCATTCCGCGGGCTGGAGACGGCAAATAGGGCGCAGAGAACCCTGGGTTCGCCGCGTGGGGGTTAGGTGTCGTCGCGGGCGAGGAGGTGGCGGCGGCCGAATCGCCACGGGCGGGACCGGTCGGAGAGGAGCATCTGGTACACGGCGATCGTGGCACGCTCGAACCCGACGGCGGAACCGGCCATGTAGATGCGCCAGATCCGGAAGGTCTCCTCGCTGGTCGCAGAGACCGCGGCGTCGTGGTTCGCTTCGAGACTCGCGACCCAGCGTCGCAGCGTCTGCGCGTAGGACTCGCGAAGCGACTCGACGTCGCGGGCTTCGAAGCCCGCTTCCTCGGCCTTCCCGATGACGAAGTCGACCGTTTCGAGCTCCCCGTCGGGGAACACGTAGGTGCTCACGAACGACGGGCGCTGCCTTCGCTTGTGCTCGCGTGTGAACGTCGTGATGCCGTGGTTGAGGAACAGGCCGCCCGGGGAGAGAAGACTGCGAACCTTCTCGTAGTACTCCCCGAGCTTCTTCCGCCCGACGTGCTCGAACATCCCGACCGAGGCGATCGCGTCGAACTCCCCGCCGACGTCCCGGTAGTCCCCGTGGATGATCTCGACCCGATCGTCGACGCCCAGTCGCTTCGCCCACTGCCTCGCGTACTCGGCTTGCTCGCCGCTGATCGTGACGCCCGTCGCGGTGACTCCGTATTCGGCGGCCGCGTGAATGGCCAGCGACCCCCAACCGCAACCGATGTCGAGAAAGCGGGTCCCGGGAGCGAGCTCGAGCTTGCGACAGATGAGATCGAGCTTGCGCCGCTGGGCCGTGTCGAGCGTCTCGGATCGGCTGAGGAAGTAGGCGCTCGAGTAGGCCATCGCCTCGCCGAGGAACAATTCGTAGAAGTCGTTGCCCGTGTTGTAGTGGTACCCGACCGCGTCCCGGTCGCGCCGGGGCGAGTGAAGCCTTCCCGACAGCCGAGGCCGGTTCTCGGCGGTCCGGCGATGCTCGGCCGGCAGCTGCCGGAGTCGGCGAAGCATCCGCGCGACGGTCAACCGGTGTCCTCGGACTTCCGACAGCGATGCGGCCCATTGCAGGAGAGAGAAGACGTCGCCGTCGATGTCGATGTCCCCGTAGACGTAGGCCTCGCCGGCCGTCAGATCCGTCGGCGGCAGGAGCATCGCACGCAGCGCCCCGGGGTGGTTGAGGACGATCGTGGAGGCTCCGCCGGAGCCGAGTACCGAGCCGTCCCAGAGCCGGAGATCGGGCGCACCGTCCGGGGCGATACGGGTCAGGGCCTCGTAGACCCTCCGCGTGACGACGTCGGCTGAGTCGGCCATCACTCCAGTTTACTCGGCGGCTCTCGACGTGGTCTCGTCACGTACCGCGCTCCCAGTCGAGCTGTCAGAGATCGGAACACGTAATTGGGTTCCGGAGAGATGTGGACAGGTTGGATTCGATCGGTCGTTGGCGCACCTTGATGGTGGAGGGTTGAGAGGCAGGTCGGCTGGATGGATGCGGGAGTTGGCGGGTGGATCGCTGATGAAGTCGCCGTCGTT
>JAOZRW010000113.1 GCA_029939995.1 Acidimicrobiia bacterium | reverse complement strand
CACCACATGATGCTGCTCCGTTCCGCAGGGCTCGTGAAGGTCCTGATCGGCACGGAGAAGGAGTACGCCTTGCGCAGAGACGTCGTCCCGGAAACGACCGCCGTTCTCCAGGCATACATCGACAGAACCGGAGGGAACTGATGTACCACCAACACGATCTCGTCAAACCGCACATCGACGCCGTCGCCGAGGATTTCCGTCGAACGCGGAACCGTCGAACGGCCGGCAGGAGCTCCCCGAAGCGCCCCGGCTCCGTGAGAAACGCCATCGCCAGAGCCCTCGTCCTCGCGGGCGCCCGCATCCACGGCCCATCCCCCGCGACGATCGGCGACCGGGTCGTTCTCCTCGACCCGAGCCGCGACGGCGACCTGCGGGCGGTTGCGTGAGAACTGCGATGGAGACATCGCAATCGAGCGGGCCCCGGAGGCAACTCCGGGGCCCCAGCGCGTCCGCCGCGGCCGCGTAGCCTCACGCCGACCACGACCCTCCACAGAAGAGAGACACCATGCTCGGAACGATCCCCACGAGTGAACTCGCCGCACGCATGCGGCACGGAACCAAGATCTACGGTGAAGGCGACGCCGAGATCAGGGCTCTCGACGGCATCTCGGCCGACTTCGAACGCGGAGTGTTCACAGCCATCATGGGCCCGTCGGGGTCGGGCAAGTCCACCCTGCTCCATACGCTCGCCGGTCTCGACAGCCTCACCGACGGGTCCGTCTACATCGGGGAGACGGAACTCGGCACGCTGAAGGACCGGGACCTGACCATTCTGCGACGCGAGCAGGTCGGTTTCGTGTTCCAGGCGTTCAACCTGATCCCGACGCTCAACGCTGAAGAGAACATCCTCCTCCCCCTCTCGATCGCAGGGAACAAGCCGGACCGGGAGTGGTACGAACAGGTCGTCGAGGCCGTCGATCTCGCCGATCGCCTCGACCACCGCCCGAGCGAACTCTCCGGCGGCCAGCAGCAGCGCGTCGCCGCCGCCCGAGCGCTCGTCTCGAAACCCGAGATCGTCTTCGCCGACGAGCCGAGCGGCAACCTCGACTCCGCCGCCAGCGGTGAACTCCTCACCTTCATGCAGACGGCGGTCCGGGAGTTCGGTCAGACGATCGTGATGGTGACCCACGACCCGATCGCCGCCGGCTACGCGGATCGAATCATCTTCCTCGACGATGGGGACGTCGTCGATGAGATGGCCGATCCGACGCCTGAGTCCATCCTCGACAAGATGAAGCACCTGGGAAGCTGACCATGTTGCGCGCAGCCGTCAAAGGGGTATTCGCCAACAAGATGCGACTCACCCTCACCGCTTTCGCCATCGTCATCGGCGTCGGCTTCGTCGCGGCGAGCTTCGTGTTCACCGACACGATCAACGCACGATTCGACGCCCTCCTCGACACTTCGGCGACGGGCGTGGACGTCTACGTTCGCCCCGCCCCACCGGAAGGCGGGGACACGTTCCAGAACACCGAGTTCGGCTCCATGTCGGAAGACACGCTCGCTGCGGTGATGGGTGCGCCGGGGGTGCGCATCGCCGAAGGCGGCGTTTCCGGCTTCGCCCAGATCGTCGACAAGGAAGGCAACGCCGTCGGGGGACGGGGGTCACCGACGCTCGGCTTCTCATGGGGGATCGAGTCCTCGATGAGCCCGGTGAAGATCAAGGACGGGAACGGGCGCGGGCCGGAAACGGCCGGTGAGGTGGTCATCGACGCCAATTCGGCCGGCACGCACGATCTGGCCGTCGGGGACACGATCACCGTGCTCACGTTCGGACCACCCGAACAGTTCGAGGTCGTCGGCATCGCCAGCTTCGGGGAGAGCGACAGCCTCGCCGGCGCGACGCTCGCGCTCTTCACACTCGAGAAGGCCCAGCGCCTCTTCGGCCTCGAGGGCCGCCTCAGCGCGATCTCCGTGGCGGCCGAACCCGGCGTCACACCCGAGGAACTCATGTCGAGCATCGTCGCCACGGTGGACGACGACATCGAAGTCATCACCGCCGAACAATCGAACGACGAACAACTGGAAGCCATCTCCGAGGGCCTCGGATTCTTGAACATCGCGCTCCTGGCGTTCGCTGCGGTGGCCGTCTTCGTCGGTGGATTCATCATCACGAACACGTTCCGGATCATCGTCGCCCAGCGAACGCGAGAACTCGCGTTCTTCCGGGCCGTCGGTGCAACCGGACGGCAGGTCACGTGGCTCGTCGTCGTCGAGGCGCTCATCGTGGGATTCGTCGCTTCGGCCGTCGGCATCGTTCTCGGCGTTCTCCTCGCCGTCGGACTCGCCGCAGCCATGGGCGCCCTCGGCCTCGACATGCCGAACGGGCCCCTCACGGTCCTGCCCCGAACGGTCATCGTCGGCATGACCGTCGGGCTCGTCGTGACGACGGTCTCGGCTCTCCTCCCGGCCCGCAAGGCCGCCCGCGTGCCGCCGGTGGCGGCCATGAACGAAGAAGCGGCACGGCCGAAGCGTCGATCCCTTCACGTCCGGGCCGTCGCCGGATCGATCACGCTCGGGCTGGGCGTCGCT
>JAOZRW010000057.1:3248-9576 GCA_029939995.1 Acidimicrobiia bacterium | reverse complement strand
GTCTATCGTTCTGGGATGAACACTTCGATCGGCATCGGGGTCCTGGGGGCCGGGACCGTAGGGGGGACGCTCATCACGCGTCTCGTAGAGGATCGCGCCGCCATCGCGGCGAAGACGGGTCTGGACCTGCGGGTCCTTCGCGTCGGTGTTCGAGACCTCGACAAGGAGCGATCGTTCTCGCTCGAGTACGGCACCGTCACCGACGACCTCCGGAGCATCGTCGACGATCCGGACATCGACCTCGTCGTCGAGCTGATGGGAGGACGGGACCTCGCCGGCGACCTCGTCCTCGCAGCCCTCGACTCCGGGAAGCCCGTCGTTACCGCCAACAAGGAACTCGTCGCGTCGCGCGGTCCCGAATTGATCGCGGCTGCAGAACGGACCGGCGTTCCGCTGCTGTTCGAAGCCGCCGTCGGCGGCGGGATCCCGATCATCCGCCCGCTCTCCGAGACGCTGGCGGGCGAACCGATCGACCGCGTACTCGGCATCGTCAACGGGACGACGAACTTCATTCTGACTCGCATGGCCGACGACGGCGCCGACTACGCAGATGCCTTGGCCGAGGCACAGGAACTCGGATACGCAGAGCCGGATCCGACCGCAGACGTATCCGGCGCCGACGCGGCTGCGAAGGCCGCCATCCTCGCTTCTCTCGCCTTCGGTACCTGGGTGGGGATCGACGACGTCTACCACGAGGGGATCGAAGATCTCTCACCGATCGACATGACCTTCGCCGCCGACTTCGGCTACGTCGTGAAGCTCGTCGGCATCGCCGAGCGAACCGGCGGCGGCGTGTCGGCCCGGGTGCACCCGGTGATGATCCCGACGGCGCACCCGCTTGCTTCGATCCGGGGAGCGACGAACGCGATCTTCATCGAGGGCCCGTCGGTCGGCGAGTTGCTGTTCGCCGGGCCGGGTGCCGGCGGCGATCCGACGGCGACCGCCGTCCTCGGGGACATCATCGACGCCGCCCGCGAGACGCTGGCCGGGGCACAGGTCTCCTCCCGGATCCGTTTCTCTCCGGGCGAGCTCGTGCCGTTCGGCGACGTCCCGACGAAGTGGTATCTCCGACTCGAAGTCGACGACCGGCCCGGCGTCCTCGCCCAGGTCGCATCGGCCTTCGGCGACGCGGGTGTGTCCATCAAGTCGGTGTGGCAAGAGGGGGAGGGGAGCGAGGCGCTGCTCCTCATCGTCACCCACCGTGCCCCGGAAGCAGCGCAGCGTGCAGCCGTCGACCATCTCCGGCGGGTCGACACGCTTCGCAACGTGGCGTCGATCATCCGGGTCGAAAGCGAGGAAGCATGATCCGTCGCGGAATCATCGCCGCATACCGGGACCGGCTTCCGGTCGGACCGGACACGCCGATCGTGACCCTCCACGAGGGCAACACGCCGCTGATCCCGGCCCCCGCGCTCTCCGAGATCGTCCAGCGGCGGGTGCATCTGAAGTTCGAGGGTTTGAACCCGACCGGCTCGTTCAAAGACCGCGGGATGACCCTTGCCGTGTCCAAGGCGGTGGAAGAAGGGGCGCGTGCGGTGGCGTGCGCCTCGACGGGGAACACGTCGGCCTCGGCGGCGGCGTACGCCCAACGGGCGGGGATCGGGTCGATCGTCATCATCCCGTCGGGGAAGATCGCCCGCGGGAAGCTCGCTCAGGCGATCGTCCACGGTGCGACGATCATCCCGATCGAGGGGAGCTTCGACGACGCGCTCGCGCTCGTCCTCGAACTCACCTCCGGTCACGACGTGGCGCTCGTGAATTCGATCAACCCGTATCGGATCGCCGGGCAGCAGACGGCAGCGTGGGAGATCGTCGACGAGCTCGGATTCGCACCGGCCGTGCACGCGCTGCCCGTCGGCAACGCGGGGAACATCACCGCGTACTGGCGCGGATACAAGGCGGTCGACGAGGCGCCGGCGATGTGGGGTTTCCAGGCGGCGGGTGCCGCACCCATCGTCTACGGCGAGATCGTCGACGAGCCCGAGACCATCGCCACCGCGATCCGGATCGGCAATCCGGCGTCGTGGGAGCTCGCCGTCGAAGCCCGCGACGAGTCGCACGGTCGGATCGAAGCCGTTACAGACGACGAGATCCTCGAGGCCTACCGGTTCCTGGCGTCGCGTGAAGGCGTGTTCTGCGAACCGGCCTCCGCCGCGGGTGTCGCCGGCATCCTGAAGTTCCGCGACGAACTCCCACCCGGCCCGATCGTCTGCACGCTCACCGGGCACGGTCTGAAGGATCCCGAGACGGCGGTGCTCGGAGCCGACCTGCCGGCACCGATCCCGCCGAGACTCGACGCGGTGGTGGACCTCCTCGGATGGTGAGCAGCTGCAAGCTGCAAGCCACAAGCTGCAAGTACTTCCCCTCTTGAAGCTTGCAGCTTGAAGCTTGGGGCTTCATGCTTGAAGTACGGGCGGAACGGGCTACAATCAGGGCATCCACTCCTCCCGGGCAGCGCATCGCGTTCCGTTCGGAGAGATATCCCAGGTGAACCGACGTCGTCGTCATGGCGGCCGAGGTCCCGAATTCCCGGGTCTTCCGACCCTCCGTCCTGAAAAGGGGCAACAACGAACATGAGCACCACGAGAGCCAGGCTCCAGGAACTCGGTCTCGATGACCTCCGCGCGATGGCCGCCAAGGTCTCCGTCGAGCCAGACGGGCTGCAGAAGTCGAAGCTGATCGCGGCGATTCTCGACTCCGAGAAGTTCGATTCGTCGATGGTTCCCGAAACCGAAGGCGGTGCCGAAGCACCGGTCGTCGCGACCCCTCGAAGCGAGAACGGTCAACGCAGCAACGGCCAGGGCCAGAAGCAGGACGATCAGGGCGACGGGCAGAGCCGGCGCCGGCGCAGTCGGCGCAACCGCAGCTCGCAGCGCGAGCCGATCGACGAGTCGGAGCTCGAGACCCGCGAGGGGATCCTCGACATCCTCCCCGAGGGATACGGCTTCCTCCGCTCATCCGGCTACCTCCCCGGCGACATGGACGCCTACGTGCCCGCCAACGTGATCCGCAAGGCGAAGATCCGCAAGGGTGACATCGTCTCGGGGCCGGTGCGTCCGGCCAGGGGCAAAGAGAAGTTCCCGGCGCTCATCCGTGCCGTCGAGGTCAACGGCATCGACCCGGAAGAGGCGATGAAGCGGCCCCAGTTCGCAAAGCTCACGCCGCTGTTCCCCGACGTCCGTCTCCGTCTCGAGATCGACGGCAAGGGCGGCGACATCATGGCCAGGATCATCGACCTGATCGCCCCGATCGGCAAAGGCCAGCGCGGTCTGATCGTCTCCCCGCCGAAGGCCGGCAAGACCACCGTCCTCCAGGACGTCGCCAACTCGATCGCCACGAACAACCCGGAGTGCTATCTCATGGTCGTCCTCGTCGACGAGCGACCCGAAGAAGTCACCGAGATGCAACGCTCCGTCAAGGGCGAGGTCATCTACTCCACGTTCGACCGTCCCGCCGAAGAGCACACACAGGTGTCGGAACTCGCCATCGAACGTGCGAAGCGGCTCGTCGAACAGGGGACCGACGTCGTCATCCTCCTCGACTCGATCACCCGACTCGCCCGTGCGCACAACCTCGCGACGCCGGCTTCGGGCCGGATCCTGTCCGGTGGTGTCGACTCGACGGCGCTGTACCCGCCGAAGCGGTTCTTCGGCGCAGCCCGCAACATCGAAGAGGGCGGAAGCCTCACGATCCTCGCGACGGCGCTGGTCGAAACCGGCTCCCGCATGGACGAGGTCATCTTCGAGGAGTTCAAGGGAACCGGCAACATGGAGCTGCGGCTCGACCGCAAGCTCGCCGACAAGCGCATCTATCCCGCCATCGACATCGAAGCATCGGGAACACGGCGAGAAGAACTGCTGTTCGACCGTGCAGAGCTCGTCGAAGTCTGGAAGCTCCGCAGGGTGCTCATGGCACTCGAGCCGGGCGCGGCCCTCGAATTGCTCATCGACCGGCTGAAGACCACGAAGTCGAACGCGGAGTTCCTGCTCAGCGTCGCGAAGTCGGGTCAGTGAACACCGCTACAGTTCCGAACCAATCAGGATCAGGAGACGACATCGTGAAGACCGGCATCCATCCCGAATACACCGAGTGCACCGTCACGTGCTCGTGCGGGAACACGTTCAAGACCCGTTCCACTCAGAAGGAGCTCCACGTCGAGCTCTGCGACCAGTGCCACCCGTTCTACACGGGCAAGCAGCGCATGGTCGACTCCGGTGGCCGCGTCGAACGGTTCCGGAAGCGCTACGCGAAGGCCGGGATCGATACCGGTATGACGGCGGCTGAGAAGGGCGAAGCCTCCGGCGAGGAGGCCTAGTTGAGCCGCCCTCCGGGCGCCAGCGTCGGTGGCCAGGCCGTCATCGAAGGCGTGATGATGCGCGCCCCCGAAGCGTGGGCCGTCGCCGTGCGGCGCCCCGACGGGGTCATCGAAGCCAAGCGCAACGAACTCCCCGGCATCGTCAGCCGCTCGAAGTGGGCGAAGATGCCGTTCCTGCGTGGGATCTTCGTGCTCGCCGAGTCCCTGACTCTCGGCTTCCGCGCACTGTCCTGGTCCGCCGAGAAGGCCGGTGACGAAGAAGAGCAGATCTCGCGCACCCAGGTCATCTGGACGATGGTGCTCGCCGCCGTGCTCGCGATCGGGCTGTTCGTGCTCGTTCCGGTGCTCGCCGCCGGGTTCCTCAAACGATACGTCGCGGACTCGAGCATCGGGTTCGTCGTGATCGACGGGGTGATCCGCATCCTGCTCGTCGTCGGGTACATCTGGCTGATCGGCCGCGCCGACGACATCCAGCGGGTGTTCCAGTTCCACGGTGCCGAGCACAAGACGATCCACGCCTACGAGAACGGCGATCCGCTCGACGTCGAGTCGATCCAGCGGTACAGCCCCCGGCATCCGCGATGCGGTACGTCGTTCATCATCATCGTCGCGATGGTTGCGTTCCTGGTGTTCCTCCTCCTCGCCCCGCTCCAGTTCGTGTGGCAGGTCGTGGCCCGCATCGCCCTCATCCCCGTCATCGCCGGCATCTCGTACGAGGTGCTCAAGGCCGCCGCCGGCCACCGCTGGCTCGCATGGGCATCGAAGCCGGGGATGTGGATCCAGGCGATCACCACCAAGGAGCCGTCGGATGACCAGGTCGAAGTCGCCGTCGCCTCCCTGCTCGCCGCGCTCGACGACGATGCCGTCACCGAGGTCAAGCAACGCGGTCCGGTCGTCGCAGCGGCGCTCGCCGCCGAGTACGACGTCGACGGATCCGACGATGGATGACCGGCTCACCGAACGCTTGACGGCCGCCGACGAGGAGTTCGAGTCGATCCTGTCCCTGCTCGCCGAACCGGGCGTGCTCGCCGATCAGAAGCGCTACCGGGAGATCACCGAACGCCACGCCGAGCTGAAGCCGGTCGTCGACGCGTTCCGCCGCCACCGTGAAGCGGAGACGGAGGCCGCCGAGGCCGCCGAGATGCTCGGCGTCGAGGACGATCCGGAGATGATCGAGTACCTCACCGGCGTCGTCGCCGCGAAACAGGCCGAGATCGAGGAGATCGAAGCCGAACTCCGCCGCCTCTTGCTCCCCAAGGACGTGAACGACGACAAGGACGTCATCGTCGAGATCCGGTCGGCCGCCGGCGGTGACGAGGCGGCGCTGTGGGCCGGCGACGTGTACCGCATGTACGAGCGCTTCGCCGAACGCCACCGTTGGACCGTCGAACCGATCGACGTCTCGCCGTCGGACACCGGCGGTCTGAAGGAAGCGACGTTCGCCGTCAAAGGGAAGGGCGCGTACTCCCGGTTCAAGTTCGAAGCCGGTCCGCATCGCGTGCAGCGTGTGCCCAAGACCGAGTCGCAGGGGAGGGTGCACACATCGATGGCGACGGTGGCCGTGCTCCCCGAAGTCGAAGCGGTCGAGGTCGAGATCCACGACAACGATCTGGACATCGAGACCTTCCGGTCGACCGGGCCCGGCGGCCAGTCGGTCAACACGACGGACTCTGCCGTCAGGATCACTCACCGCCCGACCGGCATCGTCGTGTCCTGTCAGGACGAGAAGTCCCAGCTGCAGAACAAACTCAAGGCGATGCGGGTGCTGCGGGCACGCCTCTACCAGCAGCAATTGGCCGAGCAGGCGGGCGAGCGTGCGTCGGTGCGGCGCTCGCAGGTGGGAACGGGCGAACGCTCCGAGAAGATCCGGACCTACAACTACAAAGAGAACCGGGTCACCGACCATCGGATCGGTCTCACGATCCACTCGCTTCCGCAGGTCCTCGACGGCGACCTCGACGTCCTCCACGAAGCACTGGCCGCCGACGAAGCGGCACGGGCGTTGGCGGGGGA
>JAOZRW010000057.1:0-3148 GCA_029939995.1 Acidimicrobiia bacterium | reverse complement strand
GCTATCCGATCATGAACTCCTTGGATCTTCTTCGCAGTGTTCCGGATCTGGCCGATCACGAGGTTCGGCGGCTGCTCGCCGCCGCCTCGGGACGGCACTGGACCGAACTGCTGCTCGGGGTCGAGCTCACCACCGGCGAAGTCGAGGCGTTCCGTGCGCTCGTCGAAAAGCGCCGGGCCGGCGAGCCGCTCCAGTACATCGAAGGGGTCGTCCCGTTCGGGCCGATCGAAGTCGCCGTCGACCGGCGGGTCCTGATTCCCCGCCCCGAGACGGAGCAGCTGTTCGAACTCGCCTGTGACGCCGTCGAGGCTCCGCAGGTGATCGTGGATCTCTGCACGGGGAGCGGGAACCTCGCCCTCGCCCTCAAGCACACGTTCCGCACCGCGGCGGTGTATGCCACCGACCTGTCCGCCGACGCCATCGACGTCGCGAGGTACAACGCCGCGGAGGCCGGTCTCGACGTGACGTTCCTCGAGGGGGACCTGTTCGAACCGCTGCCCGAACACCTCCGGGGCCGGGTCGACCTCATCGTGTCGAACCCTCCGTACATCGCGGAGAGTGAGGTCCCCGACCTGCCGGCCGACGTCCGTGACCACGAGCCCCACATGGCGCTCGTCGCAGGACCGGCCGGAGACGAGGTGCTTCGCAGGATCGCTGCGGACGCACCCGGGTGGTTGAAGCCGGGCGGAACCATCATCTGCGAGATCTCCGAATTCCACGCCCCGGAGGTCGCCGGCCACTTCGCGGACCTCGACGGAGCGATCGAGATGGACCTGTCCGGCAAAGAACGCTTCGTCATCGGCGTCGCACCACGGTAGGTTGTAGGGATGGACACCGAAATCCTCTCAGCAGCGCTCGCCGCCGTGAACAACGGCGAACTCATCGGAATCCCCACGGACACGCTCTACGGCATCGCCGCGGACCCGTTCAACCCGGACGCCCTCGACCGGATCTTCATCGCGAAGGGCCGGCCCGGCATCAAGCCGCTCGCGATCCTCGTGGCGAACCTCGAGCAGGCGCAGCAGCTCGCCGCGTTCGGCGACCGCGGCCTCGAGCTCGCCGAAGAGCATTGGCCGGGAGCGCTCACGCTCGTGTTGCCGAAGCTGAAGTCCGTGCCCGAGTGGATCGGGGATCCGGATCGACGCACGCTCGGGCTGCGGTGTCCGAACCATCCCGTCGCACTCGAGTTCCTCGAAGTCAGCGGGCCTCTCGCGGTGACGAGCGCCAACGTGTCGAGCCGACCGGCGGTGCTCTCGTCCGAAGACGCGAGGGAGCTGTTCGGTAACGACATCGCCGTGTACCTGGAGGGCGAAGCCACCGGCGGCCGTGCCTCCACCATCATCGACCTGACGCAGCCCGCCGAGTGGATCCTCAGAGACGGCCCGATCGCTCCGTGAAACGATCGTTGTTCGGGATCGTCGTCGGCACGGCGATCGCAGCCGCAGGGTTCTGGCTGTCGTTGCTGCTGATCGGATCGAGCGTCACCGTCGGCTTGCTGGTCATCGCCGTCTCGGTGGAACTCGCGATGCTCGCCGTCGCCGGATTCGGGGGAGAGCCGGACCCGTTCGCTCTGGGAGTCAAAGCCGCGATCTCCGCCTTGATCGCCGGGGCGATCATCTTCGGTCTGTTCTGGGTGACGGGATCGGGGACGATCACACTGCTCCTCCCGGCCGTGACGCTCGGCGTCGGTGGATCCGTCGCCATTCCCGGGGAGAAGGATGTGCAGCGGCTGACGATGCGGATGATCATCTCCGGGGTCGCGGCGCTCGTCGTCGTCGCCGGCGGCCTGGTCACCGTCACGTTCTGGGTGATGACGGCGCCGCTGTTGCCGCTGCCGGCTCTCGCCACCGCCGACTGGCTGACCGACCGATCCCGCGAATGATCGTCGGCGCCGATCGACGACCGTCGACTAATCTGGATTGTCGAGCCAGAGGGGGACGCCCGTGACCGACATGACACCGCTGCCGCAAGCCGACCCGGTGCTCGCCGACCTCATCCGGCGAGAAGCCGATCGGCAACGAACCCACATTCACCTCATCGCGTCGGAGAACATCGTCGACCGGGCGATGCTGCAGGCCGTCGGATCGGTGCTCACGAACAAGTACTCCGAGGGGTACCCGGGACGGCGCTACTACGAGGGATGCGAGTTCGTCGACGCGATCGAGAGTCTCGCGATCGAGCGAGCGAAGGCGCTGTTCGGCGCCGAGCACGCCAACGTGCAACCTCACGCGGGGACTCAGGCGAACATGGCCGCCTACCTGGCCGTGCTCGAACCGGGTGACACGATCCTCGGGATGCGCCTCGACCAGGGCGGTCACCTGTCGCACGGTTCGCCGGTGAACTTCTCCGGGAGCCTGTTCAACATCGTCACCTACGGGCTCGATCCGGCGACCGAGCGGATCGACATGGATGGCGTTCGCGATATCGCTCTCGAGCATCACCCCAAGATGATCATCGCCGGCTATTCGACCTACTCGCAGATCCCCGACTGGGAGGCGTTCCGCCGGATCGCGGACGAGGTCGGGGCCGTGCTTCTCGTCGACATGGCCCACATCGCGGGCCTCGTCGCCGGCCGGGTGCATCCGAGCCCCGTCCCGTTCGCCGACATCGTCACGGCGTCGACGCACAAGTCGCTGCGCGGTCCCCGCGGCGGATTGATCCTGTCCACGAACGAATTCGCTCAGGCGATCGACAAGGCCGTGTTCCCGTACGCGCAGGGCGGCGCCGTGAACCAGCAGATCGCCGGCAAGGCCCTCGCGTTCAAGAAGGCGTCCGAGCCGGAGTTCGCGACCTATTCGAAACAGATCGTGCGCAACGCCAAGGTGCTCGCGGACACGATGGCCGAGGGCGGCGCCAGGATCGTGTCGGGCGGGACCGAGAACCACATGTTCCTCGTCGACGTCGGAAGTATCGACCCGGACCTCACCGGCATGGAAGCGGCGGCATTCCTCGACGAGATGCGGATCACGTTGAACCGCAACTCGATCCCGTCGGACACCCGGTCGCCGTTCGTCACCTCCGGCATCCGACTCGGCACACCGGCGGTGACGGCCGTCGGGATGATGCAGGAGCAGATGCTGACCCTCGGGAACGCCATCGTCGAGTTGCTCCGCCGACGCAACGACGCCTACGCCGTCGCGACGATCAA
>JAOZRW010000112.1 GCA_029939995.1 Acidimicrobiia bacterium | reverse complement strand
TCGAAAAGGAGATCGACGAGGAGGCGGTGCGCGATACACTGAGAGGGCTGAAGGCGAGGAACCTGGCCCTCTCCCTGATGCACGGATACGCCTTCGCCGACCACGAGAAGAGGGTGGCGGCCATCGCCGGGGAGATGGGGTTTTCTGTGGTCTGCAGCCACGAGGTATCGCCCCTGCCCGGAGCGGTGGCACGGAGCGAGACGACGCTGGTGGACGCCTATCTGACACCGAAGCTTCAGGCCTATCTCGACGGCTTCAAGAGAGCCTTCCGAGAAGATGTGGAGAAAAAGACGCTGATGATGGAGAGCGGCGGCACTCTCGTGCCCGTGACGCGCTTCAGGGGTTCCCGGGCGCTGCTGAGCGGCCCGGCCGGCGGCGTGGCGGCGCTGGAGGCGATCTACGAGGGTACGCCGCTGATCGGTTTCGACATGGGGGGCACCAGTACCGACGTCTGCCGCTACGACGGGCGTATCGAACTGCGGCACGAGAGCGAAACCGCCGGGGTGAAGGTGCGGGTGCCCCAGGTGGAGCTGCACACGGTCGCCAGCGGCGGCGGCAGCCTGCTGCGATACGAAGACGGGCTTTTCAGGGTAGGCCCCGAAAGCAGCGGAGCCGATCCCGGGCCGCTCTGCTACGGGCGGGGTGGCCGCCTCAGCGTCACCGATGCCAACCTGGTCACGGGCCGGCTCGATCCGAAACGCTTTCCCCGCATTTTCGGCCCCGAAGGGAATGCACCACTGGATGCGGAAGCGAGCCGCAAAGGGTTCGAGCCGATCGCCAGGGAGCTCGGCAGCTGCGTCGAAGCGGTGGCGGAAGGGTTTCTGGCCGTGGCGAACGAGCAGATGGCCACGGCGATCAAGGAGGTGACCCTCAAAAAGGGGTACGATCCGGCAGAACACACGCTCTGCGCCTTCGGCGGCGCCGGCGGGCAGCACGCCGTGGCGGTGGCGAAAAAACTCGGCATTACAAAAGTACTGATCCACCGCCATGCGGGGATACTCTCCGCATGGGGCATGGCCCTGGCCAAAGAGAGCTTCGATGCGGCGCGTCTGGTGGAAAAGCCTCTCGAAAAGTGCGATACGTCGCTGTTCGATCCGCTGGAGGAGGAGATCGCCCCGAAGGTCGCCGGAAAAAAATATCGGATGGAGCGGCTGGCCCGGGTGAAGTACGAAGGGACCGACCGGGCGATCGAAGTCCCTTTCGAGGGGGCGAAGGAGGCGTTCGAAAAGCGGCATGTCCGAGAGTTCGGGTTTCTGATGCCCGAGCGGCGGCTCGTGGTCGAGTCTCTCCGGCTGGTGGCGGCGATCGAAAGCGAAGGGTGGCAGCGACCCGACATCGCGCCCCAGGAGGGTCAGCCCCGCCCCCTCTACGAAAGAGCCCTCTATCTCGACGGGGCCTGGCACGACGCGCCGGTCTACGACATGGCGACGCTGGGGGCGGGGGCCGTGCTGGTGGGGCCGGCCCTGGTGATGCAGGAGAGCTCGACGATCGTGCTGGAAACGGGAACCCGGGCACGGATCACCGGGAAAGGGGACCTGATTCTTACGCTCGAAGCCCGGGAAGGGGAGGAGAGTGAGGCGGCCATCGGCGCCGTGGAACGGTCCCTCCTGGCGAACCGTTTCGGATTCATCGCCGACAGAATGGGACAGATCCTTCAAAAAAGCGCCGTCTCCACCAATATCCGCGAACGGCTCGACTTCTCCTGCGCCCTCTTCGACGCCGAAGGCAATCTGGTGGCCAACGCGCCCCATATTCCCGTGCATCTGGGCTCCATGAGCAGCGTCGTCAAATCCCTGATCGCCAAATACGTCACTTTCGAAGCGGGCAGTGCCTTCATCACCAACGCCCCCTACGAAGGGGGCTCCCATCTGCCGGACATCACGGTCGTCACCCCCCATGTGGAAGGGGGCGAAGTGCTCTTCTGGGCCGCCAGTCGGGGGCATCACGCCGACATCGGCGGCAAAGTGCCCGGTTCGATGCCGCCCTTTTCGACGACCCTTTCGGAGGAGGGGGCGCTTTTTGCGAGTTTCCCGATGATCGAAAAGGGGCGCTTTGACGAAGCGCACGTCGTGGAGATTCTGCGCAAGGCGGGCGCCCGGAACATTCCTGATAACCTGAGCGATCTGCGGGCCCAGGCGGCGGCCAACCGGGAAGGGATCGAAGGGGTGCTGGCCCTGATGCGCCAGAGCGGCAGAGAGAAGATCCTGGACTATATGGCCGATATCCGGCGTGTCAGCGAATCGGCCGTCCGCCGTCTCTTCGAAAAATACGCCGGCAGGAAGCTGCACGGTGCCGACCGGCTGGACGGGGGCGACGAGATCGCGCTGACGGTGACTTTGGACGAAACGGGGGGTGCCGTCTTCGATTTTAGCGGCAGCGGCGTGGAGATATGGGGCAACCAGAACACCCCGCCCGCCGTGGTGCGCTCGGCGGTGGTCTACGCGATAAGGGCGATGCTGCGGCGCGATCTTCCGCTCAACGAGGGACTGATCGCGCCGGTGACGTTGAAGCTGCCCGAAGGATCCCTCCTCGATCCCGGCCCCGAAGCA
>JAOZRW010000026.1 GCA_029939995.1 Acidimicrobiia bacterium | reverse complement strand
CGATCAGGAGCACGGCCACGAACGACAGGACCAGCCCCGTGACGGCCACCACCATCGCGAGGGTCTTCTGCCCGACGACCGTCGACCGGGCCGTCGGTGTCGTGAGGAGGAGGTCCGCCGTGCCGGCCTGCTCTTCGACCGACGTCGCGCCCGCACCCATGCCGACCGCCAGCATGAGGACGAGGAGCGGGCCCATCAGCGTGTACATCTGGGCCTGGAGGTAGCCGAAACCGGTCGTGACGATCGCGGGATCGATGCCGATCATCGACATCATCTCCACCGGCAGTTGCTCCACGAGTTCGGAGATCGCAGCACTGTCGCGGACGACGGGATAGATCGCCACCATGAACGCCGTCATGGCCGCCCCGCCGGCGAACCAGCCGACGAGACCCCACCGGCGCTCCCACAGCGTCTTCGTGAAGACGCTACTCAGCATCGTCGTCCTCGTAGAACGACAGGAAGGCGTCCTCGAGGTCGCCTTCGTGGGAGATCACGTTCTCCATACGGTGCTCGGAGGCTTTGTGGAGGACCTCGTGAACGGGGCCCTCGACGTAGATGTCGACCCCGCGGCCTTCGTGCGAGGAGACCGCAGACGTGACACCGGCGATCCGGGCGAACTCGGCGGGGTCGATCGGGTCGGAGAACACGAACTGAAAGTGGCGCCTGGCCTTCATCTTGAGATCGGCGACGGTCTCGAGGGCGACGAGACGGCTGTGACGAACGATCGCCACGCGGTCCGCAGTTCGTTCCACTTCGGGCAGGATGTGCGAGGAGAGGAACACGGTCCGTCCCTCGCGGTGCGTCTCGTCGATCATCCGGTAGAACTCCTGCTGCATGAGCGGATCGAGCCCGGCGCTCGGCTCGTCGAGGATCAGGAGCTCCGGCTCGTGCATGAAGGCCTGGATGATCCCCACCTTCTGCCGGTTCCCGCTCGAGTACGAGCCGATCTTCCGGTCGAGATCGAGTTCGAGGCGCTCGGCGAGGGTGGCGACCTTCTTCGTCGTGTCGACCGATCGCAGAGACGAGAAGTAGATGAGCATCTCCCGGGCCGTCATGTCGTCGTACATGGACAGGTCGCCGGGGAGGTAGCCGGTGCGCCGGTGGATCTCGATCGCGTCCCGGTGCGTGTCGTATCCGAGGACCGTCGCTCTGCCGCTCGTCGGATGGAGGAGGTCGAGGAGCGTCCGGATCGTCGTGCTCTTGCCCGCTCCGTTCGGGCCGAGGAAGCCGAAGACCTCACCCGCACGGACCTCCAGGGTGAGTTCGATGATGCCCGGCGTCGCCCCGTAGAACTTCGTCAGCTCCTCTGTGATGATCGCCGGCGCCATCGTTCCCCGCCCTCCGTTCGGCGCCGGACACGGCGCGTGGTCGGAACCGTTCGTGTTCGACACCGAGACTACGCTCTCCGCCATGGCTTCGGAATCCAAGAGGATCGTGTACCTCGCGCTCGCCGCGAACATGGGCATCGCGATCACCAAGTTCGTCGCCGCGGCGATCTCGGGGAGTTCGGCGATGCTCTCCGAAGGCATCCACTCGCTCGCCGACTCCGGGAACCAACTGTTCCTCCTGCGCGGTCACGCCGCGTCGCGATACGACGCCAGCGTCCAACATCCGTACGGGCGCGGCATGGAGATCTACTTCTGGAGCTTCATGGTCGCCGTGTTCCTCTTCGTCGGCGGCTCGGTGCTCTCCATCGTCGCCGGCGTCGACAAGGTCCGGAACGCCTCCGAACACGCCGAGGGAGGCTTCTGGATCTCGATGGCGGTCCTGGCGATCGCGGCCTTCTTCGAAGGCTTCGTTGCGTTCCGGCCCGCCCTCAAGGAGTTCAACCGGCAACGATCCGGACGGGGTTTCGCGAAGACGGTGCGGGAATCGAAGGACCCGTCGCTCCTCGTCGTGCTGTTCGAGGACAGTGCGGCCATCGTGGGCCTGGCGATCGCGGCGATCGGCCTGACGCTTGCGAAGCTCACCGGCGACGTCCGGTGGGACGGCGTCGCTTCGATCTTGATCGGCGTGCTTCTCGCCGGAGTCGCCTGGCTCCTCGCCGTCGAGATGAAGTCGCTCTTGATCGGCGAGTCTGCGAATCGCGAGGACCGGGCGAGAATCCGTGCGGCGGCGTACTCCGTCGGTGAGGTGAAGACCGTCGACCGGCTCCTGACGATGCAGCTCGCTCCGGATGAGGTGCTGGTGACCATGGACGTCGATTTCGACCAAGGCATCAGTGGGGATGCGCTCGAATCGGCCATCGTCGAGATCGAGGAGAAGATCGCCGAAGCGGTGCCCGAGGCGACGCGCATCTTCATCGAGCCGGTCGATCGATGAAAGCCTCCGCGCCGGCGTCGTCCGGCAACCTCGGGCCCGGATTCGACGTACTCGGCCTCGCGCTCGATCTACGGTGCACCGTCGAGGCACGGGCATCCGACGAAATGACGGTGGACGACGGTGACGGGCCGGTCGGCCTCGAGTTCGGGGACATGCTCTACGACGTGGTGACCGAATCCGTCGGAAGGCCGATGGCGCTGAGCGTTCACAGCGAGGTTCCACGGGCCCGCGGACTCGGCTCGTCTTCGGCCGTCACGGCGGCGGCGGCCGCCGCCGCGCAGCGGGCGATCGGTATCGAGCCGGAACGGCAACGGATCTACGAGATCGTCGCGGCCGTCGAGGGGCACGGAGACAACGCCGCTCCCGCCGTATGGGGAGGGCTCATGGCCGTCGGATCGAGCGGACCGTATCGCCTCGAGATCAACCCGGACATCGTCACCATCGTCGGCATCCCCGACGCCCGGCTGTCGACGAAGCGGGCACGCGAAGTCCTGCCGGCCACCGTTCCGCTGGCCGCAGCCACACGGAACGTGTCACGTGCCGTGCTCCTCGTCGAAGCGCTCCGGACCGGGGACCCGGAGGCCTTCGCGCAGGCCGCAGGAGACGAGTTCCACGAACAGCAGCGTGATTCGCTGTCTCCGATCACGGGGCGGATGATCGCGGCGGCGCGATCATCCGGGGCGCTGCACGGGGCCTGGTCCGGGGCGGGCCCGACCGCCCTTGCGCTCGCCACGCCCGAGAGACGAAACGCCGTGGTCGAGGCGATGGCGTCCGTTCTCGGCGACGACGGCACGGTGACCGTGCTGAACGTCGACTACGACGGACTGATCTGAGCCTCGAACCGGTCCGCTTCGGCGGCGACTCGGGAGATCCGCACCGAGTCGACGAACGCGGCGAACAGGTTGCGTGACGGCTCGTCGCCGGCCTCGCTGAGGAACTCGGGATGCCACTGCACTGCGAGGAGCGGCCATTCGTCGTCCTCGTGTTGGATCCCCTCGATGATGCCGCACTCCGACCAGGCGACCGGGCGGTAGCCCGCTGCGAGGTCCTTGATGGCCTGGTGATGGATGGAGTTGACCCAGAGGTCGGTCGATCCGATCGCTTTCGCGATGAGGGAGCCGGATTCGGCGGTGATGCGCTGGTGCCCGCCGAAGACGGTCTCGCCCTTCACCATGTGGTCGTCCGATCCGATCATCGACGGGATGTCCTGGTAGAGGGTTCCGCCGAACGCGACGTTGAAGATCTGGATGCCGCGACAGATGGCGAGGACGGGCATGCGGCGCTTCCTCGCTTCGCGGGCGAGCGCGAGTTCGAACTCGTCGCGCCCGGTGTTGGTCTTGCGGATCGACTCGTGGGGCTCCTCTCCGTACCGCCACGGTTCGATGTCACCTCCCCCGGTGAAGACGATGCCGTCGAGGCGGTCGACGAGGGCCGGCACGTCGGCTTCGGGGAGAGGGGGGAGCACCACCGGGAGGCCGCCTGCGCGCAGGACCGAGTCCGTGTAGGTGTGGCCGATGACCTGCGATTCGAGCTCGCCGTTGGAGCTGATCGCCATCTTCTGCTGTGCCGTGACGCCGATGATCGGGTGCATCGGGGAATTGTAGGGGAGCTTTCACCGGGCCCATCCGGTTCCCGGGGTGACATCTGTTCGCAGAGTTGCCTATCCTCCGGAGGCCTTATGGGCTCCGGCCCGGCCTTGCCGCCGCCGGAACCGGTCCCCGATATCGTTGAGATGAGGTCTTCTGCATGGGTTCGCTGATCAAGAAACGTCGGAAAAAGATGAGCAAGCACAAGTATCGCAAGCGCGTCAAGGCGAATCGACACAAGACCAAGAAGTAGCGACGGAGCCACTCGCATCGCCCACGGACACCGTGGGCGATGTTCGTTGCGGGGTCAGACGTCTTTGAGGAAGCGCTCGATCTCGTCGACGAGCTCCCCGGAGCGACCCGGATCGATCGATCGGCGATGGTCCGAGATCTCCTGCACGTACTCGGCGAGATCTTCCGACTCGGCGACGGCTTCATCGACCTGAACGATGAACTCCTCCTCCATGCGGCGGAGCTCGTCGCTGTCACCGTCGAAGCCGACGATACGCCCGGCCTCGACGAGCAACGCACGCATGGCCATCGGATTGGGGTTCGCCGACAGATAGTGCGGGGTTGCGGCCCAGATGCTCGTCGCCGGGATACCCGCCTCCCGGCACGCTTCCCCGAGGACGGCGACGATCCCCGAGGGTCCTTCGTAGTCGGTCGAGGGGAGGTCGATTCCCGCGAGCCGCGACCGGTCGGTTGCGACGCCGGTGATCGGCACAGGGACGGAGTGCGTCACCGAGCCGATGTAAGCGCCGAGCATCGTCGCCGACTCCACACCGGCGTCCGCGAGCACCGCAACGACGGTTCGAGCGAAGGTCTTCCACCGGAACGTCGGCTCTTCTCCGACGACGACGATGAGATCGTGATCCTGCTCGGGCCGTTCGATCGCATAGAAACGGGTGTCGGGCCACTTCATGGATTCGATGGCTCCGTCGTAGACCGTGACCTGAGGACGGTGCTCCTGGAAATCGAAGAACTCCTCAGGCTCGATGACGACGAAGGGACGGGCGACGCCGCGACGTTCCAGGAGGTGGCGGAGGGCGCCGGAAGCGGCGTCGCAGGCATCGTTCCACCCCTCGAACGCGAGCACCGCGCGTGGGCGGCGAAGTGAGGGCCTGGTCAAGCGTCGTACGGGGTCCACGACGGGAAGGCTATCGGGTGGGAGACGTAGCGCTCATCAGAACCGCAATAGGGCCGAACGGCCCCCCGCCTCCGACCTCCGGCCCTAGGACACAGAGGCGTCATCGCGTAGCGTGTTCCACAGCATCTCAGGATGGAGCCGTGAGCGAACCACTCGTCATCGACCGCGAGGGCGTCGACGCCCTCATCGAAGCACTCATCGATCGGGGATACGAGGTCGTCGGGCCGACCGTACGCGGGCAGACGATCCTCTACGACACGATCACGTCGACGGGAGACCTCCCGGTCGGCCTGCGCGACCGGCAGGAGGCCGGTACGTACCGACTCGAAGAACGGGGCGACGACGCCCTGTTCGGATACGTGGTCGGGCCACAGTCGTTCAAGAAGTACCTCACCCCGCCCGGGACGGTGTTCTGGAAGGGGCTCCGCACCGAAGACGGGTTCGAGACGGTGGAGGCCGCAGCTCCGCCGAGATACGCGTTCTTCGGAGCCCGTCCGTGTGAGGTCGCGGCGATGCGGATCCAGGACGACGTGTACCTCCCCGTCGCCGACGGCGTGTACACCGAGCGCAGAGAGCGATCGTTCACCGTCGCCGTGAACTGCACCGAGCCGGCGGCCACGTGCTTCTGCGCGTCGCTCGGAACGGGGCCCGCCGTGTCGGTTGGATACGACATCGCACTCACCGAGGTACTCAGCGGTGAGCACCACTTCTTCCTCGCCGAAGCCGGAACGGATATCGGTGAGGAAGTGCTTTCGGATCTATCCGCCCGTCCGGCCCATGACGAGGAAGTCGTCGGGGCACGCCGACTCGTTGTTCACGCGTCCGACCACATGGGCCGAACGCTCGACACCGACGGGTTGAAGGAACTTCTCTCGGCGAACCTCACGAACTCGATCTGGGACGAGATCGGCAGCCGCTGTCTGACGTGCACGAACTGCACCATGGTGTGCCCGACCTGCTTCTGCTCGACGGTCGAAGATCGCCAGGCGCTCGACGGTTCGAGCGCCGAGCGCGTGAGAACGTGGGATTCGTGTTTCACGCTCGACTTCTCCTACATCCACGGCGGCCCGGTCCGCTCGTCGCCCGGCGCCCGGTACCGGCAGTGGATCACGCACAAGCTCTCCACGTGGCACGACCAGTTCGGATCGTCCGGATGCGTGGGATGCGGACGATGCATCACCTGGTGCCCGGTCGGAATCGACATCACGAAAGAAGCCGCTGCGGTCCGGGAGCGGGACATCCGCAGGGTCGCCGTCGGCATCCCGAGCGTCAGGGAGGTCCTCGAATGAGCGAATTGTTCGACCTCCTCGTCGAACACCCCTTCTTCAAGGGGATGTCCGCCGAGCAGGTCCGTGTCGTGGCGGATACGGGCATGCCCGTGTCGTACCGGGAGGGAGAGACGATCTTCTCCGAGGGCGGTCACGCCGACGCGTGCTGGCTGCTCCTCGACGGCGACGTCGCTCTCGAACTCCAGACGCCGGGCCACGGGCCGCAGGTGATGCAAACGCTGCACGCCGGGGAGATCCTCGGATGGGCATGGATGTTCCCGCCCTACCGGTGGCACTTCGATGCGCACGTTCACAGCGATACGGAGACGATTCGATTCGACGGACCTCGTCTCAGAAACGCCGCCGAGGCGGATCCCGTGCTCGGGTACGAGTTGATGAAACGGTTCACGAGGATCCTCGTCGACCGCATGCAATCGATACGAATTCAGTTGCTCGATGTCTACTCGACTCCTCGCTGAACCCGCCGCGCGCCCGATGCACCCGGTGCCGTGCCGGGTCCGTTCGGTCGTGCGTGAACTCGACGACACCTTCACCCTCGATCTCGAGCCGCCGTCGGACGACTGGTCGTTCGTTCCCGGGCAGTTCACGATGCTCTACGCCTTCGGCGTCGGCGAGGTGCCGATTTCGATCAGCGGCGACCCGGGGGATCCCACCCGTCTCGTTCAGACGATCCGTGCTGTGGGACCTGTGAGCGACGCCCTCACGTCCGTCGTCGCGGGCGACGTCGTCGGGGTCCGGGGCCCGTTCGGTACGGCGTGGCCGATGGAATTCGCCGAGGGGCGCGACCTGCTCATCATGACCGGCGGCATCGGACTGGCTCCGCTGCGACCCGCGATCCTCCATACCCTCGAACACCGGGACCGCTACGGCAACGTCACGCTCCTGTACGGCGCCCGATCGCCCGAGGACCTGCTGTTCGCCGACCAACTCCAGCAATGGCGGGGTCGATTCGATCTCGAGGTGTTGATCACCGTCGACCACGCCGATCGGATGTGGCGGGGGCCCGTCGGAGTCGTGACGTCCCTCATCAACCGCGCATCGTTCGACCCGGAGTCGGCCGTCGCATTGGTCTGCGGTCCCGAGATCATGATGCGTTTCACGATCCAGGAACTCGAGCGATCGGGCATGACGGAGGATCGCCTCTACGTCTCGATGGAGCGGAACATGAAGTGCGGCATCGGACTGTGCGGCCACTGCCAGTTGGGGAAGTTCTTCGTCTGCAAGGACGGGCCCGTGTTGAGTTGCGCCGCCATGACCGGCGCCTGTTGGACCAGGGAGGTGTGACGTGGCACTCCCCACGCTCGCCGTTCACAAGTTCGCTTCGTGCGACGGCTGTCAGTTGAGCCTGCTCGACCTGGAGGACGAACTCCTGGCCGTTGCCGGCGTAGTCCAGATCGCGAACTTCATGGAAGCGTCGCGTGAGGTACTGCCGCCCCCGTACGACGTGACGCTGATCGAAGGGTCGGTCACGACCGCACACGACGCCGAGCGGATCAAGCAGATCCGTGAGGAGACCGGTGTCCTGATCACGATCGGGGCGTGTGCGACCGCCGGTGGGATCCAGGCGCTCCGGAACTGGAAGGACGTCGACGACTTCACGCGATACGTGTACGCCCATCCCGCGTACATCGACACGCTGCAGATGTCGACACCGATCTCGGATCACGTGGCGGTCGACTTCGAACTGCGCGGCTGCCCCGTCTCGAAGTACCAATTGCTCGAGGTCCTCGTCGCGTTCCTCCAGGGAAGGCGGCCGAACATCCCGACGTACAGCGTGTGCGTCGAGTGCAAGTTGAAGGGCAACCCGTGCGTCATGGTGGCGCAAGGCACGCCGTGTCTCGGGCCCGTCACGCAGGCGGGATGCAACGCCCTCTGCCCGACGTACGACCGGGGATGCTTCGGCTGTTTCGGGCCGATGGAGAGCCCGAACACCGGATCGCTCGCCGACCGGTGGAAGGAGATGGGCGCCTCCGAGCGGGATCTCGTCGACGCGTTCAGGAGCTTCAACGCCTGGTCGGATGCGTTCCGCGAGGAGAGCGACCGGCAGCAGGCGTCGATCGAGATCGGAGGTGTGCGATGACGAACGCCAGAGAGATCTCCGTCGAGTACCTCGCACGGGTCGAGGGAGAAGGGTCGATGCGGGTCGAGGTAGTCGACGATCACATCGAGCACGTCGAGTTCTCCATCTTCGAGCCGCCGCGGTTCTTCGAGGCGTTCCTGCGGGGCCGCCCTCACACCGACGCTCCCGACATCACGGCGCGGATCTGCGGCATCTGCCCGATCGCCTACCAGATGAGTTCCGTCCACGCGATGGAGGACGCATTCGGAGTCACCGTCGGCGGTCCGTTGCGAGAGTTGCGCCGGCTCATCTACTGCGGCGAGTGGATCGAGAGCCATGCGCTCCACATCTACCTGCTGCATGCGCCCGACTTCCTCGGCTACCAGAGCGGCATCCATATGGCCGCCGACCATCGGGACGTCGTCGAGCGCGGGCTCCGGTTGAAGAAGGCCGGGAACGCGATCGTGGGGCTCCTCGGCGGGAGGGAGATCCACCCGATCAACGTCAAAGTGGGTGGGTTCTACCGGACGCCGACGAAAGCAGAACTCGAGACGCTCGTTCCCGAGTTGGAGTGGGCGAAGGAAGCGGCGATCGAGACGATCCGGTTCGTGAGCGGGTTCACGTTCCCGGAGGCGGACATGGATTTCGAGTTCGTGTCGCTGAGCCATCCGGACGAGTACCCGTTCAACGAGGGTCGGATCATCTCGAATCGCGGTCTCGACATCTCCGTGGCGGAGTTCAACGAGACCTTCGTCGAGGAGCACGTCGAACGGTCCAACGCGCTCCACTCGAGGATCCGTGAACGCGGTGCCTACCACGTCGGTCCTCTCGCTCGATACAGCCTGAACTTCGACAAGTTGACGCCGCTCGCCCAGAACCTTGCTCGCGAGGCCGGTCTCGAACGCGTGTGCATGAACCCGTTCAAGAGCATCGTCGTCCGCAGCGTCGAGACGCTGTACGCCGTCGAGGAGGCCCTCCGGATCATCGACGAGTACGAGCCGCCCGCCGCCCCCGCCGTTCCCTACACGGTGAAGGAGGGGGAGGGGCACGGAGCGACGGAGGCGCCGCGCGGGCTGCTGTACCACCGCTACCGGGTTCACGACGACGGCCGGATCGCCGACGCGCAGATCGTTCCACCGACGGCGCAGAACCAGCTGACCATCGAATCGGATCTCCGGTACGTGCTCGAACGCCACCTCGATCTCCCCGACGAGGAGTTGGCGTGGGTCCTAGAGCAGTCGATCCGGAACTACGACCCATGTATCTCGTGTGCGACGCACTTCCTCGATCTGACGGTGGACCGTGGCTGAGACCGTCGTCATCGGGGTCGGGAACCGGATGATGGGCGACGACGCGGTCGGCCCGGCGGTCCTCGACCGTCTCACCGGCCGGGTCGCTCCCGATATTGCGTTGATCGAATCCGTTGGGGACGCCACCCACCTTCTCGAATCATGGCGGGACACGAGACTGGCCGTCGTCGTCGACGCCGTGGTTTCGGGTGGCGTCCCCGGCTCGGTCCGGCGGATCGACGGCAGGAATGGGCTGCCGTCGACCTGGAGATCTGCGTCGACGCATCTCGTCGGCGTCGCCGAGGCCATCGACCTCGGAGCCGCCGTCGAGGTGCTGCCGGACGAACTCGTTGTCTACGGGATCGAGATCGGCTCTGTGCAACCCGGAGTGTCGTTGAGTCCCGCCATCGATGCAGCGGCCGATGTCGCCGCTGAGGGCATCGTGGCGGAACTCGAAGGCGTCACGAGCCGAACCGCTTGAGGCGGACCGAGTTCGTGACCACCGACACCGAAGAGAAGGCCATGGCGGCCGCTGCAACCATCGGATTCAGGAACCCGAGCGCAGCCAGCGGGATCGCCGCGGTGTTGTAGCCGAAGGCCCAGTAGAGGTTCTGCTTGATCGTCGAGAACGTTCTCCGCGCGAGTCGCAGCGACGTGACGGCGAGCATGGGGTCGCCGTTCATCAAGACGACGTCGCCGGCTTCGATGGCCACGTCGGTTCCGGATCCCACGGCCATGCCGAGGTCGGCCTGGGTGAGCGCCGGAGCGTCGTTGATGCCGTCGCCGACGAAGCCGACGGACCGTCCTTCGCCTTGGAGCCTGCGGATCTCCTCGGCCTTGTCTCCGGGGAGGACCTCGGCTATCACGTTGGTGATACCGATCTGGGCGGCGATCGTCTCGGCGGTCCTGCGGTTGTCTCCGGTGAGCATGACGACGTCGACGCCCATGCCCTGGAGGGTCGACACCGCGTCGGCCGACGAGGCGCGAACGGTGTCCGCGACGCCGATCGTGCCCCGAACCTCCCCGTCCCATCCGACGAGGAAGGCGGTGTTCCCGGCGATCTCGATGTTCTCCATCGCGTCGGTGTATCGCTCGGGGATCAGAAGACCCCGCTCCGCCATCAGCTTCGGCTTGCCGACGGTCACCTGCACGCCGTCTACGGTTCCGACGACACCCCGGCCGCGCAGGGCCTCGAACTCGTCGGGCACGGTGAGCACGGCGTCGCGTTCCTCGGCACCGAGGGCGACGGCTTTGCCGATGGGGTGCTCGCTGGAGGCCTCGACGGATCCGGCGTACGTCAGGAAACGCTGCTCGTCTTCGTCGGTAACGACGTCGGTGAGGGTCATCGCTCCCCGTGTGAGGGTTCCCGTCTTGTCGAAGACGATGACGTCGACGGAACGTGCCCGTTCGAACACCTCAGCGTTCTTGAACAGGACGCCGAGCTCCGCCCCTCTCCCCGATCCGACCATGATCGCGGTCGGCGTGGCGAGACCCATCGCGCAGGGGCAGGCGATGATGAGGACGGCGACGGCGTTCCGGAGGGCCACCGGGACCTCTCCGCTCGCAACCATCCACGCGATGAACACGCCGATGGCGAGGACGATCACGATGGGAACGAACACGGCCGACACCCGATCGGCGAGCCTCTGGACCGGGGCTTTCGTCGCCTGGGCGTCCTCGACGAGACGGACGATCTGAGCGAGCGCCGTTGCCTCACCGACCTTCGTCACCTCGATCTCGATGCGTCCCTGCTGGTTGATCGTCGCACCGAACGCGTCGTCGCCGATCGCCTTTTCGACCGGTGCCGACTCGCCGGTCAGCATGGACTCGTCGATGCTCGACGAGCCTCTCGTGATGCGCCCGTCGGTCGGTATCTTCTCGCCGGGCAGGACGATCACGGTGTCCCCTACGGCCACATCGGCGACATCGATCATCTCCTCAGAGCCGTTCCTCAGGATGCGGGCCTGTTTGGCCCCGAGTTCGAGGAGCTTCGTGATCGCTCGCGAGGCGCGGCCCTTCGCCTTGGCTTCGAAATACCGGCCCAGGATGATCAGCGTCGTGATGATCGCCGCCGTGTCGAAGAACACCGCGGAGCCTTCGACCATCGCGAAGAGCGAGTATCCCCATGCAGTGAGCGTGCCCACCGAGACGAGGGTGTCCATCGCCGGGCTGAACGACGTCACCTGTTTCCAGGTCGCCTTGTGGAACTGCCATCCGAAGAAGAAGACCACGATCGTGGTGAGGATCGCCTGGACGACGGCGTTCCACGCTGCCTCGGGCCCGAAGATGGCGAGAAGGAATACCGGGATCGTCAGTGCAGCGGCACCGATGAGGTTCTTCCTCTGGTAGAGGACCTCCTCGTCGTACCGCTCGGACACGTTGACGCGGTCTTCTCCGGCGACGACGGGTTCGATCTCGTACCCGATCTTCGCGACGGCCTGTTGCAGGGCGTCGATGTCGACGCCGGGGCCGACCTCCGCGCGGGCTTCGTGGCCGGCGTAGTTGACGATCGCCGTATCGACACCGTCCTGTTTGCCGAGGACGCGTTCGATGCGCAGGGCGCACGATGCGCACGTCATGCCTTCGACGGCGAACGTGATCGTCTGTGTGTCGGTCATGGAAACTCCGTTCGGAGGGGGAGGGGTCAACCCTGGTCGGGGACCCCGTAGCCTTGTTCCTCGATCGCGGCGACGATCGCGTTGAACGTGGCGTCGGTGCCGTCGTAGTCGAGGTCGACGGTCCGTTCGTCGATGTGTACTTCGACCTTGTCGACTCCGTCGAGCGGGGCGACCGCCGCTTCGATCGACGACTTGCAGTGGCCGCAGGAAATCTCGGGCACGCTGAGCGTTCGGGTGGTCATTGGATATCTCCCTTCGGTCCGGTAGCACCTGGTGTGTACCGGAGCGTCGTCATGAGCTCGTCGACCATCTCCTCCGACCGACCCTCGTCCACCGCCCGGACGACACAGGTCTCGACGTGGTTCTGCAGGAGGACACGGTTCACCTTCTCGAGTGAACCCTGCAACGCGGAGACTTGTTTCATGACGTCCGGGCAGTAGCGGTCTTCTTCGACCATGCGGATGACGCCGTCGAGATGGCCGCGGATGGTCTTGAGTCGGTTGAGTGCTGATCGTTTGTGCTCTTCCTTCATGAGAAGAGTATACCCCACCCCGGGTGGGGTGGGCGAGATTTCTCGAATTCCTCTTCAAGGGAGGCGTGAGAAGGCTGTGACCCTTGCGGCGTAAGGGTCAGCGGAGAAGCAAGCGTTCGATGCGCCGCCCTGTGACCCAGGACCCGACGGCTCCCATGGCTCCGAGATACGCGACGTTGATCAACATCGTCCACTCGAGAATGCCGAGCGTGAGGCCGCGGATCAGGATCACGCCGTGATAGAGCGGAGAGAGCCAGGTGATCACCTGGATGAACGGCGGATAGACGTCGATCGGGTAGAACGTCGCCGAGAACAGGAACAGGGGCAGCGTGACGAGCGTGATCAGGTCGAGATCTTGCCACGTGCGCATGTACGTGATGGCCGCGGTGCCCGCCGCTCCGAACGCGAGTCCGATGAGGACCGTCGCGGGGAACGCCAGGATGCCGTACGGGGAGTGGATGAGACCCATGACGGCCATCACGACGAGGAACGCCAGCGAGTAGAAGGCACCGCGGATCAACGCCCACGCGATCTCGCCGGTGGCGACGTCCATCGCCTGCATCGGGGTGGCGAGCGCGGCGTCGTAGATCTTCTGGTACTTGAGTTTGAAGAACATGTTCGTCGATTCGAAGACGGCCCCGTTCATCGCGGATGCGGCGAGCATCGCCGGTGCCACGAACGCCGCGTAGTCGACCGGGATCCCGGCAACCGTGACGTCACCGGCGAGTTGGCCGATCCCCACCCCGATGGCGAAGAGATAGAAGACCGGTTCGAAGAACCCGGAGACGAGCACCGGCCAGAACGCCTTGTTGGCGACGATGTTCCGTTCGACGAGGTACTTGCCGCGCCAGCGGCGCGGGAGGGCCGGCACGATCCGGGTCGGGACGTGTCCGGTCGTCACGGTGTCAGCCGCTTCCGGAACGGGCGGATGGCAAGCAGGGTGCCCGCGGCGATCCACGCGAGGAGATACGTGATGCTGATCCACGGCGCCACCGCCGGGGACACACCGACGACGACGGCCCGGCTCATCTCGACGCCGTGGTACATGGGCGTCAGAAGGGCGACGGGTTGCAGCCAGTCGGGGAGTTGTGAGATGGGGAAGAAGGTGCCGGAGAACAGGAACATGGGGATCACGACGAAGCGGAAGTAGAGGGGGAGAGCCGCCGGATCCTGGACCCGCGCCGTGAAAGCGGTCGTCGCCGCGGCCATGGCCAGGCCGACGAGGAAGGCGGGGCCGAGGGCGACGAGCGACTCCGACACCGGGGCGACCCGGAACGCCACCATGACCATCGCGAACACGATCGAGACCATGAGGACGCGTGCCCCCGACCAGAGCATGTGACCGAACACCAGACTCGGGACGCCGATGGGGGTCGAGAGCTTGGCGTGATAGGTCTTCGTCCACTTGAGGCCCGCCATCACCTTCCACGCTCCTTCGGCGGCGCCGGTCTGCATCGCTGTTGCGACGAGCAGGCCGGGAGCGAGGAATGTGAGATACGAAACGCCGTCGATCCCGCCGGGAAGGTTCGTGTCGACCAGCGAACCCAACCCCACGCCCATGGCGGCGAGATAGAGGATCGGATTCAGGAAACTGGACGCGATCGAAGAACGCCAGATGTTCCGATACAGGCGAGCCTCGGACTCGAACACGCGCAGAGAGAGGGGCGTCGTCATTCGACGAGCGTGCGGCCCGTGAGACGGAGGAAGACGTCCTCGAGCGAGGACCTCCGGGCGAGAATCGTCTCGGGCTCGAGGCCGGCCGCGCCGATCCCGGCGACGGTCTTCTCAGCGTCGTCCGTGTAGAGGAGGGCCCGGTCGGCGAGGATCTCCGTTCTGGGGGCGAGCGTCTCGATGACGTCCGCGATCCCGTCGAGGACACCGGGGCGGAAGCGGACCTCGACGACCTCGCGGGGAGCGTGTTCGCTGATGAGGGAGACGGGCGACCCTTCGGCGACGATCTTCGCCTTGTCCATCACGACGAGACGATCGCAGAGTTGCTCGGCTTCGTCCATGTAGTGGGTGGTGATGATGAGGGTGACGCCCTGCTGTTTGAGCCGGTAGAGACGGTCCCAGAGGATGTGCCGCGCCTGGGGGTCGAGACCGGTCGTCGGCTCGTCGAGGATGAGGAGATCGGGCTCGTTGATGAGGCCCCGTGCGATGGTCAGACGCCGCTTCATGCCGCCGGAGAGGGAATCCACCCGTTCCTTGCGCTTCTCGGTCAGCTGCAAGAAGTCGAGCAACTCGTCGATCCTCCCCCGGAGCGCGGAGCGAGGCAGGTCGAAGTACCGCCCGTACATCATCAGGTTGTCGTCGATCGTCAGGTCCGGATCGAGGTTGTCCTCCTGGGGCACGACACCGAGCCTGGATCGGAGCTGAGGCCCCTGCTTCATCGGGTCGAGGCCGAGGACGGTGAGGGAACCGGCCGTGATCGGGCTGACCGCTCCGATCATTCGCATCGTCGACGTCTTTCCGGCGCCGTTCGGGCCGAGGAAGCCGAAGGACTCCCCCGGTTCGACGGTGAAGTCGATCCCGTCGACGGCGGTGAAGTCGCCGAATCGCTTCGTCAGGCCGCGCGCTTCGATGAGATGGGACATGGTGCGGCCAGGTTAGGAGGGCGGTGGGATCAGCAGACCCGGCGGACGGTCGGGTAGGGATTCACGTAGACGCCCGAGCTCGGGCCCATGCCGAGGTGCAGCACGTTCGTCGTTGCGTTTCCGGTGGCGCCGACGTAGCCGAGCAGCTGGCCTTTCGCGACCGTCTGCCCGTTGGTGAGTCCGGCTGCGTAGCCGCTGAGGTGGGCGTAGTAGTAGAAGTTCCCGTCGACGGCGTAGACGTAGACCTGTCGCCCGCCGAGGGAGTTCCAGTTCATCCGGATCTTCCCGGCGTTCATGGCGACGAGCGGCGTCCCGCGAGCCGCGATCATGTCGACTCCCTTGTGCGTGCGCCCGCCGGACCGAGCGGCCCCCCACGTGTCGACGAACCAGGTGTTTCCGGCGACCGGGCACACGAGACCGGGTGTGTTCGAAGCTGGGAGCCCGGCGGCGGCGGAGCTGCTGGCTGCGGCTGAGGTGTTGTTCGCCGCCTTCTGACGGGCTGCCTCTTCTCGTCTCCGTCTCGCTTCGGCTTCGGCCTGCCGCTTCAACTCGGCCTCATATCGGGTCACGGCGTCCTTGTACTTGTCCTTGGCCTCGGCGTAGATGTGGTCGGCTTTCGCCTGCTCGTTGGCCAGCCGTTCGACGAGGATCCGCTGCTGCTCCTGGAGTGTTTCGATCTCGGCCTGTTTCTCGGCGATGTCGGTCTTGAGTCGATCGTTCTCGCGATTGACGGCGGTGAGGAGGTCGAGGGAGGCAAGGTCGCGATCGGCGGCGGTGCCGATGAGCGCCCGGCTCGTGAGCAGGTCCTGGATCGATCCGGCGGTGAACGCCGCGGTGACGAGACCGGTCCCGGAGTTCGTGTAGGCCTCGACGACGAGTTCTCTGGCGCTCGCCTTGAGGTCGGCGACTTGTTCATCGAACTCGGTGATCTTGCGGTCCAGGCGGCCGATCGTGTAGTTCAGCTCGGCGAGCTCACCGTCGATGCCTTCTAGTTCGGAGATGGCCGATCCGACGGCCTGATTGGCCTCGAGCAACTGGAGATAGGCCCGTTCCTGGGCGTTCTCGGCGTTCTCGACGTCCTTCTTCGTCTGCGCTTCTGCCGACGAGGTGGGGACGGTCGCGGCGACGGCGAGGAGGAGCAGGATGACGACGAACGTCTTCAGATATCGGAGGGGGAGCATCGGGCGTCAGGCTAGAGCACCGTATCCGGTATCGGCGGGGAGGCCGGCGAACCGGTGAGGTTGTCAGCAGATGCTGCGGACCGTCGGGTACGGATTCACGTAGACGCCCGGCCGCGGCCCCATGCCGAGATGGAGGTGGGGGACGGAGGCGTTCCCCGTCGATCCGACGTAGCCGATGAGTTGACCCTTGCTCACGCGCTGGCCGTTCGACAATCCGGCTGCGTAGCCGCTCAGGTGGGCGTAGTAGTAGAAGTAGCCGTTGTCGGCGTAGACGTAGACCTGGCGCCCTCCGGCGTAGTGCCAGTTGAGCCGGACCCTGCCGGAGTCCATGGCGACGAGCGGCGTGCCGGTCGAAGCCATCATGTCCACACCGTGATGTCTCCGACCACCCGAGCGTGGTGCTCCCCAGGTGTCGGTGAACCACGCGTTCCCGGCGACGGGGCATGCCAGGCCGGCCGACACGGTGGCGGGAGCACCGGCGGCGGCTGAGCTGCCGGCTGCGGCCGAGGCGTTGTTCGCCGCCTTCTGACGGGCTGCCTCTTCTCTCCGGCGCCTTGCCTCGGCTTCGGCCTGACGCTTCAACTCGGCCTCGTATCGGGCCACGGCGTCCTTGTACTTGCTCTGCGCTTCCGCGTAGATCCGGTCCGCCTTTTCCCGTTGGTTCGAAAGTCGTTCGACGAGAACCTGCTGCTGCTCCTGGAGCGTTTCGACCTCCGCCCGCTTTTCGGCGATCTCCCCCTTGAGCCGGTCGTTCTCCCGGTTGACGGCGGTGAGGAGATCGAGCGACGCAACGTCGCGTTCGGCTGCTTCACCGATGAGCGACTGGCTCGTGAGGAGGTCCTGGATCGATCCGGCGGAGAAAGCGGCGGTCACGAGGCCGGTGCCCGAGTTGGTGTAGGCCTCGACGACCAGGTCACGAGCGTTCGCTCGAAGATCTTCGACCTGCCCGTCGAACTCTTTGATCTTCCGATCGAGGAGCCGGATCGTGTAGTTGAGCTCCTGCAGTTCGTCGTCGATGGCTTCGAGATCGGAGATCGCCTGGCCGACGGCCTCGTTCGCTGCGAGGAGATCCTGATACGCCTGCTCCTGAGCCGCCTCGGCTTTGTCGACGGAGCCCTTCGTCTGTGCCCCTGCCTGAATCGGGGCTACGGCGAGCAGCGTGAGCACGAGCATGAGGAGCATGGACTTGAATGGTCTGATACGAAACATGCGGTCCCTCAGGCTAGGCATCAGGTCCAGTAGTCGCCATTCCGGAACGGCTGTTTTCGCGACCCCTGCCGGGAGGGTCGCCGGGAACGGCGGGAGGACGACTCGCACTCGGGTAGCCTTCCCAACCGTGCAGTGTCGAGAGATCCATGACCAGTCCTAACGTCTCATTCGCCCGGCGGCTATCGCGGGTCGGACGGACGTCGGCGGGACTCGCAGCGCTCGTTTATCCGCTGCTGATGGTGGTGATGGCGCTCGCCGTCGGATCCCGGCGGGGCGGGGACCTTCAGGACTTCGCGGCCAGCTTCGTCGCGGCCGTGATGTTCGTGATCGCACTTCCGACGACCTGGTTGCTCTCGTTCGATTTCATCGAGGTATCCAGAACGACGATTCTGTTCTTCGGTTTGGTGACGAGTCTCCCCCTCTGGTACCTCCTCGGAACGGCGTTGAGCGCACGGGTGCAGACGTGGGGAGGCTGGTTCCGGCGGTACGTGACCGCCGCGCTCATCTGGACGATGCTCAACCTGATTCTGCTGGCGGTCGTCGCCGCGCTCGCGGGCTGATCATGCTGTTCCGAAGGGTCCGTCAGAACAGGCGGGGTCGGAACAACTCGTCGTGGCGGCCGATGGCGTAGCGATCCGTCATGCCGGCGACGAAATCGATGACCTGGGTCAGCGTGTCTGCGTCGTCCTGCCGGTACGTCTCCGGGATCTCGCCGGGATGCTCGGTGTAGTACTCGACGAGGCCCCGGATGATCTCGCGTGCCCGTCGAACCTGCGGTTCGATCTCCGCCCGCAGGTAGACGTGCTCGAACATGAAGTCCCGGAGTTCGAGCATCGCTGCGAGCGTGCGATCGTCCATCGCGATCACGTCGCGCTCCAGCGATGTCTCGACGACGGAGTCGATCATCGTCGCGATCCACTCGCGTCCGGGGCTTCCGAGGGTTTCGAGAGCCGATCGAGGGAAGGACGACGGTTGTAGCACACCGGCCCGGATGGCGTCGAGGGCGTCGTGCGCCAGGTACGCGATCCGGTCGGCGAACCGGACGATGTCTCCTTCCGGCGTCGCTGCGGGGATCTCGACCTTCCACGGGTGCGCCCGGATTCCGTCGAGAACCTCCACCGTGAGGTTGAGCGGTTCGAGGACCGTGAAGAGGCGAACGGACTGGTCCGAGTGCCGCCACTCTCCGTCGACGAACTCGCTGAGGGCATCTTCACCCGTGTGTCCGAAGGGGGAGTGCCCGACGTCGTGACCGAGGCAGATAGCCTCCGTGAGGGCGACGTTCAGGCTGAGGGCACGGGCGATCGCCCCTCCGACCTGGGTCACCTGCAACGTGTGGGTCAGCCGCGTGACGTAGTGATCCCCCTCCGGGTTCATGAAGACCTGGGTCTTGTGCTTCAGCCGTCGAAACGCCTTGGAGTGGAGGATGCGATCGCGATCACGCTCGAAGCACGTCCTCCACCGATCCGGAGGTTCCGGCACGGCTCGACCTTTGCTCCGGGATGAGAGCGTGGCTCCGGGCGCGAGGAGATCCGACTCGAATCGCTCGGCGTCCTCACGGGTCCGGAGCCGGAAGTTGCTCATCGTCAAACGACGTGTTCACGGAGCCGTGAGCTGATGTAATCCATCGACGCCACGACGATGGCGATCGCAAGCATCTGCGCTGCCGCCGACCGGTACTGGAGCAGGTTGATGTTCTGCTGCAGCAGGAATCCGATACCGCCACCGCCTGCGAACCCGATGATCGTCGACATGCGCACGTTGATGTCCCAGCGGTACATCGTGAACGAGATGTACGGCGGAACGATCTGCGGGACCACCGAGTACACGACGGTCTGCAGCCGGGTCGCCCCGGTGGCTCTCACCGCTTCGAGCGGACCGGTGCTGATGCTCTCCACCTGTTCGGAGTAGAGCTTGGCCAGCGAGGCGGTCGTGTGCAGGGCGAGTGCGAGGGCGCCGGCGAACGGTCCGATCCCGACCCAGACGACGAAGATGATGACCATCACGAGCGGCTCGATCGAGCGGAGCCCGTTGAACAACGTTCTCGCCATGTAGTAGATCGTGAGCCCGATGTTCTGGGACGCGCGTTTCAATGCCTTCGCCGCCAGGATCACGCCGAAGATGCCTCCGATGAGCGCCGGAACGACGACGGTGGCGAACGGGTTCTGCAGTTGGTAGAACCAGTCGATGACCGCTCCGATGCCGAGCCCCACGATCCCACCGGCGACCGCGGAGAGGACGAACGTGAGTACGTTGATCGTTCCGTGCGACAGCTTCGCGTCGAGCGTGTACCCGAGTTTGTTGGCTGCGGTCACGAGAACGCCGGCACCGACGAGTGCGGCGATGAGCGGGATCAGCAACTGGCTGATCTCGCCGAGTTTCGTGATGAAGCTCCCGAGGAACGAGACGGCCGGGAGGAGGTCCACCAGGAAGTCCCCGAAGATGATCGTGAAGGCGGCGAACGCGTTGGATGCGATCAGGAAGACGAACGCAACCAGCAACAGGGCACCGATCCTGAGCAGGCGCAGACCGATGCTCGGGCGCTCGTCCTCGTCCTCGTCCGGCAGGGCCCATCGGAGGAGGAACCATCCGATGCCCGTCAGCAGCGCGAGGGCGAGCAGCAGCGTCAGCGCGTTCGCGTCGGTGTACGCCGCGAGTGCGCTCGACCAGGATGCGGCTCGCCAACCCACCCAGATCCCGATCGGGAGGGCGATGAGCGACAGGGCGAGGTTGATGACGGGCACCGTGATGTCGCGCATCAGATTCTTGGCGGCGAGGAAGCTGAGCGGAACGGCCAGCATCGTTCCGACGGTCGTGGCCAGGAGCGCCAGCATCACCGTCTCGACGATCCGGTCCCAGGTGGAGAGCGCGTTGTCGGACAGTCGCGGTGAGAGGTCGATCTTGTCGGCGAGCACAACCGACCGGTACTGTTTGCCGTCGGTTGCGTCGAAGAAGATCATGCTCACGCCTTCGAGGCTCATCCCCGGGGGGCCGGCGACCTCGATGGTCGAATCGGTCCCGAACGCGAGCTCGTTGAAGAACAAGTCCTTGACGTCGTCTCCCGGTGATTGCCCGGCGTTGATCGCTCCGAAACTGGACGCTTCCGGCCCGGTCCAGGTGAAGTCTTCGGGGACGTTTCCGGTTCCGGTCAGTTGAACGGACTCGTCCAGGCTTCCCGTGTAGGGGTCGACGCCGATGTCGCGGCTCGTCAGCCCCGTGCCGGATCCGGTTGTGGCTTCGAACTCGCCTCCCCATCCAACGAAGTCGATGACGTTGTTGTTGGTGTCGATGAGTGTGACGCCACCCGGACTCCGCACCTCGAACGGGGCGCCGCTGAGCTCCGGGAGAACGATCGGCAGAACGGCGAGTCCGCCCTCTGTTTCGGGCAGCGTCGCCGGGTCGCGCACCCCGTTCCCGTTCGTGTCCGTCCAGACGCGCACGCGATGACGCCAGGTCCCGACGTTGGTCTGAGTTGTGGCCGTGACTTGCTGGGGTTCGTCCGTCTTTCGCTTCGGGGCCTCGAACGTGTGCACGAAGGTGCCGTCGTCGGCGACCTCCGACCTGCCCTGTGGAAGCGTGACGGCGTAGTCGGACACGGGGACGAAGCTGATCGAGACCAGCTTGCCCGGTTCGAAGCCGGAGCCGGTGACGGTGACGATGTCGCCGGGCTCCGCACAGGTGGGCGACACGGCGATGACGGCGCCGGAAGGATGGGGCGTGACGGGCGCGGGCTCCGATCCGTTGCACGGGATGTACATGTCCGCTGTGACGACGAGGTCTTCCTTGTCGTAGTGCACGAGGTCGGGTCGGGCGAGCGCGCGAAGGATCCGGAAGAGCTGTTCCTGGCGAGTTTCGTCCTGGATCTCTTCGAGGGAAACGTCGGTCTTGGCGAACGCGAAGGCGTAGATGACGAATCCGGAGAGGATGGCGATGACGATCAGGAGCGACCGGCGCCAGCCCTTCGATCCCTTCGAGCGTTTCCCGTTGTTGGAGTCGTCAGCCAACGCGCTCGGCCTCCTTGCCGTAGATCTCCTTGAATTTCTCATCGTCGATCTCGTCGGGAGTTCCGGCGAAGACCAGCTTGCCGTCCTTCAGCGCGATGACCCGGTCCGAGTATTGATGAACGAGGTCGAGGAAGTGGAGGGAGCAGAGGACCATGACGCCGTCCTCCTTGTTGATGAGCTCCAGGTACTGCATGATGCTGTGCGCCAGCACCGGGTCGAGGCTCGCGACCGGCTCGTCCGCGAGCATGATCTCGGGGTCCTGCATCATGGCGCGTGCCACGCCGACACGCTGCTGCTGGCCGCCGCTGAGCTCGTCGGCGCGGCTCTTGGCCTTCTCTTCGAGCCCGACGCGAGCCAGCTGGGCGTAGGCCTTCTCGATGTCGGCTTTCGGGAACCGGTTGATGATCGCGAGAACCGGGTTGACGTACCCGAGGCGTCCGGACAGCACGTTCGTGATGACCTTGGAGCGGTTCACGAGGTTGAAGTGCTGGAAGACCATGCCGATGCGTCGCCGGATGCGCCGGAGGTCTTCCTGGGACGCGTTGGTCACGTCGACGCCGTCCCAGGTGATCGAACCCTCCGTCGGTTCGATGAGCCGGTTGATGCAGCGGAGCAGGGTGGACTTCCCGGATCCGCTGAGGCCGATGACGGCGAGAAACTCACCACGCTCGACGGAGAACGACACGTCGTCGAGAGCTTTCGTGCCGTCTTCGTAGATCTTGGTGAGGTGCTCGACTTTCAGCATCGCGTTGCCTTCATGTGAGTCGGGTCGTGCATGACGGGCGGGGACCGATGGTCCCCGCCCGAGCACGCATCACTGTGCTAGATCAGGCTCAGAGGTCTTCAACCGAGAGGTCGAGTTCCTGCACGAGCGAGCGGATGAAGTCGAACTCCGAGTCGTCCGTCAACGCAATGCCGCTCCATGAGTAGGCGTCGAATGCGGTGGCGAAGCCGTCGGGGTCGTTCGCTGCGAAGTCGGCCATCGCGGCGACGAACTTCTCACGGATGTCCTGGGGGACGTCCGGTGCGAAGCTGACGGTGTCGTTCGGAATCGGCTGCGAGAGCGTCATGATCCGGATCTTCTGGATCACGTCCGGCGCCTCTTCGCGGATGTTCCGGCGTGCGTCACGGGGGAAGATCCCGTCGCAGTCGATCTGCCCGTCATCGTCGAGGATGCAGGAGTCGACCTTGTCTGCGGGAACGTCTGCGCCGGCTGCGGTGCCGTCCCAGACGACGTTCCGCTCGGCGTCGATGGCCGGGCTGAAGAAGACCGTACCGAAGTCGGCTTCGCCGTTGTAGACGGCCTTCACCGTTGCGGAGTGGCCGCCGGCTTCGACGGTCTCACCGGGCTCGATGCCGGCCTGCTTGAACATACCGCTCGGGACGAGGAACCCGGAGGTCGATCCCGGATCCGGGTAGGCCCACTTCAATCCGGCGAGGTCGGCGAGCGTCTCGGCGTCACTGTCGCGAGGGACGATGAACTCGGCCCAGTACTCGGTGTAGCCGAACCGCTTCGACTTCATGGCGACGTCGACGCCGCAGAGGTCGTTCGCGAGCACGTATGCCGTTGCGGGGATGAACCCGATCGTGTTGTCCGTCGAAGCGCACATCTCGTTGATGGTGGCTGCGTAGGACGTCGGAACGCTGACCTCGTACGTGAGGCCGGTCGCCTCTTCGAGGACACCCTTGAGGATCTCGCCACCGGCGATGATCTCTTCGGCGCTCACGGACGGCACGAACAGAACCTTGATCGGATTCTCGGGCGAACCGATCTCCGGGCCCGCTTCGGTCGTCGTGGTCGTCGGTGCTGCGGTCGTGGTCGTTGCCGCCTCAGTGGTCGTGGTCGTCGACTCGGCAGGTGCCGCCGTCGTCGTCGTCTCTTCACTGCTCGAGCTGCAGGCAGCAGCGACCAGTGCAAAGGCGAGAGCTAGGACAATCAGGGAAACCTTCCTCATTCTCACTCCTGTATCGATGATGGCGCTGTCGCGCCGTTTCCAGCACCTCCAGGCTACTCGATTCGAGTGCGGTGGGGCCAACCGGATCAGGGTTGGTGGGCGGTCACGAAATCGGCGAACGCGTCCCAGTCGGCGATGTCGACGACCCCGAGCACGGGATCGTTCCAGGGACGGACGAAACGACACACCGCCGCTTCCGGCCGGTTGCGGTGGAGCTCGTCGATCTGTCGCGGGGAGTCGTCGAGGTAGACATCGCAGGGGACACGCCACTTCGCTTCGGTGATGTGGACTTCCCTCGTGGGGATGCGCCGGTCGGCGATCCACGCGAACGTGTCGTGGACCGCCCAGTCGGGCTTGGCGGTGATGATGACGATCTCATGGTCTCGTGCCAACCGGCTCAGGGTGTCGATCGCTCCGGGGTAGGTCTCGAGATGCCGGAACACCGAGCCGTGGTCGCCGTGCGACGCCCACCGCCAGAATGCCCCCATCGATTCGAAGTGTGTCAGGTCGCCCATCGCGTCCCACGAGTCGACCTGGTCGGTGGTGATGTCCGATCCGAACTCGCTGTTGTACCGGCCGACCCACCCGGAGTTGAAGTCGGCGACGACACCGTCGAGGTCGATTCCGAGCCGCATCAGGAGTCTTCGACGATGGTGCCGCCGAGCATGTCGACGACCATGTCGGTGGGGTCCTCAGGCTCGGGGCCGTCGTCGAGTGATCCCGGGTCCGGTGCGCGCGCCGGCTCTTCCGCAGCGGTCGGGGCCGGATCTTCGTCCGAGACGAACCGGAGGGAGATGACCCCTCCGAGCAGTTCGGCGGCGATCGACTCGAGCGCGGTTCGGAGCTCGTCGTCGGCGTTCAACTGCTCGAGGTGGAAGTGCTGATGCGAAGGCATCGTGAGCACGGCGACCGATCCCTCGACCGAGCGTGGCTCGGCCACCCTGACGAAAGCGTGCCGTCGTGCCCCGAAGTCGGATCGGACGCGGGAGACGATCACCGGCCAGACGGCGGAGAACTCGGCGAGCGTGACCTCGACCGGTTCGGATGCCGCGGGTCGGGTCCCGGCCTCTTCCGGTGGCGGCCCGGCTACCTCTTCTGTGCTCGCGGCTGTTGCCTCGGCGACCGGTTCGGTCGGGGGCGGCTCCGGTGCCCGTTCCGGGGGCGGCTTCGGTGCGACGGCGACGGTCCCGGCCTTCACCTCCCTCTCCAGCCGGTCCATCCTCGCGGCGATCGATTCCACGTCGATCGTGGTCTCCGGGCGGGTGAGACGGATCAGCGTCAGTTCCAGGACGAGGCGTTCCTCGCGTCCCTGCCGCAGGTGGAGGAGTGCATCCGAGAACCGATCGATGGCGCGCAGCACGTCTGCGGTCGGGATGATCTTGGCCATCCGGCGCCACTCGTCGAGAACCTCGGGAGGATCGTCGGTGATCTCCTCGAGATTCGGTGCGTACTGAGCGAGGAAGATGCCCCGGAAGTAGCCGAGCGAGTCGCCGACGAACCGTCGAAGATCGGCGCCTCTGGAGGCGAGTTGGGCCACGAGACCGAGTGCAGCCGGTGCGTCGTGCTCGGTGATCGCCGTGACGAGGCCGGAGAAGGCATCCTGGTCGGCGAGACCCAGGGCCCGCACAACGCCCTGGGAGGAGACGGTGCCCGCCCCGAGCGCGGCGACCTGCTCGAGCAGGCTCATCGCATCGCGGACCGAGCCGCGGGCATGAGTGGCGATCATCGAGAAGGCGGCCCGGTCGGCTGTGAACCCTTCCCTTCCTGCGATGTCCTCGAGGTAGGAAACCAGCGTCTCCGAGGAGACCGGGTGGAAGTCGAACCGCTGGGAGCGGCTGCGGATCGTGTCGAGCAGCTTGTACGGCTCGGTCGTCGCGAGGACGAAGATGACGTGCTCCGGCGGCTCTTCGAGCGTCTTGAGCAGGGCGTTCCCCGCCGCGCGGGACAGCATGTGCGCCTCATCGAGGATGTAGATGCGATTGGCTCCAGCGGCCGCCGCGACGGTCCCCACGTTGACTCGGATCTCGCGCACGTCCTCGACCTTGTTGTGCGACGCGGCGTCGAGTTCGATGACGTCGAGTGACGTTCCCTCGGTGATCCCGACACACGACGGGCACTCGTTGCACGGCTCGCCGTCGTCGGACCGGTTGGGGCAGTTGAGAGACTTGGCGAGGAGCCGTGCCGTCGTCGTCTTCCCCGTGCCTCGCGGCCCGGCGAACAGGTAGGCGTGGGCGACCTTCTGGTCGGTGACTTCCCTGGTCAGCGTGGAGATCACGTGATCCTGTCCGACCACCTCGTCGAACCGTTGCGGCCGGTACTTGCGGTAGAGAGCCTGATATCGCATCTGGGTGGAGAGTAGCGACGATCGATCGGCCAGATACGAGTCTCCCCGCTGCTTACGATCCGGTGTGGTCCTGAATCCAGGTGACGACGAGATCGATGGCAGAAGGAGAGAAGGTCTCTTCGATGTTCTCATACTCCGAGACCGCCCCGGTCTCAGCGGTTTGGAACAGATGGTTCAGCCCGTCGAGTTCGAGCACCGTCGCGTTCGGGTTGTCCGACAGTGCGTCTTCGAGCGCCGGGATGTTCTCTTCTGCCGATATCTGCATGTCGAGGCTTCCGATGAGAGCAAGGACCGGGATGTCGAGCGCTTCGAGCGCCGGGCGCGGATCGTATGAGAGGAAGAACCGCATCCAGGGATCGGTGAAGGCCGAGACGAACTGATCGGCGAGCGCCGGGTCGAGCGGGGTGGTGACGTCTGAGGGTGGATCGCCGAGCGCCGTCGTGACGATCGCCCGGATCTGTTCCGCCGCCTCGGCGTCGGTTGCGTCCGAAGCGGCGACTTCCATGACACCGGAGCGCCACTCCATCTGCCACGCGATGTCGGTCTCGGGGAGCCCCTCCGCTCGCATCAGGTCCTCCGTTTGACGCATCAGCACGTCGAGGCCGGGGAGACCGGGTCCCGCGAGGAGAACGAGGAAGTCGACGTCGTCCGACACGCCGGCGACGATCGGTCCGATGAGACCGCCCTCGCTGTGCCCGACGATTCCGATCGAACTGAACCGGCCGTCGGCCGCCATATATTCGACTGCCGCCTCCGTGTCCGTTGCCAGTTCGGCCGTCGTCGCTCCGGTCGGCGTGCCGGTCGACCCGCCGACGCCCCGGTCGTCGAAGCGAAGGGAGGCGATGCCGCTTCTGGCGAAGGCGTCGGCGAGAACGAGGAAGGGTTTGTGTCCGACGAGGGTCTCGTCGCGATCCTGTGCCCCCGAGCCCGTCGTGAACACGACGGCGGGGAAGGGACCGTCCCCCTCAGGCGTCACGAGCGTCCCGGCGAGAGAGATCTCGCCGTTGTCGAACCGCACGTCGATCGCGTCGTAGGGGAACGGTGGTTGTGGTTCCTGCGGTCTGGAGATCACGACCGGGGCATCCTGCCGCTCGAAGCTCACGGGGACCTCCGAGCCGGACTGGAACCACGTGCCGGTCAGCGTGTCATCGGTGACGACGCCTTCGAAGACGGCTTCGATGGAGGGCACCTTGAACCGCACTTCGCTTCCGTCGAACGTTCCGTTGAGCGGGAGGTCGGGTACGGACCCCGACGGGCTGCCGACCACTCCGGTGATCGCCCCGCCGTCATCGATCACGAATTGAAACTGAATCGTCTGCCCGGCGATGTCCCCCAGCCAGATCTCGGTTGACGGCGAATCCGGAATCGTTGTACCGGACTCGGTTGTCGTGGTTTCGACCGGTGCTTCCGTCGTCGTCGATGGCTCCGGAGGTTGTGTCGGCGACGTCGTGGAAGATGCGTCACCGCTCGAACACGCAGAGGCGGACAGCAACAGCAGAACCAGGGCGAGTCGTGTCGTACGCCGGATACCAAAGCTCGTGGTCACAGTTCCTCTTCGGTGTCTCCCCGACGGTAGTGGAGGGATTTCGAGGGCGTCCGGTGGCCCGGGAGCCTCGAGCGTTGCCGGCGAACGCCGAGTGACCGAGTACCCTTGCCCCATGAATCAGAGAATGCCGAAGGACATGCAGCAGCTGATGCAGCAGGCCCAGCAGATGCAAGCGCAGATCGAGGCGGCGCAGAACGAGCTCGCCGCCAAGACGTATGAGGGGACCGCCGGTGGCGGCGTCGTCAAGGCGGTCGTTCGGGGATCCGGTGAACTCGTATCGGTGGATTTCGATCCCGGCGTGTTGGATCCGGACGATCCCGAGATGGCGGGCGACCTCGTAGTCGCCGCCGTCAACCAGGCCCTGGTCGCCGCATCCGAGGACGCGGCTGCTTCGATGGGCGGCGTTGCCGGAGGGATGGACCTCGGCGGCTTGCTGGGCTGATGTTCGAACCGCCGGTCCAGCGCCTCGTCGACGAACTGGCCCGGCTCCCCGGGATCGGCAGGAAGAGCGCGCAGCGGCTCGCCTTCCATCTGCTCAACGCGGAGGAAACCGACGCCGTTCGCCTCGCGGATGCGATCACGTCGATGCGCCGGGAGGTCCGGCTGTGCACGCGATGTTTCAACGTCACCGCCGAGGAGGAGTGCTCGATCTGTCGCGACCTGCGGCGCGATACGAGCATCGTCTGCGTCGTCGAGCGGGCTCAGGACATCCCGGTCATCGAGAAGACCGGTGAGTTCTCGGGCCGATATCACGTACTCGGCGGAGCGATCTCACCCATAGAGGGGATCGGCCCGGACCAGCTGCGGGCCAGAGAGCTCCTGGACCGGATCGACGCCGAGAACATCACCGAGGTGATCGTCGCGGCGAACCCGACGCTCGAAGGTGATGCCACCGCCATGTTCCTCGCACGGATGCTCAAGCCTCTCGGTGTCAAGGTCACTAGGCTCGCTTCGGGCTTGCCGGTCGGTGGCGACCTCGACTACGCCGACGAGATCACGCTCGGCCGGGCGCTCTCCGGACGCAAAGAGCTGTAGCGAAGGGGCGTTGGTGCCCGCGATCTTGCGTCCCGGAGACCTAAAGTCCCTCGACGATGCGGGCGATACCCAGAGAGAAGACGATGTCTCGGCATGACGGGCCGTGGTATCGCAGCGGCCCGTGCGCGCGCCCCCAACCGTTCTGAGAGGATCACATGTTTACCAGAGTCCGTATCGCGATCCTTCTCGTGGTCGCCGTCACGAGCAGCGTCGTGTTCGCGGTGCCGTTCACCGCACCCTCCGAAGCGGCCGGGACGCCGGATGTAGCGCTCTTCGTCGACCTGCAGCCGGAGACACTCCACGGAGACACTACGGAGGTGACGCTCACCGCTTCTAACGGCACGGGGACAGACGGATTCAACCTGTCGTACCGCGTCGTCCTTCCGGCCGGCGTGTCGTACGCGAGCGGCCCGGTGACCCCGACCGTCCTTTCCGACGTCCCGAGCCCGGGCCGGACGACGCTGTTCTTCGAGAACGTGTCCGACCTGCTGGCGAACAACGACGTGAACCTCGCCTTCACGGTGAGCCACGCTGTGGGAACGCACCCGGTCGGCTCGTCGTTCTCGATCGACGCCGATGCGTATGTCAACACCGATCCCCGCCGAGTTCCGGAGATCAACCCATCCGCCGGCACGGTGTCCGACAGCACCGGGAGCGACTCCGGGAGCGACTCCACGGAGATCGCCGCCTTCCGGGTCGTGAAGACGGAACCGAGCCCCGAAGCGGAGCTACTGCGCGGACTCCACGACCAGACGACCGTCTACACCGTCACCATCGAGAACAACCCGAACGCGGCGACGAACGACTTCACCATCGAGGACTGGATCCCCGCCGGCCTCGAGTTCCTCTCCTGTGGCGGCGGAGACAACTCGACGGTCGGTGAGGAGTACCCGGGGAGCGGACCGATCATTACGCCCGTTCCCGCAGACTGTGTTCAGCCGACGATCGTCGAGACGGTGAACACCGGCATCCCGGCGGGGCTCCCCCCCGGCGTCTATACCCATGTGGTTTGGGACTCGGCCGGAGCGCTCGGC
>JAOZRW010000111.1 GCA_029939995.1 Acidimicrobiia bacterium | reverse complement strand
TCGATCATGACCGGTGGTCCTTTCAGTTGTTGAGTGCTGCCCGGAGCGAATCCAGGGTGGGGTCGATCCGCATCGGGCTGGTGCCCACGGCGGCCACGGCTTTGAGAGCGGAAGCGACGTCCTTGAGGCCGCTGCCGGTGGCGAGCAGGACGACGGTGTCGTCCGCTCCGACGAGTCCGCGCTCGACTGCGGCGACGAGGCCGGCGTACGGCGTGGCTCCCGCCGGTTCGGCGAAGACGCCCGATCCGCGTGCCAGCGTGGGGATGGCGGCGAGGATCTCGTCGTCCGATACGCGAAGGTAGGTTCCTCCGGTCTCGGTCACGGCGGCCATCGCTTTGATCCGGTCGCGGGGAAGGTCGGCGCTGATCGAGTCGGCCACCGTATCCGCGGCGATCGGCGGCTTCGTCAGCACGTCTTCGCCGTTCTCGAACGCCTGGACGAGATAGTCGCTGCCGGCCGACTGAATCCCGAAGATGCGCGGCATGCGGTCGATCCATCCGAGAGCGAACGCGTCCTTCATGGCTTTGTGCACGCCGCCGATGATCGATCCGTCGCCGACGCTCACGAAGATGGCGTCGGGTGCTTCCCAACCGAGGTCTTCGAGGATCTCGAGACCTGCAGTCTTCTTGCCTTCGGTCATGAAGGGGTTGTATCCGGTGTTGCGGTTGTACCAGCCGTACGCCGCCGACGCCTCCATGCAGAGGTCGAACGCGTCCCCGTAGTTCCCGTTGACCAGGGCCACGGTGGACCCGTAGGCGAGCAGCTGGGCGATCTTGGCTTCCGGCGCCGATGCCGGCACGAAGATGACGTTCTTCTGTCCGACACTGGCCGAGATGCCGGAGAGCGCGGCTGCGGCGTTCCCGGTGGAAGCGGTCGTGACGACCTCGGCTCCCCGTTCCTGGGCCTTGACGACGGCCATCGCCGACGCCCGGTCCTTGAGGGACGCGGTCGGCTCTCGCCCTTCGTCCTTCACCCAGACCTTGGCGAGGCCGAGGTCTGCGGCGAGCGGTGCCGCGTCGTACATCGGAGTGCCCCCGACGGTCAGAGGGGGAACCTCCGCATCGTCGGCGATCGGCAGGAGTGGCCGGTACCGCCACATCGTGCGATCCGGGTTCGCCGCAAGGCTCTCCTTGGTGAACGTCTCGCCGATCTTGTCGTAGTCGTACCGGACGTCGAGGATCCCCTCGTTCCCGTGATCAGGGCAGACGTACCCGGCGAAGTCCGCCGGGTACGTCGTGCCGCAGATCACACATGTGAGTCCGACGACGTTGGTCATCGAACGATCCTGGTACCGGTCTCCCCGTCCATGGCTCGTTCGAGGTTCTGCGGGTTCGTGATGAGCGCCTCTTTGCCTCCGGCTTCGAGGAACTGGACGACGGCACGCATCTTGGGCGCCATCGATCCCTCAGCGAAGTGCCCGCCCTCGGCGAGACGCTCCTTGACCTCGGCCAGGGTGAACTGATCGACCCACTCCTGCTCGGGGGTGCCGAAGTTCAACGCCACCTTCTCGACGGCCGTCGAGATGAGCAGCAGGTCGGCGTCGACCTGGCTGGCGAGCAACGCGGACGCGAGGTCCTTGTCGATCACGGCGGCGATCCCTTCGAGGTCACCCTTCTCGTTCTCGATGACGGGGATTCCCCCGCCGCCGACGGCGATCGTGGCGACACCCGCATCGAGCAGGTCCCGGATCACCTCGAGCTCGACGATCCGCTTGGGTTGCGGGGAAGCCACGACACGGCGCCAGCCGCGTCCTGCATCTTCCTTGACGTCCCATCCGTCTTCGTCGCGCCGGCGCATCGCTTCGGCTTCGCCCATGAACGAGCCGATCGGCTTCGACGGGGTCTTGAACGCCGGATCGTTACGGTCGACCTCGACCTGCGTGACGATCGTCGCCACGCTCTTGTCGATGCCGCGCTGACGGAAGTCGTTGACCAGGTTCTGCTGGAGCATGTACCCGATCGCGCCCTGCGTGTCGGCCCCGCAGTAGTCGAGCGGGATCTCGTGCAGTTCGTTGCTCGCGAGCTCGGAACGGCGAAGGATGAACCCGACCTGCGGGCCGTTGCCGTGCGAGATCGCGACGTCCCAGCCCTTCTCGATGAGGCCGGCGATGTGATCGCCGGTCTCACCTGCGGCTCCGTACTGGTCCTGGACCGACTTGTGGTCGGCGTCCGGGATCAGCGAGTTGCCACCGATGGCAATAACGAGCCTCGGCATCACTCCCACACTCCGAGGATCGACGAGAGGAGCGCCATGCGCATGACGACGCCGTTGTACGCCTCTTGCCAGTAGCGGGCGTGCTTGGAGTCGTCGACCTCGGGAAGGAGCTCGTCACGACGCGGGAGCGAGTGGAGGATGATGGAGCTGCCCTTGGCCCTCTTCATCACGTCCGAAGTCACCTGGTAGTTGGCGGCGGTGCGTGCGTACACCTCCTGCTTCTCCTGGCGGGACTGCGTGTAGTCGGGCTGGACGACCGGCTCCATGTAGATGACGTCGACCTCGTCGATGACCTCGTCGATGTGGTCGACGATGCGGTAGTTGGTGCCCTTCTCGTCGAGTTCGGCGAGGAACTCGGGGAGCGGT
>JAOZRW010000110.1 GCA_029939995.1 Acidimicrobiia bacterium | reverse complement strand
GTCGCCACCCTACGCCTGAAATCGTCCCCGCCCGACGCCGGAGACGCCGAACGATCAATCTCGTCGTTCCGCCGGTTCGTCGGATGAGCGAGACGAGCGATCGCTACACGATCCGCCGTCCCCGCTTTGATTCCGTTACATGTCGAGCAGATCGCCCGCAGATTCGACGGGTCGAACATCGCGCCGCCTGCCGCACGGGGTACGACGTGATCGACCGAGTTAGCGGGACGTCCACAGATGTAGCACACCCACCCGTCCCGGTCGAGGACGGAACGCCGGAGCCGCTTCCACCGTCTCGATTTCATCGGAGCAGTCTGCGCCATCATCACCCCCCCCGGTTTCGATCGAACCGGGACCGCCTCGCGAGATCGTCGATCGTCGGTCCGTTCATCCCCCGAGCCTTCCGGAGATTGTCACGGATCCTCGCGAGATCCTCCGCCGTCGCCGCCCGCCGCACCGGAGCCGGACCGGAATCCGGGACCGGCGCCGCCTCCGCCTGCTCCCTGATCTGCGCGAGGCGCGCGAGCTCAGGACCGTACGCCGCCCGGATCGACGTCGATGCTAGGTAGAACCCTGCGACGATCCCGCCGCCGAACACGATCCCGTATCTGACCATACGCCGTCTCATCGTTCCGTCCCTTCGGTTCCGATCATGATCGTCCGAGTTCCGTCGAGGATGTCATCTATCACGTCTCGCTCGATCCCGTACGCGTCGAATATGTCAACCAGGATCGCACGGTACCGCTCCGCCTTCCGCACGGCGAACGTCAGGACTAGGGCGAGCGTCGCAGCGATCCACGTCGCCGTGATCGCAACTACCCACACCGCGACCGTCATGCGTCGCCCTCCGGTACGTCGTCCTCGTCAACGGCGACGATCCGGGACGGACGTTCCGGGAGCGGCGGCGGGATCAACGCCCGTAGCGTCTCGAGATACTCGACCTGAGCGTCGATCCACGCCCGTTGAGCCTCCGCGCCGTCCGCATAGTCCGTTGACTGTACGAGACGGATCCCGTCGTGGATCTGCACCCGATACGCCTCATGTCCGATCTGCTCGCGGGAGATCTGCGCCCCTTCCGGGAACCGGGTTACGACCCTGCGCGGTCCCCAACGGTCCGTGCGCGTCATACGGGATCCTCCCCCATCACGACGTAGATATCTTCCCCGGCGACCGCTGTTTCGACGATCCGCCGTACCCGCAATTCGGTCGGAACTGATAGCGATACGTGGATGAGTTCTCCGACCTTCGGGATCTGATCCGGTTCGACGTAGCCGTCCAACGTGATCTCATAGCTGACGATGAGACGAGTACGTCGAGGCGGCATCCCGTCGAGTTCCGGTTCCCGGCTCATCCGCCGACCGTCCGGAACACGATCCGCCCATCGAGCGCCGAGTACGACGAGACGAGTAGGCCGGCGGCGGAGAGTGACCGGACCTCCGCGAGCGTATCGTCATAGATCTGCTCCGGCGTGTCGCCGTGGATCGTCCGAACCGTCGAGCCGTCCGTACGGAGCTGATCCGTCACGATCCGGCGAGTTGAGCGATCGTCGCTCATACGAGAACCTCCCGATAGGTTCCTCCGAGCATAGCGTCAACCCCTGCAAACGCGAGAACGCCGCCGGGAGCGAGTGTCCCCGGCGGCGTTCTCGACGATCATCCGCTATGGTGCGGAGTATGCAAGACCGTTCCCCTCATCTTAGACGGCTGAAACCCGTTGCGCGAATCATTCCGCGCGCCCGCTCGCCGCCCCGGCCCGGTCCATGAACCGCCGATGCTCAAGAGGCGGGCAACACTTGAGCGAATTGTCATTCACCTAGTGACGACCGGACCGGGACACTGCGACCGTTGACGGAGAACCGTTGAATCGGAAACGCGCCGGACGCCGGTTCCGGGATCTCATCCCGGCGACGATCGGCCCGACGAGCGCCTCCCTGCGAGGCGGACGGGATCGGGAGAGAGTGGGCGTCCCTGAACACATAGGGGACGTTTGGCGAGAGCATCGCACCGGAACGCGGAGGACCGCATAGTGGCCGCGCACACCACGGGGTGCCTGTACCGGACCAACGGACGGGTCATAGACCGAACGCGCCCTACGCGCCCTGTTGCACCACTATGTCCCGTCCGGCTTAGGCTGTGGGTGTGAACCGGCTGCTACGGCGATCAGGAGGAACCATGAACGACACCTACGGGATCCCGACAGACGAGATCCTCGAGATAGCGTCCGATCGTCCGATGCGCGGAGCGGAGTTCCTCCGCCTGCTCGTACGGATGGGAATCGACCCGACGATGGTCTACGAGATCACGATCGCAGCGAACGTCAACGCTATCGGAGAGCACGATCCCGTCGAGGCGATCATCGGCTCGTACGAGACGGACGGGACGTCCTTTCTCGTGGATGAACACGGCGACCCGCGTCGGATCCGCTCCGTCGTCGTCCTCCGGAGCCTCGAGGCGGACGTATGAGCGGCGAGAACACCCCGGCGGAGTATCTCGGACCGCGTGACGTCGCCCGGATGCTCGGAATCGACCGGAGGACCGTCCGCCGGATGATCGACTCGGGAGAACTCGTCGCCTACCGGCTCGG
>JAOZRW010000056.1:7957-9760 GCA_029939995.1 Acidimicrobiia bacterium | reverse complement strand
GCGCATCAGTTGCCGCCCTTGGCTTCCTCAAGTGCATCGAGAAGCAGGTCGAGCACGAACTCGAACCCGCCTGCCTCGGGCGAATCCCCGCGATGCATGGCCAAATGCTCAACGAGGTACGGGAACTCGCTGGGTGGCGTTTCTCCGAAGAACGACTCGCCGGCCGTCTCTGTGTCTTCGGGACTCGGGAAGTCCAAGCTGAGCATCAGAAGAGTGGAACCGAATATGTGCATCTCGAGTGCGTGGTACCACCTGTAGGTGTCCTCCGCCGAGAACCCGGCCTCACGTAGGCACGCGAGCATCGATTCCATGCGACGCAGTCTCGCCGGACTGCGCATCGGGCGCGCCCACAGAGAGGCAACCCAACGGTGTTTGAGGAGGACCGTGTGCGCGGACAGGGCACTTCCCCGCAGGCCGGCTCTCCAGTCCTCACACTCGGGCAGTTCCATCTCAGCCGCGACGAAGTCAACCATTCCATCGATGAGGTCGTGCTTGTTGGATACATGGTTGTAGAGAGCCATCACCTCGAACCCGAGCTGCGAGGCGAGCTTGCGCATGGTGAGTGCCTCGATACCGCCGGCATCGGCAAGGGCGACCGCGCTCTCCACCAACCGCTGTCGGGACAGCGGAATCCGCGGTTCTGCTTGGTTCTGCCGCATCTGGCATCCTCCCTTGACGTGCGTACATTGTACGTGTACCGTACGACGTACGTAGTGCGTACGTCGTACGTACATCATACCGGGAGCCGACCAATGAAGGCGATCATTCAGACGAAGTACGGTGCTTCCGACGTCGTCGAGTTGAGCAGCGTCGACCGACCTGCCGTCGATGACGACCGCGTGTTGGTCAGGGTCAATGCCGCCTCGATCAATCCCTACGACTGGCACATGGTCACGGGCACGCCGTACTTCATGCGACTTAGCACCGGGCTTCGTTCCCCCAAACAGCCGAGACTCGGTCAAGACCTTGCCGGACGGATTGAGCAGGTCGGCAGCAACGTCACTCGCTTCAGCCCCGGTGATGATGTGCTCGGTGTCGGCGTCGGCGCTCTCGCCGAGTACGTGGCGCCAGTTGAACGCCAACTGGTCGCGAAGCCGCCGAGCCTGACGTATGAGCAGGCCGCCGCCGTGCCGCTGGCGGCGATCACCGCGCTCCAGGGTCTGCGCGACAAGGGCGAACTCCAAGCCGGTCAGCGAGTCCTCATCAATGGTGCATCCGGTGGAGTAGGCACCTTCGCGGTTCAGATCGCCAGACGCCTCGGAGCAGATGTCACGGCCGTCTGCAGCACCCGCAATGCCGGGATGGTCAGATCCTTGGGAGCGGACCGAGTCGTCGACTACACGCGGGAGGACTTCACGGCTGCCCCGCACCCCTACGACGTGATCCTGGACAACATGGGCAATCGGCCACTTTCGGCATGCAAGAAGATCCTCACCAACGACGGGCGCTATGTGCTCGTTGGAGGACCCAAGAAAGGGCGCTGGCTCGGACCCATGAGACACGTCATGAGGGGGGCTGTGCGTTTCGCTGCATCCAGGAAGAAGTTCGTCTTCCTCGTAGCCCGTATCACACTCGACGATCTCACCGCCATCCGCCGCTTTCTCGAATCGGGAGAGCTCGTACCGGTGATCGATCGGCGCTACGAACTGGAAGACGCCCGAGACGCTCTCGAGTACTTGGCGGAGGGACATGCGCAAGGCAAGGTCGTCATCCGGGTTGCTTCCTGATGGACACGCTCGTCACAGCAGACTGGCTCAGCGAACACGCCGACGATCCCGGCCTGGTAGTCCTCGACTGCACCGT
>JAOZRW010000056.1:5669-7947 GCA_029939995.1 Acidimicrobiia bacterium | reverse complement strand
GCCGTCGGGTTGAAGCCCGGCGGCAGCGACGGGTTTGAGAGCATCAGCGGAAGAGGCGCATATGACGCAGGCCACATCCCATCGGCGGGTTTCGCCGACCTCCTCAGCGACCTCAGCGACACGACCAGCCACATGGAATTCGCGCTTCCCGCACCGGATCGATTCTGCTCGGCCATCGGGGAACTCGGCGTCGGAGACAATTCCTGGGTCGTGCTCTACGACACGTCATTCTCGGTCTGGGCAGCTCGCGTGTGGTGGATGCTCAAGTGGGTCGGATTCGATCGCGCGGCCCTACTCGACGGAGGGATGGGCGGCTGGAAATCGGCCGGTCATCCCGTCTCCACTGAACCGGTCCATCGGCCGCCTCGGGTCCTCACACCCAACCCCAGGCCCGAGCTCATCGCAGAGGCCGACGAGGTGCTCGCCGCGGTCGGCAACGCGACCGTCACCCTCGTCGATACCTTGCCCGAGGAACACTTCTCTGGAGAGACCCAACTCTATGAACGGCCCGGGCACATCCCCGGCGCCATCAACATCTCCGCCCTCTCGCTCCTTGATGAATCCGGCCGACTGAGATCTCCCGAAGAGCTGGCGCCGATCGTCGGCGACAACACCAAGGGTCGCACTATCACGTACTGCGGAGGAGGAATCGCAGCGTCCCTCAACGCGTTCGTGATGACCCGCCTCGGCTTCAGCGACGTGGCCGTCTACATCGCCTCACTCGAAGAATGGGTCACAGACCCGGCAAACCCGCTGTGTGTCGCTGAGCCAGACGAATCGACACAACACCGTTGCGCCTAGGCGAATGGCACGCCACGACCCGGCGGGCCAGCGTGCCCAAGATCGTCCCGGGGCGCCGGGCGACGAGCCGGCAGTATCCACCCGACGACACGATCTGAGCGATGGCCCCCACGGAGTTCGCTCAGATTCCGATTCGCTCTCGAGCCTCCATGACCCCGATTCCGGGAGAGGGTCCGGCATCACACACTTCGTGAGCCGGGTTGCCCTCTTTCGATGATGGGCACTGTCGCCACTCCGACTGCGACCTGACCGCGCCGACGGTCGATCCGGCTTGACGGGGAGTAGTCAGATGCGATATGCTTTGTGCCACAAAGCTATTTGCGGAGGCGAACATGTCGCGACCAATCGATGCAGGAGCCGTCGAAGCCCACGCCTATCGATCCCGATGGGACGACGGCCTCTTCGACCTCTTCGTTGGGCTGTCACTGCTGTGGATAGGGGCGTGCTGGATCTGGATCGAGAGCTTCGCCGGCCTCGCCGGCGTCCTCCCGGCGGTCTTCGTAGCACCCTTCATCACGTTCCGGACCAGGTTCATCGAGGACCTCTCCGGGTACGTCAGGTTCTCTGTGGAACGGCGCAGATGGGAACGACGCAACCTGGCTGCTCTGCTGACATTCGGCATCGGGACCTTCATCGGTGGCATCGCCATGTACTTCGCAGTCCAGGGCAATGGCCTGTCCGCCGTCGCCGAGCGGGCGGTGCCGGGCCTCGTTGCATGGCTCCTGGCGATCCCCGTGCTCATCGTCGCCGTCACCGCGATGCTCCCACGGCTGTTCGTGTATGCGGGCGTTCTCATCGCAGGCGGATTCGTCGCAGCCGGCTACGAAACGAACCCCGGCGTGCCCCTGATGATCGCGGGTGTCCTCGTCACCGCATGGGGGATCGTTCTCCTCGGTCGATTCACCCGGAAGTACCCGAAGCCCGTGGCGGCATGACACGACCGGACGACTCTCTCGATCGGGTCATCCACGAACCCGCCCGCCTCAGGCTGATGACCCTCCTGTTCGTTGTCGACGAAGCGGACTTCACCTATCTCTCCAACCAAACCGGGCTCACTGCCGGGAACCTGTCGACCCACATGGCGAAGCTCGAGAATGCCGGCTACGTGGCTGTCGACAAGTCCTTTGCGGGACGACGCCCACGCACCGTGTACCGGCTGACCGACAACGGCCGCAACGCCCTCGTCGCGTACCGAGCGGCGATGGATGACATGCTCGGGCGAATCGACCCGTCGAACTGACTTCGCCGATGCTCACGAGATCGGAATAGTTCGCCTCACCTCACATCGAGGGACCCGGCACGCGGAACGCCTCACGCGCCGCCGAGAGCCCGGATGGCCATGTCCACCATCGTTTCGATCTCGTCGGGCGCCGAGACCGCGACTCGGAGTCGAAGTAGCCCGCTCGGCACCGGTGGGTGTGTCCCGATCCGGCGTGTCCGGTCGGGTCGTGGACCGAGCAGGAACCGAGGATCGCTG
>JAOZRW010000056.1:0-5659 GCA_029939995.1 Acidimicrobiia bacterium | reverse complement strand
GTGACTGGCATACGGTCAACGACGCCGTGATCGCCTACGGCACCGCACTCATCGACGACGACGACCGGATCGGTGACGCTACGGCGTTGGGTTTGGACGAGACGCTGTTCTCCCGCATCGGCCGGTGGCGGACCCAGGCCTGGTCCACCCAGATCGTCGACGTCGGCGAGGGTCGTCTCCTCGACGTTGTTGAGGGCAGGAGCGCTGCGGGGCCTGCAGCGTGGCTCGCAGCAAGGGGCGAGGCGTGGTGTTCCCAGATCAGATGGGCGACCCTGGACCTGTCGGGTCCGTATCGCAACGTGTTCGACACGATGCTGCCCGGCACGGCCCCTGACCGCATCCCAGGACCCTCACCACCCCGTCGATCCCTACTCCCACCGGAAGAGTCATCAATCTCTCATCCTCCCAGCCGGAAACACGGCCAGGATCGAACATCCCACACTCTCAGTGGCGGACCCGACCAACAAGGGGGTCAGAATTCGGACGGTGATAAGGGGTCAGTATTCACCCGGTAGCGACGGAGTTCCGCTGGCGTGTCGATCCACTCTCTGAACTGCGCGTCCAGCCGTGCGGTCCCGACGGAGGCCCTCCGATCCGACTCGGAGAGCCTCCGATGTGGCAAGAAGCCGTCAGTGCCGACTCAGTCCCAGCGGAACAACCTGACCGCCAGCGACCCGGCAACCACCGCGTACACCGCCATGACCACGAGACTGGACACCTCAGGGACAGCACCTGCCCAGCTGTCCGAAAGGGCTTGCACTGCGGCACCGGAGGGCGTGAAGCCGCTGACTGTGCGTACCCCTTGGGGCATCACCTCGAGCGGGATATAGACCCCGGCGAAGAAGAGCAGCGGGAAGTAAAGGAACATGCCGATCCCCTGGCCTGAGGATGCCGTCGGCACCAGCGCCCCGATCAGCAGCCCGACGGACAGCAGGGAGGCAGAACCCAACACGAAGGAGATGACGAACCAAGCTGCGCTCTCCGGGAACGAGAGGTCGAAGACCAGAATGCTGACAAGGACCGCCGCCACCATTCCGATCGCCACGACGACGAACTGGACCAGAAGGTGGACCGTCACGAGGATCCGCGGATGCACCGGAGTGGTCGAGAATCGGCGGAGGACCCCGCGCTCGCGCTCGCCTCCGAGGACCGACGGCAGAAAAATCATGGCCACCGTGGCGAGTCCCAGGATGATGCTGATTGGGGCGTAAATGTCAACGAGGCTTCTTCCGCCTAGTTCGGCGTTCGGCTCGCTGGCGCCGGGAAAGACCGTGCCGATCACAACGAGCACCAGGACTGGAAAGACGAGCCCGAAGAACACGGCAATGGGTTCCCTGAGGAAGACCTTGAACTGGGTATTCGTCAACGTGCCTAGTGCGCTCACGATGTCACCTCGGCGTCCTCAGTGGAGTCGAGCCGGCGCCCGGTGATAGCCACGAATGCGTCATCGAGCGTGGTCTGCTCGACTTGGAAGCGGATGGGGACGATCTCGTGCCTATCCAGGAGCGAGACGATCGAGAACAGCATCTTGTCGCTTCCGGTGATCACGATCTCGCCGTTGGAGCGGGCCACACTTGTCACCTCGGGAAGACGTGCGAGCCAATCGTCCTCGACCGGGTCCGACGTGGTGAACCGGATCCGTTGTTCCAATCCCACACTGTCGATGAGGCCCTGAGGCGTGTCGAGGGCCACGAGGTGTCCTCTGTCGATGAGGGCCAGACGATCGGCGAGCCTCTCGGCTTCCTCCATGAAGTGGGTGACCAGAAGGACGGTGACTCCGCTGTCGCGCAATTCCTCCACCAGACCCCAAGCCTCACGGCGAGCCTGTGGATCCAGTCCAGTGGTGAGCTCATCGAGGATCACCGCCCGCGGCTGCCCCACGAGAGCCACGGCGATCGAGACTCGCTGCTGCTGGCCTCCTGACAGCCTCCGGTACTGGGTGTCGGCCTTGTCGTCCAGCCCGAGACGCTTGAGAAGGATCACGATGTCGAGCGGATCCGGGTAGAGCGAGGCGAAAGCCTCCAGGATCTCGCTCACCGTTACGCGGTCCTGGAACCTGCTCTCCTGGAGTTGAATGCCGAGAAGGCTCCGCACCTCATCCCTGTCCACGATGGGGTCGAATCCGAACACCGCGACGCGTCCAGAATCAGGAGTGCGCAGTCCGGCGATCGATTCCACAGTGGTCGTCTTGCCAGCCCCGTTGGGTCCCAGAATGGCGAAGATCTCCCCCTCCTCCACAGAGAAGGACACATCGTCAACGACGGTCTCATCGTCGTAACTCTTGGTCAATCCACCGACTTCGATCACAGGCATAGTGCCCTCCTCGGGGTCTAGCTTCCGTCTCCCCTGGTCAGAGGACTTCTGACACGGGCTTGTTCATGGCGAGTGGGGACCGGGTGCTCATGCTGCCGAAGCCCCTCCAGAGAAGGAACACGCCGAGGGCCAGCTCAAAGAGACCGCCCGGGACGGCGAACGCCAATGCAACCGAACGGCCCGAAGCCAGCTCGAGCAAGGCGCCCGTTGCAAGCATTGCGTAGCCGACAACACCCCATACAGCGAACCAGCCAGGGAGCCATCGTCCCTGCCTGAGCGCAAGGAAGAACGGGACACTCCCCACGCCCAGTGCGATCATAGCGAGCAAGTATGCGGCCTGGTCGAACTCCGAAGATCCCACCGCCCCGGCGAAGGCAACACCGACGAACAGGAGGATGGCCTCAGCCAACCGCGCAACGAGGTAGACCCCGCCGATGTTGTGTTCGCTCGAGCGGAGCAACCGGAAACCGATTCCGCCAATCAGCGCAACCGCGACCGAGTTGATTCCAACGAGGACGAGACCGATCGGTTGGTCTGCGAGGCTGCTTCCCACCCCGTAGAGAACGAACGCCGCCAGCACAAGCGCGCCGAACACGCGACCGTATCGAAGGGCATCCCGATCGGGCTCGTCCGCCAAGCGGGCGGGGATCTCCGCCGTTGATGGTGTTGTCTTTCGCATTACCTGTTCCTCTCATCTTTGGTCGTCGTACTTTGTACGAATCGGGAGCGTACGCTATCGTACTTAGTACCATCAGTCAAGACGTGATCCGAATGCCGACGACCACAAAGCGTCAGAGACTCAACAGAGACCGCATCGTGGAGAGTGCCCTCCTCCTCGCGGATGATGTCGGAATGGATGCATTCACGATCCGACGGCTCGCGTCCGCACTGGGCGTTGGACCGATGACGATCTACCACTACTTCCCCAACAAGGAAACGATCATCGATGCCATGGTCGATGCGGTGTACGAGCAGATCTCCCTTCCACCAACCGATGAGGAGTGGACCGACGCGATCCGTGTCCGTTGCGTCTCGGCTCGGGAGGTCCTGAATCGACACCCCTGGGCTCCGCCATACATGGTGTCTCGAACATCGCCAGGACCAGCCACGCTGAAGCACCACGATGCCATCCTCGACTGTCTACGTCGGGGCGGTCTGTCGCTCCAGATGACCGCACACGCCTACGCCATCCTCGACAGCTTCCTCCACGGCTTCGCACTCGAGGAGGCTTCGCTTCCTAGAAGCGGGGGCGAGGGGGTCCACGATGTGGCTCAGGACATGACCGCTGCACTAGATGCCGAGAGATATCCGAGCCTCTTCGAGTTCGCCACGGAGCATGTGACGCAACCCGGCTACGACTTCAGTGCGTCGTTTGAGTTCGGTCTCGACCTGATCATCGAAGGCCTGAGCACCGCATCCGAGCGATCGGCCTGATCGGACCCGGCGGGCTAGCCACCAGGCAGAGAAACGCGGTCGCAAGGCGCCCGACTCCAAGCTGCGACCTTCAGGCTATGAGCCCGAGAAGACCCCGGCCGCCGACCTAGGGGAATGCTCGAGAACCCTTGTGTCTATTGGCTTGCCGCCTCTCAACGATTCGCGTCATTTCCCGTCTGATCCCACCCTCTCGCGCGATGGACGCGCGATGGAGCGGGGAGCCCCGCCTGGGTATCGCGGCTGCGTGCCCGATCACAACGATCGCGTGGAAGACCGGTCGCCCGCGTGAGGACGGCAACGTCTCCCAGGCGGCCTGGATTGGCGGCGACCGCGTCGGACCACTAACCCAGCATTCGGGGCATTCCTGGAATAGGACTCGACGGCGCCCATCGATCCTTAAGGTCGTCCCTATTCGGATTTCGGTCCGGCGCCACCCCACAGCGCCGAGACCGGAGTGGCCCAGATTCTGTCATCGAGCTGAACCGTGAGCGGGCCGGTGTGGAACACCACCCCTGCGATCAACCGATCGCCGAGCTTGTCCCGAAGGAACCTCAGTCCCTTTCCGTCGGATCGATTCACAGCTGCGGCAGACTTGACTTCGACGGCGATAACGGACCCGTCGGATCGTTCCACGACCAGATCGACCTCTGCCCCGGTCCGATCACGGAAATGCGAGAGAGCAAGCGGCTGGTCGATCATCGCAGCTTGTTTCATCAGTTCTGTAACCACGAACGATTCAAGGAACGATCCCCCCATCGTCGTGCGGCCGAGGCGAGAGGCGTCGAGCCCAAGAACCGCCGCCGCAAGCCCAGTGTCCGTGACGTGCAGTTTCGGTTTACGCCCCACCCGCGCTGATACCCCGACCGTCCACGACGGGAGCTCGTGAGTCAGATAGCAGCGGTCGAGCAGGTCGAGATATGAACGCGCCGTTTGCGGTTTGACATCGAGGCGTTGCGCCAGCTCGGTCATCGTCGCAATCGATGCAGTCCTCTCGGCAGACAGCCGATACAGCCGGCTAATGGCCCCCGGGTTCCGAATGTCAACGAGGCTCGGCAGGTCACGGTCGGCGACCGTCGACAGATAGCTGGCAAACCATCGGTCCCGCAGCTTCGGTGTCGGCCTGAACAGCGCCCCGGGATACCCGCCGGCAGCTACCAGTTCGAACACACCGTCGCGATCGACCTCGGACCGTACGCTCGGAGGCTCCTCTGCCGCGAGGACCTCGGCAAGCCAGTCAGGGTGTGCTCCAAGGAGCTCGCCTGTGGCAAGTGGCATCAGCGTGACCCGGTGGACGCGTCCGGTCAGCGTTTCGGTACCTGCCGGGAGTAGCCGCCCGCTCACGGAACCGGCGATCAGGTACCTCCCCGGTCCACCTTCACGGTCGACTACCCGCTTGACCGTCGACAGAACGCCTGGAGCGTGCTGGAACTCGTCGATCACCACCAGTCCCGGTGAGAGAAGCGGTGCCACAGAGCCCTCCAGGATGGCGGCTCGGGTCGGGAGATCGTCCAGATCCACAACCGGTACGCCGTACTCATCGGCGATGGCATGGAGCACCGTCGACTTTCCCGAGCCGCGCGGACCTTCAATCAACACGGCCGGCTCCTCGGACACAAGCATCCGGATGTGAGCGTCGGCCAGGCGGGGTACGACCTGCGATAGTGCGATCAATCGAACAGTCCTAGAACTAGGGGCGGTTTCGCAACAACCCTAGCGGCAGTTTTGCACTACCGCTACCGGCAGATTCGCAGTAGCAGGGCCGACGTCATCTACTGCGTCGTCCCTTTCTCCAACCGCGGAAACGTCCCAGCTGCAACCGCGTTCGCGTCCCGCAGCCGAACGAAGGGCTGACCGATTCCGCCTAGGAAACTGTTGATTAATGCGGCGGGTTCTCGCGTTCGTTGTTGGTTCG
>JAOZRW010000025.1 GCA_029939995.1 Acidimicrobiia bacterium | reverse complement strand
CCGTGCCTGCGGATTGACCATCCCCGACGAGTCCCCGGTTTCGGGGCAGACCTAGTGTTCCACCGGTGAAGATCACTCTCGTCGAGCCCTACTACGGCGGATCCCACCGGGCCTGGGCCGACGGCTACCGGGACAACAGCGCCCACGAGGTGACGCTCGTCACGCACGAAGCCCGCTTCTGGAAGTGGCGGATGCACGGGGCGCACGTGACGCTGGCGGAGGTCGCTGGCGCGGCGATCGAGACCCCGCCGGACGTCGTGCTCGCCTCGTCGATGATGAACGTCCCCGCGTTCGTCGGCGCGGCCCGGCGGACGATCGGAGACGCCCCGGTTGCGGTCTACTTCCACGAGAGCCAGTTCTCGTACCCGCTCTCACCGCTGGACCGGATCGATCAGACCTATCCGATGATCAACTGGACGAGCGCCGCCGTAGCCGATCTGCCCATCTTCAACTCGGAGTTCCATCGTTCGCTCTTCTTCGACCAGGCGGAGCGCTTCCTCCGCCGGTTCCCGGATCGGACACACGGGCATCTGATCGACGAGGTCGAGCGCCGGTCGATCGTGCTCCCGGTCGGCGTCGATCTCGAACGGATCGGCCCGCCCGCCGAGCGCAGGGGCGACGACCCGCCGCTCATCCTCTGGAACCAGCGGTGGGAGCACGACAAGGGACCCGATGAGTTCGTCGAGATGATCGAGAGTCTCCTCGACATGGGTCTCGACTTCCGGGTCGCCGTCGTCGGGGAGCGGTTCGTGTCGGCCCCGGAGTCGTTCGAGCGCCTCCCCGACCTGCTCGGGGATCGTCTCGCGGCGTTCGGGTTCCTCCCCGACGACCAGTACGTCGACCTCCTGAGACGGGCCGACATCGTCGTGTCGACCGCCCATCACGAGTTCTTCGGCATCGCCATCGTCGAGGCGATAGGGGCGGGAGCGTTCCCGCTGCTCCCGAACCGACTGGTCTACCCGGAACGGATCCCCGCGCAGTACCGGGATCGGTGCCTGTACGAGGACCAGGACGGCCTGGTGAATCAGGTCGCATGGGCGATGGCGCATCGGAAGCATGCCGGCCGCATCGGTGCCGAATTGGCGAGCACCGTCCGGCAGTTCGACTGGTCCGCCGTGACGGCCCGGTACGACGAAGCACTCGAGGGATTGGTCTGAAGCCGACGGGAAGCCGGGCCTCCGCGTCTGGCTACGGGTCGCCTGTCGTAGCGGTTTCGAGCGCAACCCAGTCGGCTTCGATGTCGTGCATGACCTGGTCGATTCCGCGTTTCCCGTCTGCGTAGTCGAGCATGCCCTGCCAGAACGAACCGAGCCCGTCCGGTCCCCACGAGCCGATCGGTCCCGGCATGAGGTCCGAGCCGTCGAACCGCCAATCGTTGTGCTGCCAGGCGTCGACGACGATCGCTGCCATGTCCCGGCGAATGGAATCCCCGGGTCCGAAGTTGTTGAGATCGAATCGGGCGTTCGCCGGTAGGAACTCGCTTCCGGGCACCGCCGCCCAGTGGGCTCCGAACTCGGGGCTCGCGAGCCAGCGCATCACGTCTCGTACCTCCGGTCGATCGGTGAGCGCGACGGCGTAGACACCGCCGCTCAACACCGGCGCGTCGCCGCCCGGTTCCATCGGCGGAAGGGGGAAGATCCCGGCCGCCGTGTCCGGGTCGACGTTCGGAGGAACGTATTGCGTCATGAAACTCGCCTGATAGGTGAGCCAGCAGTCGGGTTCGCCGGGACGGTACATCGGCTCCGAAGCGACGAACCACGGGGTGCGGCTGATCATCTGCGGTCCGTTGTGGACGTAGCCGGGGGTCATGATGATCTGGTCGAGTGCCCGAGCCGCCGCCATGACATCGCGGTCGTCGAAGGGGATCTCGTGACTCACCCAGCGGTCGTACCGGTCGAGGCCGCCGGTGCGCAGCACCAGGCCTTCGAGCAGGTCCGTCCCCGGCCACCCATCCGCCATCCCTGCGTCGCTCCATCCGACACACCACGGAGTGCGGCCGTCCGCGACGATGCGGTCGGAGAGGGCGATGAGGTCGTCCCATGACCTCGGTTCGGTGTACCCCGCCTCGGCGAACGCCTCCCGGGGGTACCAGACGAGGGCCTTGACATCGGCCTTGATGGGGACGGCGAGGACTCGCCCGTCGCTCGACGGCCAGGCACCGTCGTCGCCGATCGTCGCCCACCGCATCGCGTATGCGCCGTGATCGGCGATCAGCGTGTCACGATCGAGATAGGCGCTGAGGTCGATGTGGCCCACCGATTCGTCGCCGGCGGGGATCATCGCCGGCTGAGCGATGAACACGATGTCCGGCGGCCGACCGCTTTCGGTCCAGCCGAAGGCTGTCGCCGGTGGCGAGTCCTCCCAGGAGTACGTCACGGTCATTCCCGATGCCTCGCCGTACGCCTCGATCTCGTCACCGAGGCCTCCATCCGGATTCATCGATCCGAGGATGACGACGCGCGGAGGAGCCGTCGCTGCGAGGGTGTTGGAGGCGCCGATCGCCGAAGTGACTCCCGTGAGATCCCGGTCGAGCGGGCCGGTCCGTGCCGGTGTGGCCGGTGACCCCGGTGGCGGCGGGCAGGGTTCCGGGAGCGCAAACTGCTCGCACTCCCCGGGGCTGAACGTCCGTTCGATGTGGATGCGGAGATGGGCGACGAGGTCGTCCGGCGGCAGGATGAAGACGCCGACCGAACCGGCATGCTGGGCGATGCTGCCGGTCGGCCAATCGCCCGGCGGGTAGGCCAGACGAGCCTTCTGAGCGGCGAGGTGCATCGTCTCCTCGGCGGTGATCGGAATCGGCTTGTTCGGTTCGATCAGCAGGTCGGCGGCGGCGAGGGAGAAGAGCATCGCCAGCTGCGGGTCGGAGGAGCGGTTCGCGAGATCGGCGATCCGGTTGCCGTCGGCGATCGCGGCAGAGCGTTGCTCTGCCGCCTTCGCCTGCTGCCGCTGATAGAGAGCGAACATGCCGAAGACCGCGATCACCGCGGCGACGACCACGGCTGCGACGAGGAGTCGGGTCCTCCGGCGGGATCGCTCGTCGGCCTCCTCGCGGCGGCGCTCCCGGTCGGTCTCCTTGCGACGCTCCCGCTCTCGTTCGGCAACGGAAGCGGTCATGAAGGCCTGCTCTTCGGGACCGAGCGACAGCGATGCGTCGTCGACCGAGGCGGCCAGGCGTTCAAGCTGAGGGCCGCGCAGGAGGTAGTCGTCGTCATGATCCGAACGGGTCCACTCGGTCGTCGCCTCGGAGATCTTTCGTTGATCCCTGAGTGCGGATCGGGCGTCCTCGATCCACCCGTCGAGCCGGGCCCAGCCGTGGAGGAGCGCTTCGTGTGACACTTCGACGGTCGGGCCCCGCGTGATCGGGTCTCGGTCGAAGGTGAGTAGCCGGTGCCGGCCGTACGCGTCGATGACGGCCGGGACCGCGTTGCCGTAGCCCTGCAGACCGGTGAGTTCGCTGAGCAGTACGCGGCGTCGCGTGTCGTCGTTGCCTTCACCGACGGTGATGAGGCGAAGGAACACCTGACGTGTCGCGAGGCGCCCCCGGTCATCGAGTGCGCCGTAGAGGCCCTCAGCTCGGTCGGCCATTGCGCCCGACACGCCACCGATCTGCCGGTAGGCCTCGATGCCGATGGTTCCCGAGCGTCTCCGCTCGAACACCTCGGTCAACGCATACTGGAGGAGCGGGAGTGCAGCCGGATGTTCGGCGGCTTCGGCGATCATCTCCGCGACGAGGGCCGGTTCGAATGCTACGCCGCTTCGTCTCGCCGGCTCCGTGATCGCCTGTTCCAGTTCTGCCGGCGACATCGGGGTCACGATCTCCGTGCCTTCACGCAGGAGTTCGCCGAACATCCGATGCCGAAGCGGCCGATCGTAGAAGTCCGCACGAAGCGTGACGATGATTCGAACCCTGCTTGGTTCGGTGGTCACGGCGGCGACGATCGTGTCGAGGAACCGGGTTGCGCGGTCCGGCGCGGCCATCGTGAAGAGTTCCTCGAACTGGTCGACGGTGATGAGCAGTTGCGCGTGGTCGTCGGGGAGGACCCGTGCAACGGACCGGCGGAGCCCATCCTCGCTTGTGAGTCGATCGAGGAGGGATGTCGGGGGATCGACGGCGACCCCAAGCAGAGCCTCCTCGAGGTTCTCGAACGGATGCCTGCCGGGAACCATCTCGATCTGGTACCAGTCGTCGGAGCCCGCGGCAGCCCCATCCCCGAGAGCGGGAAGGAGCCCTGCTCGGACCAAACTCGACTTGCCGCAGCCGCTCGGTCCGACCACGGCGACGAATCGACCGGCCCGCCCCGGGCGGCCGAGTCTGGCGATCAGCCGCTCGGTGAGGCGTTCCCGCCCGAAGAAGTCGGCGGCGTCGGCCTGCTGGAACGGGCGCAACCCCTTGTAGGGGTTCCGGAGCGGGGCCGTCGACGGTTCGATCGGAGCGGCACGCAACGCATCGAGGAGCGCACGGGTGAACGCCGAAACGTCGTCGAAAGGGCCATCCGGATCGGCTCCGTCTCCGAGGGTCTGGGCAACAGCAGGATCGAGTCCGACACGGGCCACGTGAACGGGGTCGTCGCCACCGGTGAGTGCCTGCGCCGTGACGGCGGCCAGTCCTGCGATGTCCGCGGCAACGGTCGCGACCCCGCTCGGTGCGGGCGACGAGTCCGAGAAGCGATCGTCGAGCGTGGTGGCCGCTGCCGCGATGCCGAAGCCCGCAAGGTAGGCGTTGCCTTCGACGTCGAGGAGAACGTTGGCGGTTCGCACGTCACCGTGAACCACGCCGTTGCTGTGGGCATAGTGGAGCGCCGATCCGATGTGTTCGACAAGCTTTCCCACGGCCTCCCGATCGAGAGGACCGTCCTCCAGTCGATCGGCGAGAGTGCGGCCCTCCATCAGCCGCATCACCAGATAGGCATTTCCCGGCTCGCGCCAGTAGTCGTAGAGCGGGACGATGTGGGGGTGCTCGAGACGGGCGACGAGGCGAGCCTCCTCTTCAAAGGAACGCACGAACGACGGATGATCGGCGACCTCGGGACGGATGACCTTGACGGCGACCTGACGCCCCACGGCCGGCTGGTACCCGCGATAGGTGACACCGAATGTGCCCTCACCCAGGCGATCTCTGACCTCGTATCCGCGAATCGTCAGGCCACCGGGTCCACGATCACCGGGAAGCCGCGCCCCGGTCACCGCATCGAGATCGGCATCGCCGGCGACGATCCGTCCCTCGAGTCGCTGTAGATCGGCGGACGGTTCGAGGCCGAGGTCCTCTCCGAGCCGGGCGGCGGCCGACCGATAGGCGCGGAGCGCGTCGACCTGCCGGCCGGAGCGATACAGAGAGAGCATCAGCTGTCCCACGAACCGCTCCCGGGCGGGGTGCTCCTTGACGAGCGCCTCGAGTTCACCGACCAACTCTCTGGCGAGACCGCGGGCGAGGTCGGCGTCGATCCTGGCTTCGATGGTGACGAGCCTCATCTCTTCGAGTCGGGCGATCTCGGACCGAGCGAAATCGTCGTAGGTGAACTCCGCGAGCGCGTTGCCGCGCCACAGCGACAGCGCTTCACCCAACACGAGCGCGGCGGCCGGGGGGTCCGTGTCGAGGAGCGCACGACCCTCGCTCGAGAGGCGTCCGAAGCGGTCGGCGTCGAGAGTGCAGCAGTCGGAGGTGATGACGTAGCCGGGTGCCCGGGTCAGGATGACGGTGCCTTCGGAGCCCTTCTTCCGATCCGGTTCGAGTGCCGATCGAAGGTTCGATATGTGAACCCAAAGGGCGTTCTGCCGGTCGGTGCTCGCATCCTCTCCCCACAGCTCGTCGATGATGCGATCGGTCGAAACGACTCCGTCGCGATGAATCAGCAGAAGGGCGAGGAGCGATCGCTGCTTGAACGAACCGAGTGGGACGGCCGCCCCGTCTCGCGTGGCCTCCATCGGTCCGAGGATTCCGAACTCCACAGTCTTGGCTCCGGCGTTGCCCGTCGACGGCGATCTACTGCTCACCCCGCCATCCCACGCGATCCGCCTTAAGGACCGCTTAAGCCGCCGCGAAGGCGGTGCTAAGCCAATCCTACGCGTGGCAAAGCAGCGTTGCGGATGTTGGTGGCATGGCCACCAGGACAACCGTCGCTTCCCGCATCATCGCAACGTTGATGTTCACGGCATTGTGCGGCGTCTCCGGCTCGTCGGATGCGGTTCTGGCAGCATCGGTGACGGTCGGCCCTCCGTCGAGGATTGCCGCGGTACCGGCGGTGAGACGGCCGGATTCGCAGACGTCGGTCATCGCACCGGTGGCCGTCGATCCGCTCGCCGATCGGCGGCGGGCGATGGTCGAATGGGCGCTGGAACGCTATGCCGCGGCGAGCCTGGATCTTCCCGAGGTCGCCGTGTCGTTCCCGACCGACCGGGGTGTTTGCCACGGTGCGGACGGCCGCTGGGAGCACGTCACCGGAGCCGCGGATCGTGTGATGATCTGCGTCACTCACGAGAAACCCGAAGTCGAAGAGGAGTGGCAACGCAGGGCCCTGATTCACGAACTTGCCCACGCCTGGGGTGAGGTAGCGATCGATGCGATCGATCGGCAGCGGTTCCTCGCTCTGCGAGGTCTCGAAGCGTGGAACGATCCGGGAGACGAGTGGGGACGCCGCGGCACCGAGCACGCAGCAGAGATCGTCTCCTGGGGCATCATCGATCAGCAGATCCACATGTGGAAGCTCCCCAACGCGTCATGTCCGGCAATGACGGCGGGCTATCGGCTCCTCACCGGCATGATGCCGGAAACGGGCCTCCCGGAGAGCTGCCGCCCGTGAGTCCGTCATGGCGCACGCTCTGGAGGCGGCTCGCACTCCGGCCGTATCATGGGGCCAGTGACCGTTGGAGGCTGCCGATGAGGCAACGAACTCACCGCGTGGAGAACTACGCCGATGTATCCGTCTACGCCGTCGAGGGTCCGGCTGAAGAGGGAGATCGGTGGGTCGACCACGAGTCGGTTCGGGTCGCGCCGCACCCGGTGAACGCCGCACAGATCGCCTACTACTGCAGCGCCATCGAAGACGCCAACGAGAACTACTGGGACGAGGAGGCCGCCGTCCGACGGCACGGATCGATCATTTCGCCACCCGGCATGCTCATCGTCTGGGGCTACCCGCTGCCGTGGACTCCTTCCGGCAAACCGGCGCACTCGCCGTTCCTCAGCCTCGAAGTTCCACTCCCCGGACGGACACTGATCAACGTCGGCACCGACACGACGTTCCACACCGTCATGCGGGTCGGAGACCAACTCACCTATCGAGAACGCATCACGGCCGTCTCCCGGGAGAAGAGGACGGCGCTGGGCAGAGGCCACTTCGTCACCTCGATGACGGATGTGACGAACCAGGATGGAATGCTCGTTGCGGTCCATGAGAACGTCCTCTACCGGTACGAGGCGGATGAGGCGGATGAGGCCGATGGCGGGGATCCCTCGGGGCCTGCAGTCGTCGAGGCTCCACCTCCCGGGGATCTCCCGGTCATCACCATGCCCGTCACCGTCGGTCGCTGTGTCCTGGACGCTGCCACGACGAGGGACTTCTTCCCGGGTCACCACGACCGGGACTACGCACATGCCCAGGGTGCGCGGGACGTCTACCTGAACACGATGTTCTACCACGGCTTCGTGGACCGGGTCGTAACCGACTGGGCGGGGCCGGACGCGTTCATCATGCGAAGAGCGCTGCGGATGCTGACCCCGGCCTGCGCAGGCGACACGCTGACGACGTCGGCAGCCATCGTGGGCAAGCGCGAGGTTGACGGGCGCACACTCACCGACGTGGAGATGGCCGTGCACACGGCGGTCGGCAGAGCGGCCGTCGCGAGTGTCACGGTCGCAACCGTCTGAGGCGCTCTCCGCCTACAACGTCACGAATCGGGTGATCAGCCCGACCAGTTCCCGTGCGTGGGCACCGAACAGGATCGTCATGTGATTGCCGGAAACGTCGACCGGATGGGGATCGTTGAGGAGATCGATGACCTGTTTCGCCTTGCTCTCCGGGAGGATCGGGGGCGAGCCGGGCGGACCGTACGGCTCGGTCGCACGGATCACGAGCACCGGTTGCCGCACTCTTCCGACAACCTCGGGCCAGGCGAAGTCGAGGGTGCCGTCGACGACCGCCTGCATGTCTGCGGCGTGCGAACGGGATTGCACCGTGCCGTCCGGGTTGTCCTGCACATCTGCCCGGTAGTACTCCTCGATCCGCGGGTCCCACCAGTCACCGAAGTAGGGCTGTGCCCTGACGGCAGCGAGGTAGTCATCCCACGACGGCACCGGTGTGCCGAGCCGGTCGAGCGACGGCTTGATCTGTGCGGCGATCTCGGCATCCACTTCGGCCGGAGCGTCGATCGTCACCAGCTTCGGGAAGCGTTCAGGGAAACTCGCACCGAGGTAGTAGGCCAGCATGCCGCCGAACGAGTGGCCGCCGAGAATCGCCTGTTCGATCCCGAGGGAGTTCATCAGCCCGACGACGTCGGCGGCATGGTCGAGGATCGAGTACGCCCCCTCGGTTCTGTCACTGAGGCCGCGTCCCCGCAGATCGAGTGCGAAGACGTGGAGTGCCGGACTCAAGCCCGCTCCGACGAGGCCACCGAACGAATGGGCGTTGGCGGTGAGGCCGGGGAGGAGGATCAAAGGTGGCTCGTCCCCGTCGTGCTCGAGACAGTGGATGGTGATGCCGTTGGTTCGTATGAAGCGGTCCATTGCTACTCAGAGCGCTCGGCGATGTAGTCGTCGCGGATGATCCGCCGAAGGGTCTTGCCCGATACAGAGAGGGGGAACTCGTCGAGCACGACGACGTCTCCGACCTTCTGATACCGCGCATCGACCCGATCGTTGACCCAGGCACGCAGATCGGTGGCAGAAGTCGGTGCCCCCAACCGCATCCGAACGGCTGCGATGGGTGTTTCCCCCCACCTGTCGTCCGGCACTCCGAAGACGGCGACATCGCGGACGTCACCGTGCTGAATGACGATCTCCTCGATGTCGCGCGGATACACGTTCACGCCCCCGGAGATGATCAGGTCCTTCTTCCGGTCGACGAGGAACAGGAACCCGTCGTCGTCGACGTAGCCGAGGTCTCCCGTGTAGAGCCAGCCGTCCTTGATCGCTTCGGCGGTCAGATCGGGGCGCTTGTAGTAGCCGGGCATCATGATGGGCCCGTGTCCGATGATCTCACCGACCTCTCCGGTGGGGAGATCATCGCCGTCGTCGTCGACGATCCTCATCTCGTAGAGCGGTGGCGGAATGCCCACCGACCCGGGTTTCGCCGGGAAGTCGTCGCGATCGAGGATCGTCACGAACCCCTCTGTGAGGCCATAGAGCTCGTAGAAGCGTTGCGGGAGCCTCCGGGCGAGCTCCTCCTTGTGCTCGAGGTGGAGCGGGGCTCCGACGGAGCAGATCATCTCGAGGTCCGGCAGGTGGGCCTCGTCGAACGCTTCGAATCGCAGAAGCTCGACGATCTGAGACGGGACCATCATCACGTGCGTGACGCCCTCCGACGCCATCAGATCGATCATCCCCGCAGCGTCGAACGACGGCATCAGCACGTAGCGTGCACCCGTGTAGAAGTGCGGCATCAGCGTGAGGAACGCACCGTTGAACACGAGCGAACCCGAATGGAGGATCACGCTCTCGGGTGCGATCCGATACGAAGCGGTGAACCCGGTGCAATAGGCCTCACGGATTGCATGCGTGTGCACGATGCCCTTCGGCGATCCGGTGGTCCCGGAGGAGTAGATGATGTTGTACGGATCGTCGCCGGTGATCGTCACGGAAGGAGGCTCCGTGTCCGATGCGGCGGTCACGAACGCGTCGTACGGCGTGTAGCCGTCGGCTTCCCCGTCGACGAGGAAGAATCGATCCGGCTCGACCTTCGCGAGGTCATCCCGTACCGGATCGAGGTGGTCGACGACCTTCGACATCGTGAAGACGGCCCGTGCATCGGCGTCGTTGATCAGGTTCGAGAGTCCGTCGCCTCGCAGGAGGGGGCTGAGGGGAACGACGACGAAGCCGGCCTTCGCTGCCGCGTGATACAACTCGAGGACGGCGACAGAGTTGTCGAGCAGCATGGCCAACTTGTCGCCCTTGCCCAGGCCGATTCCATGGAGGGCGTTGATGAGTTCGTTCACCCGCCGGTTCATCGATGCCCAGGTGATCGTCTCCCCCTGAAAGACGACGGCGACGTGATCGGGACGGTAGCGAGCGTGTCTGGTCAGCAGCGCGTTCATGGCCATGACCACTCCTCCTCTGCGGTCGCCCGGATCACCCGCCCTTGCCGGTGACGAGAGCGACAAGCCTCTTCCGACCTTCGGAGACGCGTGCCTGTTTCAGACGCCAGGTTCCAACGATCCCGTACGGCAGGAAGAGCACGAGGAGGACGTAGGTGACACCGAGCATGAGCGAGGCGCCACCGCCGAACCATCGTTCGAGGTAGAACGACAGCAGTCGGAACATGGCCGCACCGATGATGGCGCCCGTGAGTGTGCCGATACCACCCATCAGAACCATGAGGAGGGCCGCGACCACCCATCCCAACCCGGCGACCGTCGGTGTCACGATCGGCTGATGCATCGTCCAGAGCATGCCCGCGATCGCCGCCGCTATCGAGGTGATGACGAGGGCGAACATCTTGAACCAGAGCGTGTTGTATCCGAGCATCAGGGCGCGGTCCTGGTTCTCGCGATTGGCCACCATGACGGCGCCGGTCGGTGAGGAAACGATCCGTCGAAATACCAGATAGAACAGAACCAGGACCGCGAGTGCCATGAGGTAGAAGCGGAACCGGTGATCGTTGGTGTTGATCCAGGCGGGAACGAGGCTCGATGCGCCCTGGAGACCGACATCGCCGCCGGTCCAATCACCGACATCCGGCGATTGGATGACGATCCAGAACATCGAGGCGATTCCGAGTGTGACGAGAGCGAACGTGATTCCGTGGACTCGAGGAAGCACGACTCCGAAGAGGAGCGCCTGAAGGATCGCGAGCACAAGGATTCCCAGGAGTGTGAGGGGCAGCGACCAGCCGAGGGATTTCAGCATGATGCCGGATCCGTAGGCGCCCACGGCGAAGAACATCTGGTGTCCGAACGAAAGGAGACCCGTGATCCCGAGCAGGACGTCGTAGGAGAGGGCGAACAGCGCGAGGATGAAGACCTCGACCGCCAGGCCCATGAGGAACTTGGAGTTCCCCCCTTCCGACGCGATCACCGTTGCGGGGGACTGGCCTTCGATGAGACCGACGATGAACGGGAAGAGGATGGCGAGGGTGACGACGAAGATGAGCATCCCGTGACGGGTCAGGAAGTTCGGTCGTTTGGGAGAGGCTTCGGTCATCTCACTCCTCCCTCCCGAAGAATCCGTGGGGAAGGACGAGCAGCACGACGATCATCACAAGGATCGCTGAAGCGGGGACGAGGACGGGTGACGGTTTGAACGGTTCGTCCATCCACGGGACCGGTATCCCGATGCTGCCGTACTTGATCATGAACTGTTGGAGGAGGCCCACGATCACGGCTCCCACCGCGGCGCCGGGGAAGCTCGTCAATCCGCCGATCGCCATGGCGATCAAAGCAAGCAGCAGCACGGTGGCTCCCATGCCCGTATTGAGTCCGATCGCCGGTGCGGCGATGACGCCGCCGAGCGCGGCCAGGGCGACACCGATGCCGAATGTGATGGTGAAGACCCGCCTCACGTTGATCCCGAGCGCTTCCACCATCTCGGAGTCTTGAACACCGGCGCGGATGATCATCCCGAGGCGAGTTCGTTTGATGACGAGTGTGATCGTCACGAGAACGAGAATGCCGACGAGGATGATGAACACTTCGTTGTACATCCGGACACGGGAGTCGAAGATCTTGATCGTGGAGCATCCTGAGAACATGCCTCCGAGCCCCTCTCCCGGACACGCGTCCCCGTGGCCGTTGAAGACTGCAGGCTTCGGCATCGTGAATCCGGGTCTTCCCCATACGGATCGGACGAGTTCGATGATGATGAACCCGAGGCCGAGCGTCATCATCAACTGGTAGAGCAGTCGGTCGTAGAGCGGGCGGATGAAGACCACTTCGATGAAGCTCCCGAGACCGAACGCGAGCACGACCGTGATCACCAAAGCGAAGAAGAAGCGCGGCGAAGTCCCGAGTCCGTACCACCAGTCGGTGAGGGGGTCGTTGACGACGTAGATGAGAAGCGCGAGGAGGGCGACTCCTCCGGCGATGGTGTATGCGCCGACGCCGGGCTTCGATGCCGGGACCTCAGCTTTGCGCTCGATGCCCCCTGCGATTCCGAGGCCGAGGAGGGCGCCGCCGAGCCAGATGCCGATGATGCCTACGAGAGGAGAGACACCATCGAAATCTGCCGGCGGGGGCACTTCCTGAAGGCCCTGGTCGAGGGCGACCGAATTGTTGATCGGGGCTTCGGTGTAGACGTCGAGATTCCACATGGACATCGGGAACTTGGGAAAGAGCACTACGACGATCACGAGACCTGCGACACCGACGAGGATCGGAGCGATGATCCGCGCCCATTTCCCGGCGGTCCACATCGAGGCGATGCGCCGCCAGAGGGGGAGCAGGGCCATGCCGGAGAGGACGAGCGCTATGGGCGTGAGCGCGTCGAGAAAGGTGTCGGGGCGCACATAGATCGTCCACCCCACGTACGCGCCGAGCATGTAGAGCTCTCCATGAGCGAGGCTGAGCACGTCCATGAGCCCGAAGATCAGCGACAAGCCGGATGCCACCAAGAACGTGATGGCACCGACGGCGAGGCCCCGGATGATCGTGATGATCCAGTCGTTGGTTTCCATCATGAACAGGCCCGAGAAGAGCACGAACGCGAAGAAGGCGGCGAGGGCGAGTTTCCCGCGGTTCTTCCGCAGCCACCGGCTCGTGCTCGTTCCCCGGGTCGGTGCGGCGACCGTCGTCGTGGTCATGCGGCCCCCAGGTACTTGCGAATCGTCTCCTCGTCGTTGACGAGATCGGCCATGTCGCCGGACGCCACCGACGCCCCCTCTTCGATGATGACGTATCGAGCGGCGAGTCGGCTCGCGACGATGAAGTTCTGCTCGACGAGCAGGACGGTCGTGTCGCTGCTGAGCTGCTTGATCGCCTCCATCATCTGCTCGATCAACACGGGGGCGAGACCCTCGCTCGGCTCGTCGATGAGGAGGAGGCGGTTGTCGGGGACCAGGGCTCTGGCGACGGCGAGCATCTGCTGCTGCCCTCCCGAAAGGGCCGTCCCCGGCAAGCCGATGAGCCGTTCGAGATCGGGGAAGAGACCGAAGATCAAATCCGACTTGCGCTCGAGTTCGCCCTTGGACCTCTCGGCGAGTCTGAGGTTCTCCTCCACGCTGAGTGCGCCGAAGATCGCGCGGTTCTCGGGGACGTACCCGATCCCGGTCGCGGCGATGTCGAACGGCTGCATGCCCCGGAGGTTCATCCCGTCGAAAACCACGTCGCCGGTGCGGGGCGCAGTGAGGCCGAGGATGCTCTTGAGGGTCGTGGTCTTACCCGCGCCGTTCCGACCCAGCAGAGCGACGATCTCGCCCTCAGGAACCTCGAAGGAGACGCCCTCGAGAATGTGGAACTGACCGATGTAGGTCTCGATGTTGTGAACGGTGAGGAGTGGATCCGTCATTCGGGGCCTTCCTCGTAGAGGCTTCCGAGGTAGGCCTCCTGGACGACCTCATTCGCAGCGATGTCGCTCGGCGATCCTTCCGCGAGGACGCTGCCGTGGTTCATGACGGTGATCCGGTCCGACGCATTCATCACGACGTTCATGTTGTGCTCGACGAGGACCACCGTCTTGTCTGTTCCGGCCTGGATGCGCGAGATGAGATCGACGAGTTCCGGGACCTGTTCCGAGGCCATTCCGGCGGTCGGTTCATCGAGCAACAGCACATCGGGATTGGGAGCGAGGATCATGGCGAGTTCGAGCTTGCGCTGGTCACCGTGCGGGAGCGCGTTGGCGGGAATGAGCGATTCGTCGGCGAGGCCGACGTCTTCGAGCACGGACCGTGCCCGGGTCGTGTAGTCGGGGAACGACGCTGCGGTCCTCCAGAACTTGAAGTTGTCCGATCCCGTGGCCTGTGCGGCGAGACGGACGTTTTCGAAGACCGTGAGGAACGGAAAGATGTTGGTGATCTGGAAGGATCGGCCGATGCCCCGGTGGATCATGTCGTACACGGGGACCCGGGTGATGTCGTCACCCTTGTAGTACACCCGGCCTTCGGTCGGCTTGAGTGTTCCGCTCAGGAGGTTGAGCAGGGTGGTCTTCCCAGCTCCGTTCGGCCCGATCACGGAGTGGAGCGTGCCGGCCCCGATCGAGATGGAGACATCGTCGACGGCCACGAGGGCGCCGACCTCTTTCGTGAGGTTCTCGGTGCGGAGTAGGGCCTCGGTCACGGGCGTCCTTCTCTATCGGCGATATTGTACGGGAGTGGTGGGTCGGGGATGATGTCCCCGACCCACCATTGCGTGGGTGTCAGCCGCTGAGACTGCCGACGGGAAGATCTCCGCAGCGGTCCAGGTACTCGCCTTCCAGGAGGCAGGGCACGTCCGGGCGGACGGTCTTGACGGCTTCGAAGTACTTGAACTCCGGGTCGTCGACGTTGACGAGTTTCACGACGTACATGTCCTGGATGGCGACGTGATCCTCGGGCCGAATCTCGATCAAGCCCTTCGGTCCTTCGAACGAGATTCCCTCCATGGCGGTGCGGAGCGCCTCGGCGCTCGCATCGCCGCCGGTCGCCTTCAGGGCTTCGGTGATGAGAATGGCTGCGTTCATGCCGTCGGCCCAGAAGAGATCGGGGAACGTTCCGGCCTCGGCGGCCTTGCCGACGAGCCAGTCGTTGATCTCGTTGTCCGGCTGGGTGTAGTGGTAGAGGATCGAGGCTGTGGTTCCGATGGCGTTCGCGAAGAACGTCGGGAGCACCACGTTGTCGACGAACGGCGCGGCGAGCGCCATCTCGTCGATCACTCCGAGATCCTGTGCCGACTGGAGCATCGAGACGAATCCGCCGCCGGCCCATGTCACGAGCCAGGCTTCGGCGCCGGAGTCGAGGATCTGCTCCATGTACGGCGTGAAGTCGGTCGTGTCTGCCGGGGCGAAGATGTCGTCGGCGACGAACGTGCCGCCGTTCAACGTGCATGCGTCCCGGTAGGCCTGGGCTCCGCCGTAGCCGAAGCTGTAGTCCGGAGCGATCTGCACGAACGTCGAGTACTGGGTCGGCAGGTACTCGCAGACGGCCACGCCGTCCTGGTAGTTGTTGCGACTCGTTCTGAAGGAGTTCGGGTTGAACGTCTTCCCGGTCAGATCGTTCGCGGCGGCCGGTGCAGCGATGTGGATCACGTCGTTGTCGAGCGCGAGTTGCTGAATACCGGCCGTCACGCCGGAGGAAACGGATCCGACGATGATGTCGACGCCGTCGACTTCGATCAGTTCGCGAGCCGCGGCGACCGACGTTTCCGCGTTGCTCTGGTCATCCTTGTAGATGACCTGGATGTCGCAACCGTCGAGCGTGTAGGTGTCGCCGTTCGCGGGGGCGCCCGTCGCGTACTCCATTCCCAGCGGGAACGAGGCCATGATGTGCGCACCGTAGATGGCAAGCGGGCCGGTCTGATCGGTGATGACGCCGACCTTGACCGGTTCGTCACAGGTCAGGGCCGCCGCTGCGGCGGTTGTGGTCGTCTCACCCGCCGTCGTCGTCGTCGCAGCCGTCGTTGTGGTGGCTCCGGCGGTTGTGGTCGTCTCGGCCGCTGCAGTCGTTGTCGTCTCGCCGGAATCGCTGCTGCTGCACGCAGCGGCGACCATGGCGAACGCCAGGACCAGCATCAGGAGCCGGATGGCTCTCTTCGTCATGATTTGCCTCCTATTTGTTTGCTTGCTTGCTCGAGAAACGCGTGGAACGCGTTGTTGAACTCGTCGGGGTGAGAGAAGAACGGGACGTGTCCGGATCCCTCGATCGCCACCTCCTTGTAGGTGCCGCCGCGCTCGACGTAGTCGTCGAGAACGGTCCTGATCTGATCCATCATCGGTTGCGGGGGGTACTCGTCGGTGCCGGGAAAGCCGGGCAGGATGCCCTTTGGACCCCACGTTCCGGGATCCGAAGCGGCGCTGTTCGACACCGCCACATCGTCGGCCCCGTAGATCCACACCACCGGTGGCTTCGGTTCGGCATCGAGGATCCGCTCGATGAGGTTGCCGATGTACTTGGGCGACATGGCGTTCGAAGGGCCCCACCGCCCGGGGGCGACGTACGGCCAATTCGGGGACACAACCTTGTCCCCGGGAAGACCGAGATCTCCGAGTTGAACCTCGAGCGTCGCTTCGATCAGGGCGTCCTCACGCTCCGGGATGAAGGGAGGGCCCCACACGAGGAGACGCATCACGTTGCGGGGGGAGAACGGTGAGTCGGCCGAGCGGTCTCCAGCGAGGAGGAGTTTGACGAACTCCGGGTTGACCAATCCGCCACCCGATCCGGCGAAGTCCCCGGTCGTCGGCGTACCGTGAGCGTCCTTCGTCCCGCCGAACCCGTACGGTGAGCCCGGGCCGGCGAGCGTGACGGAGACGAGTCGATCGGAGTGGTCGGCCATCATCCACCAGGCGACGAGACCACCGAGCGAGTTCCCAACGAGATGCACCTTGTCGTAGCCGAGGTGATCGATCAGGGCGATGGCGTCGTCGACGAATTCCCCCATGCCCTTCGTCGCGTCGACGTGAACATCGGGATCCGCTCCGCCGAAGCTTCGCTGGTCCGGGGCGATCGACCGATACTGCGGCGGCATCTGCAGCATCGTTTCCTCCCACCAGGTGGCAGAGGAGAAGTTGCCGTGGATGAAGAGAACGGGGATGCCGTCCCGGGGGCCTGAGAACAAGACCCTGGTGGTCAACCGATCGGTCGTGATCGTCTCGGCCGTGATGCCGGGAAGGGTTGGGACGCTCATGACGGGGCCTCCTCAGATGCGAGTAACTTCTTGTCGATCTTCCCGATCGCGGTGAGCGGCAACGCCTCGACCACGACGTACGAACGCGGGATCTTGTATCGGGCGAGACGCTCTCCGAGAAACGCGAGCACGTCGGCCTCGTCGTAGCCCTCGTCGACGACGAGGAACGCCTTGCCGACTTCGCCCCAGGTTTCGTGGGGGACGCCCACGACGGCCGCTTCACGGACGGAGGGATGGGCCGTGATGACCGATTCGATCTCCGCCGGATAGACGTTCTCCCCACCGCTGATGAACATGTCCTTCGACCGGCCGAGGATCCGGTAGCACCCGTCGGCATCCCGAGCGGCAACGTCGCCGGTGTGGAGCCAGCCGTCGCGGATCGCCTTCGCCGTCGCCTCCGGACGGTTCCAGTAACCGGCGATTACGTGGCCACCACGGATGAGGAGCTCCCCCTCTTCATCGGTATCGCATTCGGTGCCGTCTTCTCCGACGATCTTCATGTCGATGTGGAAGATCGGGTGTCCAACGGAACCGATCTTCTCCTGGACGAGGTGAGGGGGAAGCCAGAAGTTGTTGCCGGAAGCTTCGGTGAGTCCGTATCCCATCTTGAAGTCGACGCCTCGATCCCAGAACCTCTGCATGATCGGCAGCGGGCAGGGTGCCCCACCGCTGATCACCAGCTCCAACTTGGAGAAGTCCGCTTCGTCCCACCGAGGATGCTCTTGGAGCATCTGGAACATCGTCGGTACGGCGACGTAATGGGTGATGCCGCTTGTTTCGACCAGGTCGAAGGTGTCGTCCGGGTCGAACCCGGAGCAGAGGATGGTCTTTCCTCCGGTGTGGACGAGCGGGACCATGAAGATGTTCGGGCCGCCGATGTGGAAGAACGGGAGTTGGAGCGCGGCGACGTGATCTCCGGTGATTCCCCATGACGTGATCGTGTTGACGCTGTTCCAGGTGACGTTGCCGTGGGTGAGGATCGCGCCTTTCGGAAGGCCCGTGGTACCGCCCGTGTAGTAGATACCCCACGGATCGTCGAGTGTGAGTTCCGGCACATCGGCGAGTTCGTTGCTCATCGCGTTCCGCTCGGCGAAGTCGCGCTCGTCGGGGCCGGGGTTGGTCATGGCGACGACGTGGTCGATGGTCGTGAACGACGGTTTCAGTTCGTCGACCTGGGGTTTCCAGTCCTCGCTGTAGATGAGTACTTTCGGTTCTCCGTCCGCGATGATGCCGCGCAGTTCGTGCACGGTGAGTCGCCAGTTCAGGTTCTGGAGCATCGCCCCGATCTTCGGCGCTGCCCAGAACAGGTCGAGGTACTCGGCACGGTTCGATGCATAGACGGCCACACGGTCGCCTTTGGTGACACCCAGGCTGCGCAGGTAGTTGGCGGTGCGGTTCGCCCGCTTGTTCCACTGGGCGTAGGTCGTCTCCGACCCGTCGGCCGAGTCGACGAGAGCGACGCGATGGGGTGTGAGCTTGGAGCGCTTGTCGAGCCAGTCGGGGATGAAGTCGGTCGGTGTCGTCACTCTGCCGGCCCCCACTGCACGATCGCGGCCGCCCAGACGTATCCGATGCCGGCGGCGACGATGGCCATCGTGTCCCCGGGCGTCAGGCGGCCCTGTTCCAGCCCTGCTTCGATGTTGATGATTGCGTCTTGTTCCCCGATGTGTCCGATGCTGGACAGGTAGACCCCCTGGTCTTCGGTGAGCCCCAGATGGCCGAGCATCTCTCGATATGCAGAGGGCTTGACGAGAGACATGTTGAAGAAGTCGATGTCCTCGCGGGTGTACGGCGTTCCGTCGGCCTTGTTGCCGGAGGTGGAGAGGGCCGTGTCCACACACGTGAGCCAGTTCGCGATCGAAACTTCACCCAACCGCGCCTTCATGGCCTCGGGTTCGACGAGCCGGAACTTGAAATCGCCCCTGGCGACCGCCTCGTCCGTCGGGTGGTGGATGGTGCCGCTCGCCGGAATGATGACGTGACGACTCATCGAACCGTCGGTGATGATGTGCATGCCGAGAACGCGATTCTCGGGATGGTCGCGCCGCACGATCATCGCTCCCGCCCCAGCACCGATATTGAAGAGGAACGACGTGTTGACGTCGGTGAGATCGATGAAATGCGAGATGGCGTAGCCGCCGCCGATGAGGATCGTGTTGATCGACGGATCGTCGGCCATGAGGCTTCGAGCGAACTTCATCGCTGCGATCGTGGTTGCGCATCGGGTGTGAACGTCGATGCCCCAGGCGTTCGTGGCCCCGACCTCATATGCGAGATCGATGGCCGTCGTCCAGAGGAGGTACTCGCGCCACTCCTCAGTGGTGGAGAGAACAACGTCGATGTCGAGGGGATCGATGCCGGCCTTCTCTATGGCCGCTCGCGCTGCATGGGCGGCCATCTCGTTCGGATGGATCGCCGGATCGGCAACGAACTTCCTCTCGATCCCGAGCTTCTCCCGTACGACCCACTCGGGAAGTCCGCTCTGCTCAGCGATCTCTTCGGCGGTAACGAACGTCTCCGGGAAGTAGGTAGCCGTCGCGACGATGCCCATGTCGGTCATGAATCCCCCTTGGAGATCGGTCGACCGAAGCCCCGAGCGATGAAGAGCATCACTTCGTCGAGGATGTCTTCGGGCGGTTCGCGGTGCTCGAGAATCACCCACCGACTGCCGAGCAGTTCGCTGATTCCCATCAGCATCCATGCGAGCGTCTCGGGTTTGATGTCGTCCGCTACCTGTCCGACTTCCATGGCCGACGCAAGCCCGCGCGAGTAGGCCGATGCGAGCGTTCGGTAGTGCCAGCGGTAGATATCGGCATCCACGAATTCCGCTTCCCGGACGACCTTGTACAGGGCCCGATGCCCGGCTGTGTACTCGAAGAAGGCACGAAGACCGACTCGTTCCATCTGGAGACGATCGTCGATCCCGCTCACCGCTCCGGCGATGTGGCGTCGCAGGCCGTGGTTCAGATTCTTGACGAGTTGAATGAACGCGGAGCGCTTGTCGTCGAAGTAGACGTAGAAGGTGCCCTGCGCTACGCCCGCCCTGCGGGTGATCTCGGCGATCGACGCGCGGTCATAGCTCAGTTCACCGAAAACCTCTTCGGCGGCGTCGAGCAGGGCATGTCGAGTTGCCCATCCCTTCTCTGTCACCGGTGTCGCGATCGCTGCCTCCTCGGTCGACCCGACCAAAAAAACTGAGGGGTGAGTCAGGTCTCAGGTAGGAGTTATACCAAGTCGAGCGAGGGCATGTCAAACGCACCAAGCGAGACGCTCGGAGGGATCTACCGGTCACCTGCTCGCAGTGTGATCAATCGATGGCGTTGATCTCGTCGAGCCAATCGAGACGGTGGGTGCTCTCCACGAAGCGGATCGTGCCCGAGCGCGAGCGCATCACGACCGAGTGTGTCTCGACGCGGTTGCCGTAGAAGCGGATCCCCCGCAACAGGGATCCGGAACTCACGCCCGTCGCGGCGAAGAACGTGTTGTCCGAGTCGACGAGGTCCCGGGTCGTCAGCACCTGGTTGAGATCGAGACCGTGCTCGAGCGCGTACTCTCGCTCCGACTCGTCTCGAGGCCACAGCTTGCACTGGATCTCGCCGTGGAGCGCCGCCAGGGCGCATGCGGACGTGACGGCCTCCGGCGACCCGCCGATGCCCATGAGGACGTCGATGCCGCTGTCGGCTTTCGCCGTCGCGATCGACCCCGAGATGTCGCCGTCTCCGATCAGAGAGATTCGGGCGCCGACTTCGCGGATCTGGCGGATGTATTCGGCGTTCCTCGGCCGGTCGAGGAGCACAACGGTGACCTCGTCGACGTCCTTGCCCTTCGCCCGGGCGACCTGCTGCAGGTTGTGGGCGACCGGTGCGTCGATGTCGATCGAGCCGGCGGCTTCCTCTCCGACGGCGATCTTGTCCATATAGACGAGCGATCCGGGGGCGTACATCGAGCCGCGGTCCGCCATGGCGATGACGGCGAGGGCGCCCGGCATGCCGCCTGCGGTGAGACGCGTCCCGTCCACCGGATCGACGGCGATGTCCATCTTCGGATCCCGACCGTTCCCCACGACCTCGCCGTTGAAGAGCATCGGCGCTTCGTCCTTCTCCCCTTCGCCGATGACCACGAGACCGTCGACGTCGACGGTCGAGAGCATGCTGCGCATCGCGTCGACGGCCGCCTGGTCGACGGCGTTCTTGTCGCCTCGTCCCTGCCACTTCGCTGCTTCGATCGCCGCCGCCTCGGTGACCCTGACGAGCTCGAGAGCGAGGTTCCGGTCGGCCGGTTGAGCCTGGATCATGACGACGGTACCTTCACGATCAGCGCATCACCCTGTCCGCCGCCACCGCAGAGTGCAGCCCCTCCGATGCCGCCACCCCGTCGGCGCAACGCGTTGATCAGCGTGACGACGATCCGGGCGCCGGTGGCGCCGAGTGGGTGGCCCAATGCCACGGCGCCGCCGTTCACGTTCACGCGTTCGTGGGGGATGCCGAGCATCCGTGTCGAGTAGAGCGCCACGGATGCGAAGGCTTCGTTGATCTCGAAGAGATCGAGATCCGAAGCGGCCAGGCCCGCCCGCCCGAGGGCCACGTTCATGGCGTTCGCGGGCTGTTCTTGCAGGCTGGTTCCGGGACCCGCCACCTGCCCGTAGGCGAGGATCTCGGCCACGACCGGCATTCCGAGCTCCGCGGCGGCGTCGCCATCCGCCACGACGAGCGCAGCCGCACCGTCCGAGATCTGTGATGCGTTGCCGGCGGTGATCGTTCCCCCTTCGAGGAACGCAGGCCGGAGTCTTCCGAGGGATTCGGCGGTCGTCCCCGGTCGCATCCCCTCGTCGTTCGAGATCACGACCGGGTCACCGCGTCGTTGGGGAACTTCGACGGGAACGATCTCGTCGGCGAACGCCCCGGACTCGGTCGCGGCGATCGCCCGTGCATGGCTCTCCGCCGACCAGGCGTCCTGTTCCTCGCGGCCGATGCCGAGTTCGGCGTTCCGGCCGTCGCTGGACTCACCCATGAGCACGTGATCGAACGCGCACATCAGCCCATCCTGGTTCAGGGAGTCGATCAGGGTGGCGCCGCCGTATCCGAAGCCTTGCCGGGCTCCGGGGAGCACATGCGGGGCGTTCGTCATCGACTCCATTCCGCCGGTCATCAGGACGCGGGACTCTCCGGCCCGGATCCTGATGTCCGCGTCGGCGATGGCGGTCATGCCGGAGAGGCACACCTTGTTGATCGTCGTCGACGGCACGGTCATGGGTATGCCGCCCTTGAGCGCCGCCTGCCTCGAGGTGATCTGCCCCTGACCCGCCTGGATCACGTGCCCGAAGAGCACTTCGTCGATCTGATCTCCGGTGATTCCCGCCCGTTCGAGAGCACCGGCGATCGCTACGCCGCCGAGGTCCGTCGCCGTCAGCGGAGTGAATCCTCCCCGGAACTTCCCGATCGGCGTCCTGGCGATCGATGTGATTACGGTGGCCATCGCAACCCTTTCGTGGTGTTCTCCACGATGGTACCCGTCGGAGCGACGGCAGGTGCCCGGCCGGTTCAGCTCTCGAACTCTCCGAGATCGGTCCAGGGTGCGGCGTCGTAGACGTGGGACGGCAGCGGTGTGGGGATCTCGCGAGGGCGGCTGGATTGAACCCAGTGACTCGGGCGCGGAACCGGTGGGCGGGCCGATAGCGTCTCGGCGTTGGCATCTTCGAGGTGCGCGATCGTGGCGGCGATGGCCGCGGCCATGCAGGCGTCGGCGCCGCCCTTGATTGCGATGATCCGGTTCACGATGGTTCCTCGACGAGTTCCACGAGTTCGATAAGCGTACCGCCGAATGCGCTCGGATGAACGAACGCGATCCGATGGCCACCTCCACCGACCCGCGGTTCGTGGTCGATGAGTCGAGCGCCGGCCGATTCGAGGTGCTCGATGGCTGCTTCGATGTTCGGCACGGCGAACGCGATGTGATGAAGGCCCTCCCCCCGCTTCTCGACGAACCGGCCGACGGGGGTCCCGGGACCGAGTGGTTGAAGGACCTGGATGTAGGAGGCGCCGACCGGCACCATCGCCTCTTCGACGCCCTGGCTCTCGACGACCTCGCGAGACAGCGGTTCGGCTCCGTACTGCTCCTTCAGGTCGGCCAGGGCCATATCGAGGTCACGCACGGCGATGGCAACGTGATCGATGTTGTAGGGAAGCATCCCGGCAGGTTACATCTCGGTGCCGGCGTCCACGGGCGACGGGAGTCGCTCGCTCTCCTTGACCAGGTCGAGGTTGAAGCAGAACGCCGCCCCCACCGGGAACCGGTCCTCGTACCAGAGGTCTCCTCCCATGGCCCGCGCCAGCTTGCGTGCGATCGGGAGACCGAGGCCGACTCCCTGTTCGAGGCGGGCGTCACCTTTCGAGAGCTGTTCGAAATGCTCGAAGATCCGTTCCCGATCGGCCTCGGCGATCCCCGCGCCGTCGTCTGCCACGATCACCGTGTAGGTGCCCTCGCGGCGTTCCTCACCCGACACGAAGATCTCGTTCCCCCCGTACTTGCGGGCGTTCTCCATGAGGTTGCGGAGGATCTGGCGGAGTCGGGCCGGGTCCGACCACACCGTCACGTACACCGGGAGATCGATCTCCACCGTCGTCGAACTGTCGAGCACCATCTCGGCGACGGCCTCCGCGACGTTGGCGACCGCGACCTGCTCGAGATGGAAGCGGAGTTGACCGGCGTCGAGACGGGGGATCACGAGGATGTCCTCGACGAGGTTCGCAAGGTGGTCGGACTCTCCCCGCAGGATCATGAGGAACTCGTCGACCTCGGACGGAGGAAGGTCGCGCCAGTGCTCGAGCAGCGTTTCAGCGAAACCCGAGATGCCCGTGATCGGTGTCCGGAGCTCGTGCGACACCATCGACACGAACTCGTTCTTCACTTCGACCGTTCTCCGCTCCTGCTCGAGGAGTTCCTGCTGGCGGTCCTGAACGGCCAGCAGGTTCCTCGTCGCTCCGGCCATGAGGGCGGCGACGTCGGCGAGCAGGATGATCGTGAGGACACCGTCGAAGGCGCCGCGGTCGGCGAAGACCCTCAGTCCCGAGCCGCCCATGGCCATCACCGCCGACGCCCAGACGAGGGCGTAGATCATGAGGATGCCCGTCTGGCCGGTGGGGAGCAGCACGGAGATCGCCACGATCCCGTAGGCCAGTGCGGCAACCTGCACCGAGGGGGACGCTCCGCCGATGACCATGGCGGTACCGATGACGGTGATGTCGATGAGCAGCGGCACCGTTGCAGAGTCACCGTGGTTCTGCCGGTACAGCGCGTCGATCGCAACGATCGCCGCCCCGACGGCGTAGGGGATGGCATAGGGGGCCGATCCGAACACGGCGAAGCCCGTGGCAATCACGGCGGTGAGCGCGGCCGAGGCCGCACGCACCTGATGCAACGCATGTCGGATCGCTCCGTATTCGATCGGCGAACGGCCCGCCGACAGGTGTGGAATCACCAGAACCCTTTCGTGCTCTGATGGATACATCGGCGGTCGAAGCCCTGCGGTTGACCGGTTATCCCCTTCGGGCGCGCAGTTCCTCGAGGACGGAATCGGGGACGACGAGATCGCCCCGTCCGGTGCCGATCGACAGGTGCGGCTTGCCCGCTCCGTGGTAGTCCGAGCCCCCGGTTGCGACGAGGCCCAGTTCGGCTGCGGTGTCGGCGAGCTGGGTGCGGATGTTGGGCGCGTACTCCGAGTAGTAGGCCTCGATGCCTGCGAGACCGACCGCTCTCAGCTCCTCGAACACGTCGCGAAGCGTGGACTCGCCCGCGTCGATCGTCAACGGATGGGCGATCGACGTCACCCCGCCCGAAGCCGTCGCCAGCTCGATCGCGTCGGTGGCGGTGAGCCGATCTCGCTCGAAATAGGCGGGCCCGCCGTCGCGGAGCAGTTCATGGAACGCCTGTGCCCGATCCTTCATCAGGCCGGCGGCGACGAGTGCGTCGGCGATGTGGGGGCGGCCGACGGCGTCGCCCGAGGACCGTTCCAGCACGTCGGCCATCGTGATCGGATAGCCGAGTTCGTTGAGGCGTTCGATGATCAGATCGTTGCGAACGGCCCGTCCGGCTCTCAGCTCCTCGAGGCGATCCTGGAGCGGTCCTGCGACGGGTTCGATGAAGTAGGCGAGCATGTGGATCTTCACGCCGTGATGATCGACGGACAGTTCGACGCCCGGGATCAGATCGATGCCGCGGCTTCGAGTCGCATCGCGGGCGGCGGGGATTCCGGACAGGGTGTCGTGGTCCGTGAGGGCGATCGCCGTCAGCGGGATCGCGGCGGCCTTCTCGACGACGATCTCTGGCGGATCCGTTCCGTCTGAGGCGTTCGAATGGAGATGGAGGTCGACCGCCACGGTGGACTCAGCCGCTGCCGATCAAGGTGATCACGAGGAGTGCGATCACGATGATCACGGCGTATACGGCGTAGCGTTTCACGACGGCCAGCATGTCGCGCCGCTTCTTGGCCTTCGCCTCTGCAGCCTTCTTCTCGGCTCGAAGAGCCCGCTGTCGTTCTCGTTTGTCCGTTGCCATCGGACGAAGGCTACCCGATGAGCTTGTCGACGGATGCGCGTCGTCGAGGTGTCGGGGACCGGGCGGCGGCTAGGATAGGCGGGGTAGCGAACGACGAAGGGAAGGGAGAGGTATGTCCTTCTGGGACCAGATGGTGGCCGAGTTCGAATCACTCGGTCAGGTGATCGCAGAGTGGTTGCCGAAGATCATCGTTGCGATCCTCGTGCTCATCATCGGCCGTTGGATCATCAGGTGGACCAGGAAGCTCATTGAGAAGGCGCTGAACTGGTCCTTCTTCCAGGGGATCTTCGATCGAGCCGGAATCACGAACGCGCTCGCGTCGTCAGATCAGACGGCGGCGGGGATCACCGCGACGGTCGTGTACGCCTATCTGATGGTTGTGCTGTGGCTGATAGCGGTCCGAATCCTCGAGTTGACAACGATCGAAGTGTTGCTGGAGCGGCTCCTCGCGTGGATCCCGACTGTGCTGCTCGCTGTGATAGTCATCGTGATTGCAGCGGCCGTCGCGAACTGGGTCGCCGGCCTCGTCAAACCGTTCGCCGACTCGAGCGGAGTCGGGTGGCTCACCTGGGTCGTTCACGTCGCCGTGATCATCTTCGGCGTCCTCTTCGCTCTCGACCTGCTCAACATCACGTTTGCAACCAACATCACGTTGATTCTGATCGCCGCGGGCGGGGTCGCTTTCGCCATCGCATTTGGCGTCGGGGGCATCGACACGGCGAAGAAGTGGTGGGCGAAGTACTTGAGCCCGAAGGAGCCCGGAGGCATGTAGCCGCTCGGAAGAGCCAACGATCGAAGGGGAGCGCGATGCGCTCCCCTTCTCGTTGCTCAGGCTTCGATGGTGATCGTGTTCACGTAGATGGTTTCGAGCGGGGTGCTCGGAACCGGGTCGGGGCTCCCGGGGGCCTTGCCGAGGGGAATCAGCTGGAAGCTATCGAGGACGTCGAAGCCTTCGACGACGCGACCGAAGATCGTGAACTGCGGGGGGAGCTCCGTGTCCTCGAGCACGATGAAGAACTGGCTTCCGGTGGTGCCGGAGCCCGCGTTCGCCATCGCGAGAACCCCGCGCTCGTATGCGACGTCGGCCGGGGGGTACTCGTCGGGGATGGTGTAGCCGGGACCACCGGTGCCGGTCGCCGTCGGATCCCCGCCCTGAACGACGAAGCCCGGGATGACGCGGTGGAAGACGGTGCCGTCGAAGTAGCCCTGTCGGGCCAGGAACATGAACGAGGCGACCGTCGAGGGTGCAAGCGACGGGTCGAGCTCCACGGTGATATCGCCGCAAGACGTCGAGATGACGGCGAGGTTGGGAGTCGTCGGATCGGGCGACTCGTCGCCCCAGTCGTCGAACTGCATCTCGGTGAGGGGAGCGGGTGCCTCGGCGCCGCATGCCGTCGGCTGAGCCCGGAACTGCTCGTAGGTGCGGGGAACCACCTCGAGAGGGACCTCGGCCTGCGTCGTGGTCGTCGATGCGGTTCCTCCACATGCGGCGAGGACGAGTGCGGCGACGACGATCGAGGTGAGCAAAGGGAGGCGTCTCATGGCCGAAAGGCTATTCCCAACGTACCGGTACCCGCGCCGTCTCACCCCTACACTTCGCCGCACATGGCACTCGTAGTTCAGAAGTTCGGAGGCACCTCGCTCGCCGACGCCGATCGCATCCGCAGGGTCGCTCACCGAGTCGTCGAGACCTACCGCGCGGGCAACGACGTCGTGGTGGTCGTGTCGGCGATGGGGAAGTCCACCGACCAGTTGATCGCTCTCGCCACGGAGATCGCCGACGTCCCCCACCCGCGTGAGATGGACATGCTGCTGACCGCCGGTGAACGCATCTCGATGGCGCTCGTCGCCATGGCGATCCGGGCCGAGGACGTCCCCGCCGTCAGCTTCACCGGATCCCAGGCCGGGATCCTCACGACCGCCGATCACGGGCGCGCCGAGATCCTCGACATCCGGGCGTTCCGTGTCCGGGAGAGCCTCGATGAGGGCAAGGTCGCGATCGTCGCCGGGTTCCAGGGCGTCAGCCCCGACTCGAAGGACGTGACGACGCTCGGACGCGGCGGATCGGACGCTACCGCCGTCGCGCTCGCCGCCTCGCTGGGAGCCGACCTCTGCGAGATCTACACGGACGTCGACGGCGTCTTCACGGCCGATCCGCGGGTCGTGTCCACGGCCGTCAAACTCGACGAGGTGACGTTCGAGGAGATGCTCGAACTTGCGAACGCCGGCGCCGGTGTGCTCATGCCCAGGAGTGTCGAGTTCGGCATCCGCTACAACATTCCCATCCACGTCCGGTCGTCGTTCCACGGCGGCGAAGGCACGTGGGTCAAGGAGGAGACGATGGAAGAACCGGTGATCCGTGGCATCGCCCACGACGACTCCGAAGCGAAACTGACCGTGTACGGCGTTCCGGACCAGCCGGGCATCGCCGCCGCCGTGTTCGAACCGATGGCTTCCGCAGGCATCAACGTCGACATGATCGTCCAGAACGTGTCGAGTCGCGGCGTCACCGACATCTCGTTCACGGTCCCGGCCGACTCGGCGCTCGATGCCGTCGCCGTGGCGGAGCGCATCGCGGGGGAGATCGGCGCGGTCGGCGTCGACCTCGACACGGGTATCTCGAAGATCAGCGTCGTCGGCGCCGGGATGAAGGCGGAGTCGGGTGTGGCGGCCACGATGTTCCGCATCCTGTCCGAGTCCGGCGTCAACATCGAGATGATCTCGACTTCCACGATCCGGATCAGTTGCATCGTGCGCGGCGACGACACGCAGGCCGCCGTCGAGGCCCTGCACGCGAGCCTGATCGGGGAGCAGTGATGCAGAAGATCGCTTCCCCCACCGTCGGGGTCGTGGGCGCCACGGGTGCGGTCGGACGAACGATCCGGTCGATCCTCGCCGAACGTGACTTCCCCGTCGCGCATCTCCGTCTTCTCGCATCGGAACGATCCGCAGGAACCGTCGTCGACACGCCGTGGGGAACGGTCACGATCGAGAACCTGGAGGAAGCGGATCCGTCCGGCATCGACATCGCCATCTTCTCGGCGGGCGGAGGGCGCTCCAGGGAGCACGCCCCGCGGTTCGTGGAGGCGGGGGCGGCCGTCATCGACAACTCCTCGGCGTTCCGCAGGGATCCGGACGTCCCGCTCGTCGTGGCCCAGGTCAACGACGAGGCGATCGAGTCCCACAAGGGGATCATCGCCAACCCGAACTGCACGACGATGGCGCTGATGATGGCGATCGCTCCGCTGCACCGGGCCGCAGGGATCGACCGGATGGTCGCGATGTCGTATCAGGCGACGTCCGGGTCCGGCCAGCAGGGCATGGACACCCTCGAGCGTCAGATCGCGGAACTGGGATCCGATCGGGAGGCCCTCCAGCACGGAGGGTGGAAGGACCCCGGCGGCGATCTCTACCAGCGGCCCATCGGATACAACGTGCTGCCGATGGCGGGTGCGATCACCGAGGCGGGACACACCGATGAGGAGTGGAAGCTCGTCCACGAGACGAGGAAGATCCTCGACGCCCCGAACATCAGGGTCGAGCCGACGTGCGTCCGGGTCCCGACGATGGTCGGTCACGGCATCGCCGCGACGATGTTCTTCGATCGGCCGATGAGCGTGCAGGAGGCCGAGGAGATTCTCGCCGACGCCCCGGGCGCTCAGGTGTGGCCGGACGATCACGTGCCGACGCCGCTCGATTCCGCCGGGATCGACGACGTGCTCATCGGACGCATCCGGGAGACGATCGGCGACCCGGGCGGCATCAGCCTCTGGGCCGTCGGCGACAACCTCCGAAAGGGTGCCGCGCTCAACACGGTGCAGCTGGCCGAACTGCTCCTCGACCGGTAGCACCGCCGTTGCAGGCCCGGGGAGATGCTCCTAGGGTCGATTCGACCCGGCGAAAGGTGCTCGATTGGTTACCGACGTGGAATTCCTCTCAGAGGGCAGCATCGTTCGCGGACGGCTCTTCAGCCCCGACGCCGAGGGGCCGACTCCGGGGATGGCCATGGCGCCGGGCTTCTCCGTGACCAGCCGGTTCCCTGTGTTCGAGAACTATGCGAAGGCCATAGCCGAGATCGGCGTTGCCGTGCTCCTCTTCGACTACCGGGGCTTCGGTTCCAGCGAGGGCGAGTCCCGCGGTGAGGTCAATCTCTGGAATCAGGCACGCGACTACCGGACGGCGGTCGCGTTCCTTCGCAGCCTGGACCAGGTGGATCACGACCGCGTCGGGGTTTGGGGGGTGAGCACAGGCACGTCCGTTGCAGCCGTCGTTGCTGCCACCGATCCCGCCATCGCCGCCGTTGTGTTGCAGGTTCCGGCTCTCGGAGACGGTCTGTCTCCGCCGGACCGGGACGGCACGGTATTCGAGGCGATCAGAGAGACGGTGTTGAACGCCGATCTCGATTCCTTCGAGCGAACCGTTATCGGCCCACTCCCGGTCGTCTCTGCCGACCAGGCGCACGACCCATCGTTCGTTCAGACGCCCACCGCTTTCCGCTGGTTCATCGACAACGGCGAACGTTCCGGGACGGGCTGGAGCAACCGGGCAACGTTCGCGCGTCTGGCAACCCCGGCTCCGTTCGACGCCCAGGTCTGTATCCCTCACATCAGTGCCCCCATGCTGATGGTCGTGGGGAAAGAGGACGAGGAAAACGATGCCGACCTGTCACGAGCCGTCTTCGAGACCGCCACCGAACCGAAACAACTGCTCAACGTCGATGGGGGACACTTCGGAGTGCTGTCTCCCGACACCCCCGAGTTCGAGTTGTCCGCACGCACGCAACAGGGGTTCTTGCAGAATTACCTCGTCACCTAGCACTCGCCCAGGTCCGGTCGAGAGGCCGAGGACTACACTCGGGTCAGATGACGAAAGGCGCGGGATGCTGGGATTCATCGTCGGATCGGTGATCGTTGTCACGGTCCTCTCGTTCGCGGCGTGGCGGTTCCTCGACTCTCGCCGTCAATCCGCATGGCGTGATCACGAGGACGAGATGATGACCGAGATCACGGAGCAGCGCATCCGCCGCAACTTCATGCAGGGCGGGTGACCGGATGGCCG